>NZ_CP007588.1:0-338963 GCF_000732905.1 Weissella tructae
GATTACTCCAAACTTGATTGAGACAAAAAGAAAACGCACAGCTCGGCCAGACGGCTTTACTGTGCGTAATCGTTATCAGTAGTCCTATTAGCAGGTCTGACCAATTAGGCTGACAAAACCTTGCGGCCCTTTTGGCGGCGACGAGCTAAGACCTTACGTCCGTTGCTAGTGCTCATACGCTTACGGAATCCGTGAACACGTTCGCGGTGACGCTTCTTTGGTTGGTATGTACGCTTCATAGTGAATGCACCCCCATTTCTTCTTTTTTATTTTAGTAACGTGAAGCTAACTCAAATAGCCTACTCCACAATTCACGTTTAATCATACCATGCCAAAAAATCAATAGCAAGCAAATATATGGTTTTTACTTGCGTCTTTTTCGATATTTATAACGATGAAAAACAGAACGAAATATATACATTCATATGAGTCCGAAACCTATGGGATTAATGGGTTTTGCAAGTGTTACTAATAAAAAATAAAATAAATTATAACTCTAAGAGTTATCCAGAATCTAACGCTCCGTTATGTGGATAACGAAACACTACCTAACGTAGCGTTAGATGAGTTGTACACAGTTTCCACAGGTTATCCACAGTTTCCACAGGGTGGGAAAACTTTTCTACAGAACCCCTGTGAATATGTGGATAACTTCTGTAAACATGAATGTATCAACGTTGAGTTATCCACAAATGCCTATGGAAAACCTCTTTTTTCGAAAGTTATCCACATTTATCCACAGGTAGGTCGTTTTTTTTACACACACCCCTGTGGAATTCTGGATAAAGTTATCCACAGCCTGTGGATATCCCAGCGTGTTATCCACAGGTTAGCATATATATCGTCTTTCACTTCGTTTGCCTGTGGAAAACTCATATCCCGCCTGTTAAAATAGTCATTGTGATTATGAGTCATTTCGGGTTTTCCCGTGAAAAAAAAGCAACTCATCAAATATTTATCGAAGGAGGTCGAGCAAATGGATCCTGCTGAACTATGGACTGCGATTAAAGAACAGCTCCGTGAAAGCATGTCAGGTGACTTTGGCTACCAAACATACGTCGAACGTCTACAGGTCATTGACTTAGTTTCAAATGAATTTTCTGCTCAAACGCTTCATCTCTCAACAGACCAAGAAAAGGTCGCAGAAGAATGGCGTAATCCAGAAGGTCACTATTATCGTACGTTTATTCAAGCGGCGATGACTGCTACGGCACAACTCTATGCGCAACCTATTTTCATTTCACCTAGTGTCATGTACGTACCAGCTGAAGCCGTTAAGCCTTTAGCAGAAACACCAGTAGATACACAAATGGTTGGAACTGAAGTAACAGCAAACTTTATCTCAACGACCCTAGATCCAGATTTTCGTTTTGATACCTTTGTTTCATCAGTAGAAAATAAAGAAGCTTATTCAGTTGCCCAAGCTGTTGCTGAAAATCCAGGTACACAATGGAATCCATTGCTAATTTATGGTGGCGTTGGGCTGGGAAAGACCCACTTAATGCAATCAATTGGAAATGAAGTTCTGCGTAAGAATCCTAACGCCAAAGTTAAGTTCATTACGACCGAAGATTTCATTAATGATTTCACTGATGCTTTGCGTCGTGGAACAATGGACGAATTCAAGCATGAATATCGTACAACTAACCTATTAATGGTCGACGACGTACAATTCTTGGCGGACAAGACAAAAATCCAAGAAGAATTCTTTAATACGTTCAATGCGATTACGCGTGAAAACAACCAAATCGTCCTAACGTCTGACAAGCTACCTAAAGAAATCCCTGGGCTTGAAATGCGTCTAGTTACCCGTTTCGGTCAAGGATACTCAGCTAATATTACTAAGCCTGATTTGCCAACTCGTGTTGCCATTTTGCGTAATAAGTCAGAACAAGATGGTTTGAATATTCCAAACGATATTATTGATGAAATTGCTGCGGCTGTTGATACCAATGTGCGTGATCTTGAATCTGTCTTCAATCAAGTTGCTGCTAAGATTAAGTTCAGTCCGCAACCTGTAACGGTTGATGCGACCCGCAACATCTTAGAACAGATGAGTTTCAAGCGACAAAAGGTAGTTACTGTTCCTATTATTCAAACGATTGTTTCTAATTACTTTGATTTAACAGTTGATGACTTAACTGGAACACGTCGTAATAAACAAATTGTCACACCACGTCAAATCGCCATGTACCTTGCACGTGAATTAACACAAGATTCATTGCCGCAAATCGGTCGTGCCTTTGGTGGTCGAGATCATACTACTGTGATGCATTCAACTGAAAAAATTGAAGGTGCCATTGGAGAAGATCACATTTTGGAACAACAAGTCCAAGAAATCCGCGAACGCTTGAGTGATAACGGGTAATTGCCTGTGGATAAGTATCTAAGTTGTTCTATAGTTTTCCACAAGGTTATCAACAGGTCTAAACCGTTGATATAATCAACTTAGTTATAGTTTTCCACAGTTTCCACACCCCCTATTACTATTATTATCTTTTTATTACTTAATTAAGAGATAATAGCGGCCGCTATTAAATCAAAACAGTGCCTAGGAGAAATCATGCAATTTACAATTAATCGAGCAGAATTTATTAAAGCAATGAATAACGTTAGCCGAGCTATTTCTTCACGTACATCAATGCCAATCCTTACAGGGGTTAAGCTTGAAGTTGAAGAAAGTGGTTTGATCCTAACAGGTTCAGATACAGATATCTCAATTGAAATTAAAATTCCCGTGACAGATGACAAAGCAAAGCTTGTCAATCTAGAAGCAGGTTCACTTGTTCTACCAGCAACATTCTTTGCAAATATCGTTAAGCGTTTGCCAGGTGAAACATTCACATTAACAAACACGGATGGATTACAAGCAAAGATCACATCAGAAAGTGCTGAATTTGATATCAATGGTCAAGATGCAAATGCATATCCTCGTCTACCAGAAGTAGAAGTGACGAATCAATTGATTTTGCCAGCTGAAACTTTGACTGAAGTTATTGGTCAAACAGTTATTGCTGTATCAAAGCAATTGAGCCAACCTATTTTGACAGGGGTCCACTTTATTATTGCTGGTGGAAACTTAACAGCAGTTGCAACAGACCGTCATCGTTTGGCCCAACGAACAGTGTCATTTGGAAATGAAGATGTTAATGCTGACATCATTATTCCAGGACCATCATTGATTCAATTGCAAGCCATGCTTGATACAGTTGAATCAGTGGAAGTTCGTGTGTCAGAAAACCAAGTTGTTTTCCAACTAGGTGATGACACATTGTTCTATTCACGTTTGTTGGAAGGAAACTATCCAGATGCTTCACGTTTGATTCCAACGGAAAAGCGTACAACATTGACAATCAATTCTCGTGATTTGCTACAAACAATTGAACGTGCCGCACTTTTGAGTCACGAAGGTCGCTCAAATGTTATTCAATTTACAGTTAGTGATGACCGTTCATCAATTTCTTCAAACTCACCTGAAGTTGGTCGTGTTGAAGAAGAAATTTTTGCTGCTGAAACAGCAGGTGATGAATTGACAATTTCATTTAACCCAGATTACATGCGTGAAGCATTGAAGTCTTTTGGTGATGAAGAAATCCAAATCGGATTTAAGACACCATTGGATCCATTTACGTTGGTACCAACGAACAATGCAACGAATTTCATCCAATTAATTACACCAGTACGTACGTACTAAGCTTAAACAGCATAATAAAACGCCAAAAATGACTATTTGAACCATTTAAAGTCATTTTTGGCGTTTTTGTATATTTTGGTATTAAATTTAATACAGTAGGTAAATATGGCTATTTCGTTTGTGCCAGGTCTGAAAAAAGCGTATAATTAGACTAACTATTGAGACTTAATTATGATGTAACTTCCCAGTGAAAAGAGGACCCAAATTTTGGCACAAGAAATTCATATTCAAACACCTTATATCACGCTAGGACAATTGCTAAAGCAATCTAGTGTTATTCAAACTGGTGGGCAAGCAAAGTGGTACTTGCAAGAAAATACTGTTTTGGTTAACCAAGAACCAGATGCACGTCGTGGACGTAAGCTATACCCAGGAGATATTGTTGCGATTCCAGATGGTGAACGTTTTGTCATCAATGGGATGGGTGCTGAGTAACTATGGAGTTATTAGCGTTAGCACTTCATAATTTTCGTAACTATCAAGATTTGTCGACAACATTTTCGCCGGGAGTCAATGTGTTTTTGGGACCCAATGCGCAGGGAAAGACAAATTTGTTAGAAGCGATTTATGCGCTAGCGCTAACCCGATCACATCGTACAAATACTGATAAAGAATTAATTGGGTGGTCTGGAGATGACGCGCGAATAAGTGGAACCATTGAACGTCGTACGGGAAAGGTACCACTAGAGCTGAGTTTTTCGACTAAGGGTAAAAAAGCAAAGGTTAATCACCTGGATCAACCCAAATTAGCGAATTATATTGGTCACTTAAATGTGATTTTATTTGCACCGGAAGATTTAGAATTAGTAAAAGGTGCACCTGCGGTGCGCCGTCAATTTATTGACCGTGAGTTTAGTCAAATGAGTCCGAAATATTTGTATGTTGCAAATCAATATCGGGCAATGTTGCGTCAACGTAATCAATATTTGAAACAACTTCAGACAAATAAGCAAACGGACTTATTATTTTTAGATGTCTTAACGGAACAATTAGTCAATCTAGCGAGCGAATTAATTGTTAGGCGTTTGCAATTATTGAAAGCATTAAACGCAGCGGCGATGCCTATTCAATCAGACATTACACAAGGAAATGAAACATTACAGATTAAGTATGTTTCACAACTAAATCCTGATGAAATGACAGATGAAAAAACAATCAAAAATGCGATGATGACTCGTTTTGAGAAATTACGTAAACGTGAATTGTTTGAAGGGGTCACCAAGTTAGGACCACATCGAGACGATTTACAATTTATGGTTAATGATCATGATGTTGCCGTTTATGGTTCACAAGGACAGCAACGCACAACGGCTTTAGCCGTTAAATTGGCCGAAATCGATTTAATGTTTCAAGAAACTGGTGAGTATCCAATTTTGTTACTAGACGATGTCTTGTCCGAATTAGATACAGATCGACAAACACATTTATTAACGGCAATTCAAGATAAAGTACAAACTTTTATTACAACGCCGTCACTAAGTGATGTTGCAAAACAATTGATTAAGACACCAAAAATATTCAATGTCCGTACAGGCACATTGACTGAACAAAGTGATGTTTAAATTTAGGGATTAGAGAGGGTATGAAGATGGCTGAAGAAGATACACAGATGCATACAAATGCTGCCGAGTATGATGCGAATCAGATTCAAGTTCTTGAAGGACTTGAAGCCGTTCGTAAGCGTCCGGGAATGTATATCGGAACAACAACAAGTCAAGGACTACACCATTTGGTGTGGGAAATTGTCGACAACGGGATTGACGAAGCGTTAGCTGGTTTTGCTGATCACATTACAGTGACGGTGGAAGCAGATAATTCAATTACAGTAACTGACAACGGTCGTGGAATTCCGACCGACGTACAACAACAAACAGGAAAGCCAGCGCTAGAAACAGTTTTCACTGTCTTGCACGCGGGTGGAAAGTTTGGTGGAGGTGGTTATAAAGTTTCTGGTGGATTGCACGGGGTTGGTGCGTCTGTTGTTAACGCCTTGTCAACAACCTTGGATGTTACAGTTATCCGTGATCAAAAAGCCCATTCAATGGTCTTTGAACAAGGTCGTGTTACCCAAGATATGGTTGTAACTGATGCACCTAACAATGACTTTGAACGTGGAACTATTGTTCACTTCTCTCCAGACCCAGACATTTTCCAAGAAACAACGGTTTATGACATCAAGACATTAACGTCACGTGTCCGTGAACTTGCCTTTTTGAATAAGGGACTACGTATTTCAATTACAGACAATCGTCCTGAAGAATCAGTTACTGAATCTTTCTACTACGAAGGTGGAATCAAGGAATACGTTGTGTATTTGGACGACAACAAGGATGTTTTGTTTGAAGATCCTATCTACGTTGAAGGTATGGAAAAGGGTATTTCTGTTGAAGTATCTTTGCAATATACTGACGATTACCACACAAACATGTTGTCATTTACAAACAACATTCACACGTATGAAGGTGGAACCCACGAAACTGGATTCCGTTCAGCCTTGACTCGTGTGATTAATGATTACGCACGTCGTACAGGCCAACTAAAAGAGAATGAAGAAGCTCTTTCAGGTGAAGATGTTCGTGAAGGTTTGACAGCCATTGTGTCTGTTAAGCACCCAGATCCACAATTCGAAGGACAAACAAAGACAAAGTTGGGTAATTCAGATGCCCGTACAGCTGTTGACCGTATGTTCTCAGAAACATTTAACCGATTTATGATGGAAAACCCAACAGTTGCTAAGCAAATTGTTGAAAAGGGAATCGTCGCAAGTCGTGCTCGTAAGGCTGCAAAGCGTGCTCGTGAAGCAACACGTAAGAAGAGTGGGTTGGAAATTTCTAACTTGCCTGGAAAGTTGGCCGACAACACATCAAAGAATCCTGAAATTTCAGAATTGTTTATTGTCGAGGGAGACTCTGCCGGTGGATCAGCTAAGCAAGGTCGTGAGCGTTTGACGCAAGCTATTTTGCCAATTCGTGGAAAGATTTTGAACGTTGAAAAGGCTAGCTTGGAAAAGATTCTAGGTAACGAAGAAATTCGTTCATTGTTTACAGCAATGGGAACTGGTTTCGGAGCTGAATTTGATGTTGAAAAGGCCAAGTACCACAAGTTGATTATTATGACCGATGCCGACGTCGACGGTGCTCACATTCGTACATTGTTGATGACATTGGTTTACCGTTACATGCGTCCGTTGATTGACAAGGGATACTTCTACATTGCACAACCACCGCTTTACCAAGTGCGCCAAGGTAAGTTTGTAAAGTATTTGGATTCTGACGAAGAATTGAATGAACTATTACCAACATTGCCAGCAACGCCAAAGCCTGTTATTCAACGTTATAAGGGACTTGGTGAAATGGATGCGGAACAACTATGGGAAACAACCATGGATCCAGAAGCACGTCATTTGCTACGTGTTCAAATGGATGATGCCGTAGAAGCCGATCGTATCTTTACCATGTTGATGGGAGATAAGGTTGAACCACGTCGTGAATTTATCGAAGATAATGCAGAATATGCGGAACTTGATATCTAATCAAGATGATCGGGATTAAAACCAAGTAGAGAGGGAGAAAAATGACTGAAAACGAACAAAATATCAGTCGCACAGTTAACGCCAATATTGGCGAACAAATGAAGTCATCATTTTTGGACTATGCGATGTCAGTTATTGTGGCGCGTGCGTTGCCAGATGTCCGTGACGGAATGAAGCCTGTTCATCGTCGTATTATGTACGGTATGAATGAATTGGGAGTTATGCCGGATAAGCCATACAAGAAATCTGCCCGTATTGTTGGGGACGTCATGGGTAAGTATCACCCCCATGGTGATTCAGCGATTTACGAATCAATGGTTCGTATGGCACAAGACTTTAGTTACCGCTACATGCTTGTAGATGGTCATGGAAACTTTGGATCAATTGACGGTGACTCAGCTGCCGCCATGCGTTATACCGAAGCCCGTTTGAGCAAGATTGCGACAGAAATGTTGCGTGATATTAACAAGAACACGGTTAACTTTGTAGATAACTATGATGGAACTGATCGTGAACCTGCTGTCTTGCCTGCTCGTTTCCCTAACTTGTTGGTTAACGGAGCGAACGGAATTGCGGTTGGAATGGCAACAAACATTCCACCACATAATCTAGGTGAAATTATCTCAGCAATTCATTTGTTGATGGAAAACCCTGACGTAACAACAGCTGAATTGATGGAAGCTGTTCCGGGACCTGATTTCCCTACGGGTGGAATTGCCCTAGGTAAGTCTGGAATTCGTAAGGCCTATGAAACTGGAAAGGGAACTGTTACAGTTCGCTCAAAGGTTGAAATTGAAACTGAAAAGTCAGGTAAAGAACGTATCATCGTGACTGAATTACCATACATGGTTAACAAGGCACGTTTGATTGAACGTATTGCTGAATTGGCACGTGATAAGCGAATCGAAGGAATTACATCAATCAACGATGAATCCGACCGTGAAGGATACCGAATTGCGATTGATATTCGTCGTGATGTATCTGCATCTGTGGTTTTGAACAATTTGTACAAGAACACATTGATGCAAACAAACTTCAGCTTTAACATGTTGGCTGTTCAAGATGGTCGTCCAAAGTTGTTGAGCTTGAAGGACATGCTTAAGGCATACTTGAAGCACCAACAAGAAGTGATTCGTCGTCGTACTGAATTCGAATTGAAGAAGGCAGAAGCACGTGCGCACATCTTAGAAGGTTTGCGTATTGCTTTGGATCATATTGATGCCATCATCAAGATTATCCGTTCTTCAACAACTGCAGAAATTGCGAAGACACAATTGATTAGTGATTACGCATTGTCAGATAAGCAAGCGCAAGCCATTTTGGACATGCGTTTGGTTCGTTTGACTGGACTAGAACGTGACAAGATTGAAAAGGAATACCAAGAATTGATGGCTGAAATTGCTGAATTCAAGGACATCTTGTCAAAGCCAGAACGTATTGACCAAATCATCTACACTGAATTACTTGAAATTCAAGAAAAGCATGGTGATGATCGTCGTACCGAACTACAAATCGGTGATGTGACGTCAATCGAAGATGAAGATTTGATTGAAGAAGAAGACGTTATCGTGTCATTGACGCGTGGTGGTTACATCAAGCGTATGGCACAAAGCGAATTCCGTGCGCAAAACCGTGGTGGTCGTGGTGTTCAAGGTATGGGTGTCAATGATGATGACTTTATTGACCAAATTGCCGGAACTTCAACTCACGATACTTTGTTGTTCTTTACCAATGCAGGTAAGGTCTACAAGTTGAAGGGATACGAAATTCCAGAATATGGCCGCACTGCGAAGGGAATCCCAGTTATTAATCTGTTAGGAATTGAATCAGGTGAGACGATTCAAACAATGATTAGTGTTAATGACGATCCTGAAAACAGTGATGACTACTTGTTCTTTACAACACGTGATGGTGTTGTGAAGCGTACAGCCATTAGTGAATTCGGTAATATTCGTGCCCACGGATTGCGCGCCATTAACTTGCGTGAAAATGATGAACTTATCAAGGTTATGAAGACTGTTGATAGTGACAACATCTTGATCGCAACACAAGGTGGATACGCGGTGTCATTTAAGATGGACACAATTCGTGCAATGGGTCGTACTGCTGCTGGGGTGCGTGGAATTAACTTACGTGAAAATGACATGGTTATCGGTGCAGAAGTACTGGTTGATGATGCCCACGTATTAGTGATTACGCAAAACGGTTACGGTAAGAAGACCGCTGTTAGCGAATACCCAATCAAGGGACGTGGTGGTAAGGGAATCAAGACTGCCCAAATCACTGAAAAGAATGGACCATTGGCCGGTGTGGCTGTTGTTCAAGGTGGCGAAGACGTCGTCCTAACAACTAACATGGGTGTTATGATTCGATTTAACGTCGCAACTGTTTCAGAAACAGGACGTGCCACACAAGGTGTACGTTTGATTCGTTTGGATGAAGAAGCAACTGTTGCAACATTTACAACAGTTGAGCCAGAACCAGAAGAAGACACAACTGTGACTGACGATAGTATGACTGAACAAGTTGAAGCGCTTGTTGATCGTGCTATGAGTGAAGAAGCAGATACAACTGAAGCATAAATAAAAAGCAGCCCAGTGGAAACTGAGCTGCTTTTTTGTGGATTAATAGCGTAATTTAGAAAGAAAAGCTAGCTAATCTAGGGTAAATTTAACCTCAGTGACGTATAATGGTAACCATTGTAATAAAAACCAATTTTTGAAAGAATGTATAAGGTACCCTTATGAAACACTATAGTCGGTTTGACTGGCTCAAAACTCGAATTGGCTTTGTCTTGTTGTTGGTTATGCTGACGTGGGCAAAGACCCAAATGGCAAACGTTTTAGATTTTAAATTGTATGCCGATGCAACATTCGTCCAATATTTGACGCTGTTGTTAAATCCAATTCCGATTGCGATGTTACTTATTGGCGCTAGCCTGTATTTTAAATCCGCAAAAATTTTCTATCCAGTCGCATTGATTGCGTATATCTCGAACTTGGTATTACTTCAAGTAAATATGATTTATTATCGTGAGTTTTCTGATTTCATGTCGTTTAATGTCATGATGGGATACGACAAGGTTAATCAGGGGCTTGGTGCATCTGGATTTGCATTAAGTGATCCCCACGATATTTTCCTATGGTTAGATTTGGTGATTATCGTCGGATTAATTCTATTTAGAAAAATGCGTTTGAATGCACCCGCTGTATCAAAATTAGCCAGTTTTTCAATTACAACATTCGCGATTTTCATTGGGATGATTACGTTAATGTTAGGTGAAATGGAACGCCCACAACTTATTACACGTCAATTTGATAGTAAATTGATGGTGAAGTATTTGGGAGTTGATGGTTATACAATTTTTGATATTGGTCGTGTACGAAATGTATCTGAATTAAAAAAGACCGCCAAGAAGAGCGATATTGATAAAATCCGTGATTACATGTCGAGTGAGTACGCACCAGCGAATGCTAAATATGCCGGTGTTGCGGAAGGTAAAAATGTCTTTGTGATTCATTTGGAATCTTTCCAACAATTCTCATTGAACTTGGATGTGAATGGGCAACCAGTAACGCCGTTCTTGAACAGTATCTACAATTCAAAGGATACAATTGCATTTGATAATTTCTTCAACCAAGTGGGACAAGGGAAGACATCAGATGCCGAAAATCTATTAGAAACGTCAACCTTTGGATTACCGCAAGGATCATTGTTTGCCAACCAAGGTAGTGAGCAAACGTTCCAAGCAATGCCAGCTATTTTACGTCAAGAAGGTGGCTATTCATCAGCTGTATTCCACGGTAATACAGCTGGCTTCTGGAATCGAAATAATGTCTATAAGAATATGGGATACCAATATTTCTTTGACGCCAGTTATTTTGATACATCTGGTAATAAGGCTGCTGGATATGGATTGAAGGATAAATTACTATTTTATGATGCAGTGCCATACCTAGAACGTATGCAACAACCGTTCTATAGTAAATTTATTACGGTCACAAATCATTTCCCTTATACAAGCGATGATGTTGATAAGGACCCAACATTCCAAACAACCGATAGTGGTTCAAAGATTGTTGATGGTTATTTTGAAACCAACCGTTATTTGGACAAATCAATTGAAGAATTCTATGCCTACTTGAAGAAGTCTGGCTTATATGACAACTCAATTGTTGTGATGTACGGAGATCACTACGGTATCTCAAATTCTGAAAGTAAATATCTAGCATCATTGCTAGGTAAGAACCCAGAAGATTGGGATGCTTATGATATGATGCAACTGCAACGTGTGCCATTTATCATTAACATGCCAGGTTATGGTCAAGGACATATTGATCATACATTTGGTGGTGAAGTTGACGTGGCACCAACCTTGTTACATCTTTTGGGTGTGAAGGATACTGAAAAGTATATGCAAGTTGGTCATGATTTGTTGAGTAAGAAAAAGTCTAATATTGTGGCGATGCGTGACGGTAGCTTCATCACACCAAAGTACACTTATGTGAATGAGCGTGTGTATGTTACTGCTACGGGTGAAGAACTTGTGGATCCAGCCCCAGCTATCGAAGCTGAAATTGAAGAAGCAAAGCAAAAAGCCGCAAAGCAATTGAAGGTTTCTGATGAAATCAACCAAAAAGACTTACTGCGTTTCTACACGCCAGAAGGATTTGAACCTGTTAAGGCGAAAGATTATAACTATTCAAATGCGCTAGCTAAGCTAAAGCGTTTAGAAGATGAACGTGGAAAGCATTCAACGAGTCTTTTCTCTGAGAATAATAAGCAATTCACGCAAAAGTTATATGAAACAAATGCACCACAAAAGGATGAACCGCGCTCAGACACAACACGTTTGAAGCAAACGAATCCAGATGCAGGTGAAGCATCTGAACCTGGTTTTGATCAACCGAATCCGTAATCATTAAAACCAGTTTTCAATCTAATGATTGAGAACTGGTTTTTTGAATTAAGATGATATGATAGAGAAGACAAAAAACGTTAAGCGAGAAAGGGTGACCTTATGATGAATCAGTGGCAAGGTTTTTATAAATTACCTTGGGCAGAACGATTGGCATTGACTGCCAAAAATCGTGACTTAAATGCTGAACAGGTGGCATTGATTGAACAACATTATGATGCCGTTGGAGCGCAGTTAATTGAAAACTATCTATATAACTTTGGTGTGCCAACCGGTTTGTTGCTTGATTTACCAGTTGATGGTGAGTTAGCAGTAGTACCCATGAGTACTGAAGAACCTAGTGTGATTGCAGCTGCCAACAATGGTGCGAAGATGATGCGCGCTGGTGAGGGTGTAACCACCACGATGGAAACACGATTAGTGCGTGGGCAAATTATCATTACTGATGTGACAGACATGGATGAGTTACGAGCCTGGATTGTAGCTCATGAATCTGAATTAATGACGCAAATTAACGCAACACGTCCATCTATGGTTCGACGTGGTGGTGGGCTAAAGAAGTTAGCGCTTCAAGAGCTGGCGGATGATATTGCTGAGGTTACGTTATTTGTTGATCCTAAAGCGGCAATGGGAGCGAACGTTGTTAATTCACTGGCGGAATACACAAGCTCTATTTTCAGAGCGCAAGGTTACAATGTGTTGATGGGGATTCTTTCCAATTACGCCACAGAAAGCGTTGTACATGGAGCGGTTAAAATTCCAGTGTCGGCATTAGTAGCCAAAGACGGGACACCAGGTGCAACAATCGCCGCTAAAATTGAACAGGCAAGTCGTATTGAACAATTAACTCCTTATAGAGCTGTCACATCAAACAAAGGTATTATGAATGGAGTAGAAGCTGTTGCATTGGCTAGTGGTAATGATACCCGTGCAATCAACGCTGCCCTACATGCATATGCTAGTCGAGATGGACAATATCGTGGGTTGATTAATTGGACCGTAGAACAAGATATGTTAGTTGGTAAAACGGACTTACCAATTTTAATTGGTGTTGTGGGTGGATCAATCGGTATCGTACCAGCGGTGCAATTGAATCATGTGTTGATGGGCAACCCAACCGTTGAACGACTATCTAGTCTTTTAGCTGGTGTGGCCTTAGCGCAAAACTTAGCCGCTTTACGTGCCTTGGTCTCAACAGGGATTCAAGCAGGACATATGGCACTACAAGGAAAGTCACTTGCCTTACAAGTTGGTGCGACTCCTGAAGAAGTACCAGCTGTCGCGCTTGCATTAGAACAACAAGGTCATTTTGATGAATTGACTGCACGTGAGATTTTAGAGACATTGCGTCAATCGTAAAATTCGTATTACTATAGAGAGAACACAGTATATTAATTAAGAGGATGGAAAGAATAATGATTTTTTCAGAAGATACACAACGTTTGTTGGCACAAGCAAATGCCATCTACCCGGGATCAATCATCTTACGTGCGTCAGGTGACAACACTGGGATTATTAATAATGAACAAGTTCAAACTGAGATGCTAGGATCTCGTATGGTGTTGGAAGTCACAGACATGACTGCGCCAGATTACATTGCCACACACGAATTACTACACATGGTACTGTCATTGAATGGGTTCCCTCAAGTATTCTTCCAATTAGAAACAGAAGATGAAGCCTTAACAGAACAAATGATTGTTATGGGAACATACCTATATCAACCAGCTGCTAATATCATTGTGTATCGTGAACAAGCGAAGCATGGACTGTTGACTGAAGAAGTTGTGGCAGCATATGCCAAGGGTGTATTGGCACAACTAACTAAGGAAGATGGCACACGTGCTGAATCAGCTCTACGTTTCTTGACACTATTGGATGCCAAAATCTTCATGGCTTCAGTTGATATGGAAACAACAAAGTACACAGACAGCTTTAATGATATGTATCCAGAAGCATGGGAAGCTGCTGAAGCATTGTTCATGGAAATGAACGTCGCTCAAGTGCAAGACCCTGCAACAATGCATCATGCCATCATGGATGTGTTTGCTGGATTCGACCGTCAAATGAACGCATGGGGACTTCCTGAATTAAATGCAAAAGAATTCTGTACAGTAACACCTGTTCTTTCTGAACGCCAAATGCGTTTGAAGGTAAGCCAAGTGTTTGAAATCAAGCATGTTCCATACGTAAACCGTACAACCAAGTCAGCTGCGTTTGTTGGTTTGGGTAAAAAGGACAAGCAAAACAGCTTTGTTTTGGCCGTTCCGGTGGATGCAACACCAGAATTCTTCAAAGGAATGTACGATTTAACAGTGCAAGAACTGTTTGATCAACTACAACAACCTTTCACATTACGTGCATAAAACTAAAAATGAATATAATAAATAACCACTGACTATATAACAAATATTGTTTATTGTCGGTGGTTATTTTTATTTAAAAAACTTTGGAAAAAGCGTTGACAGTAGAGCATCTAGTCTGTAATATAGTAAAAGTTGTCAGGGGCAAGCAAGACAAGCCAACCTTAGGGGCGCAAGTCATTTGCTCAATCGCTTCTCAAAAAAGTTTCAAAAAACTTTTGAGAAAAGCGTTGACATTATCATCTTCTCGATGGTATGATAATTAAGTTGTTTCAGGGAGATGCAAATCAAACAAAAGCAACGAAGTAGATCATTGAAAACTGAATATCGTTTCGATGTAACAAATGTGTAGGTCGACCAACTATTAGTTGGTCCAAACATTTGCGAAGTCAATTCGCTAGTAAATTCGTTTAACATCTGTTAAACAACAAAAAAATTGAGTTATACTCAAACTTCAAATTGAGAGTTTGATCCTGGCTCAGGATGAACGCTGGCGGCGTGCCTAATACATGCAAGTCGAACGCACTGTGGTTCAACTGATTTGAAGAGCTTGCTCTGATATGACGATGAACATTGCAGTGAGTGGCGAACGGGTGAGTAACACGTGGGAAACCTACCTCTTAGCGGGGGATAACATCTGGAAACAGATGCTAATACCGCATAACACTAGCAACCGCATGGTTGCTACTTGAAAGATGGTTCTGCTATCACTAAGAGATGGTCCCGCGGCGCATTAGTTAGTTGGTGAGGTAATGGCTCACCAAGACGATGATGCGTAGCCGAGTTGAGAGACTGATCGGCACAATGGACTGAGACACGGCCATACTCCTACGGGAGGCAGCAGTAGGGAATCTTCCACAATGGACGAAAGTCTGATGGAGCAACGCCGCGTGTGTGATGAAGGGTTTCGGCTCGTAAAACACTGTTGTAAGAGAAGAATAGCATCAAGAGTAACTGCTTGGTGTGTGACGGTATCTTACCAGAAAGGAACGGCTAAATACGTGCCAGCAGCCGCGGTAATACGTATGTTCCAAGCGTTATCCGGATTTATTGGGCGTAAAGCGAGCGCAGACGGTTTTTTAAGTCCGAAGTGAAAGCCCACAGCTTAACTGTGGAAGTGCTTTGGAAACTGGATGACTTGAGTGCAGTAGAGGAGAGTGGAATTCCATGTGTAGCGGTGAAATGCGTAGATATATGGAGGAACACCAGTGGCGAAGGCGGCTCTCTGGACTGTAACTGACGTTGAGGCTCGAAAGTGTGGGTAGCAAACAGGATTAGATACCCTGGTAGTCCACACCGTAAACGATGAGTGCTAGATGTTTGGGGGTTTCCGCCCCTAAGTGTCGCAGCTAACGCATTAAGCACTCCGCCTGGGGAGTACGACCGCAAGGTTGAAACTCAAAGGAATTGACGGGGACCCGCACAAGCGGTGGAGCATGTGGTTTAATTCGAAGCAACGCGAAGAACCTTACCAGGTCTTGACATCCTTTGACCACGCCAGAAATGGCGCTTTCTTCGGGGACAAAGTGACAGGTGGTGCATGGTTGTCGTCAGCTCGTGTCGTGAGATGTTGGGTTAAGTCCCGCAACGAGCGCAACCCTTATTACTAGTTGCCAGCATTCAGTTGGGCACTCTAGTGAGACTGCCGGTGACAAACCGGAGGAAGGTGGGGATGACGTCAAATCATCATGCCCCTTATGACCTGGGCTACACACGTGCTACAATGGCAAGTACAACGAGTCGCTAACCCGCGAGTACGCAAATCTCTTAAAGCTTGTCTCAGTTCGGATTGTAGGCTGCAACTCGCTACATGAAGTCGGAATCGCTAGTAATCGCGGATCAGCACGCCGCGGTGAATACGTTCCCGGGTCTTGTACACACCGCCCGTCACACCATGAGAGTTTGTAACACCCAAAGCCGGTGAGGTAACCTTTTAGGAGCCAGCCGTCTAAGGTGGGATAGATGATTAGGGTGAAGTCGTAACAAGGTAGCCGTAGGAGAACCTGCGGCTGGATCACCTCCTTTCTAAGGAAAATCGGAAACCTACACATTCGCATTGAAACGATATTTAGTTTTGAGTGGTTTACACTCAATGTAATAGACGAGAGAAGAACCTCGGGACTGTAGCTCAGCTGGTTAGAGCGCACCCTGATAAGGGTGAGGTCGGAGGTTCGAGTCCTCTCAGTCCCATTCTACGGGGAATTAGCTCAGCTGGGAGAGCACCTGCTTTGCAAGCAGGGGGTCATCGGTTCGATCCCGATATTCTCCATTGCCACTCACGTGGCAGTGACTTAGATCTTTGAAAACTGAATAATATTGTAAATTTTAAATTCATTTCAAATTAATTATTTAATTAAATTGAGAATGCCGAAAAAAATAACTAACCGCGTAATTTTTGAGTTTTTAAATTAGTTTAAATCGCATGTGGCCTTGAGCCACATACTCAAACTTGAATCATCAACGTAAGTTGATAGGTTAAGTTATTAAGGGCGCATGGTGGATGCCTTGGCACTAGGAGCCGATGAAGGACGGGACTAACACCGATATTCCCCGGGGAGCTGTAAGTGAGCTTTGATCCGGGGGTTTCCGAATGGGGGAACCCAGCTTGTGTATGCAAGTTATCACCTGATGAATACATAGTCAGGTTGAAGGTAGACGTTGTGAACTGAAACATCTCATTAGCAACAGGAAGAGAAAGAAATATCGATTCCGTCAGTAGCGGCGAGCGAAAACGGAAGAGCCCAAACCAATGTGCTTGCACATTGGGGTTGTAGGACTGTCGTTGTGGAGTTACAAAGTTGTTTGTTAGCAGAATCAGCTGGGAAGCTGAGCAGGATAGGGTGATAGCCCCGTATGCGAAAACAAATAACCTCCCGTACAGGATCCTGAGTACGGCCGGACACGTGAAATCCGGTCGGAATCCGCGAGGACCATCTCGCAAGGCTAAATACTCCCTAGTGACCGATAGTGAACCAGTACCGTGAGGGAAAGGTGAAAAGCACCCCGGAAGGGGAGTGAAAAAGTTCCTGAAACCATGTGCCTACAAGAAGTCAGAGCCCGTTAATGGGTGATGGCGTGCCTTTTGTAGAATGAACCGGCGAGTTACGATAACGTGCAAGGTTAAGGTGGAAAGACCGGAGCCGTAGCGAAAGCGAGTCTGAAATGGGCGCTTGAGTACGTTGTTGTAGACCCGAAACCAGGTGACCTACCCATGTCCAGGGTGAAGGTGCGGTAAAACGCACTGGAGGCCCGAACCCGTGCATGTTGAAAAATGCTGGGATGAGGTGTGGGTAGCGGTGAAATTCCAATCGAACTTGGAGATAGCTGGTTCTCTCCGAAATAGCTTTAGGGCTAGCCTCGGAATGAAGCGTGTTGGAGGTAGAGCACTGTTTTGGTGCGGGGCCCATCTCGGGTTACCAAATTAAGATAAACTCCGAATGCCAATCACGTATGTCCGGGAGTCAGACAGTGAGTGATAAGATCCATTGTCGAAAGGGGAACAGCCCAGATCGTCAGTTAAGGTCCCTAAGTGTGTGTTAAGTGGAAAAGGATGTGGAGTTGCATAGACAACTAGGATGTTGCTTAGAAGCAGCCACCATTTAAAGAGTGCGTAATAGCTCACTAGTCGAGTGATTCTGCGCCGAAAATGTACCGGGGCTAAACACACCACCGAAACTACGGGTGCCACGTAAGTGCGCGATAGGAGAGCGTTCTATGGGCGATGAAGTCAGACCGTGAGGACTGGTGGAGCGCATAGAAGTGAGAATGCCGGTATGAGTAGCGAAAGACAGGTGAGAATCCTGTCCACCGTATGACTAAGGTTTCCTGGGGAAGGCTCGTCCTCCCAGGGTTAGTCGGGACCTAAGGCGAGGCCAAGAGGCGTAGTCGATGGACAACAGGTTGAGATCCTGTACCAGGTGAACATGTTTGAACGATGGAGGGACGCAGAAGGCTAACAGATCCCAGCTGATGGATATGCTGGGTTAAATCATAAGTCTTAGAGTGAGTTAAATGCTTGCTCTTCCAAGGACAAGTGATGATGAGGACCGAAATAAAGTAGGGAAGTCTGTGATGTCACGCTGCCAAGAAAAGCTTCTAGTTAGTGTTTACCTGCCCGTACCGCAAACCGACACAGGTAGTCGAGGAGAGCATCCTAAGGTGAGCGAGTGAACTCTCGTTAAGGAACTCGGCAAAATGACCCCGTAACTTCGGGAGAAGGGGTGCTCAGCGAAAGCTGAGCCGCAGTGAATAGGCCCAGGCGACTGTTTATCAAAAACACAGGTTTCTGCAAAATCGTAAGATGACGTATAGGGCTGACGCCTGCCCGGTGCTGGAAGGTTAAAAGGAGTGCTTAGCGCAAGCGAAGGTACGAATTGAAGCCCCAGTAAACGGCGGCCGTAACTATAACGGTCCTAAGGTAGCGAAATTCCTTGTCGGGTAAGTTCCGACCCGCACGAAAGGCGTAACGATCTGGCACTGTCTCAACGAGAGACTCGGTGAAATTTAAAGACCCGTGAAGATGCGGGTTACCCGCGACAGGACGGAAAGACCCCATGGAGCTTTACTGTAGCTTGATATTGAGTGTTTGTGCAGCTTGTACAGAATAGGTAGGAGCCGTTGAAATCGGAACGCTAGTTTCGATGGAGGCATCAGTGGGATACTACCCTCGTTGTATGACCACTCTAACTCACATCGCTTATCGCGATGGAAGACAGTGTCTGGCAGGCAGTTTGACTGGGGCGGTCGCCTCCTAAAAGGTAACGGAGGCGCTCAAAGGTTCTCTCAGAATGGTTGGAAATCATTCGTAGAGTGTAAAGGCACAAGAGAGCTTGACTGTGAGACTTACAAGTCGAGCAGGTACGAAAGTAGGACTTAGTGATCCGGTGGTTCCGCATGGAAGGGCCATCGCTCAACGGACAAAAGCTACCCTGGGATAACAGGCTTATCTCCCCAAGAGTCCACATCGACGGGGAGGTTTGGCACCTCGATGTCGGCTCATCGCATCCTGGGGCTGTAGTCGGTCCCAAGGGTTGGCTGTTCGCCCATTAAAGCGGTACGCGAGCTGGGTTCAGAACGTCGTGAGACAGTTCGGTCCCTATCCGTCGCGGGCGTAGGAAATTTGAGAGGAGCTGCCTTAGTACGAGAGGACCGGGGTGGACGTACCTCTGGTGTATCAGTTGTTCCGCCAGGAGCATCGCTGAGTAGCTATGTACGGATGAGATAAACGCTGAAAGCATCTAAGTGTGAAACTCGCCTCGAGATGAGATTTCCCATTCTTTATGAAGTAAGACCCTCAAAGATGATGAGGTAGATAGGCTAGAAGTGGAAGTGCGGTGACGCATGGAGCGGACTAGTACTAATGGTTCGAGGACTTAACCAAGTTGAACAAAACGTGGTGTTAAGGCTCAATTAAAGAGTGAAGTAAAATTTACATATTATTCAGTTTTGAGAGACGTAAGTCTTGAAAATATCGTGTTGTGATGATGGCATTGAGGCCACACCTGTTCCCATACCGAACACAGAAGTTAAGCTCAATAGCGCCAAAAGTAGTTGGGGGATCGCCCCCTGCGAGGATAGGACGTCGCAATGCATTATTCCGAATTAGCTCAGTTGGTAGAGCACACGACTGTTAATCGTGTTGTCGTCGGTTCGAGCCCGACATTCGGAGTCTGATTTGCCGACTTAGCTCAGTTGGTAGAGCAACGGTATCGTAAACCGTAGGTCGAGGGTTCGAATCCCCCAGTCGGCATTATGATGAAGGTTAAGCCTTGTACCCTGTATGAGGTTTTTCTTTTAGGGTAATGCCGCCGACCAGAAAATTGAATGTATTTGGACGTTTAGCTCAGCTGGGAGAGCACCTGCCTTACAAGCAGGGGGTCACAGGTTCGATCCCTGTAACGTCCATCGGTTACATCAGTAACCTGGTAATATTATATTGCCGACTTAGCTCAGTTGGTAGAGCATCGCTCTTGTAAAGCGAGGGTCGAAGGTTCGAGTCCTTTAGTCGGCATCATTGAAAATAACCTGAACAGTTAATCTGTTCAGGTTATTTTTTTGTCTATACAATAAAATCTGGAACCAGAGTTATTTAATCGGAACTCTTGACAAAGAATCAAGTATTCGGTAATATAATATCTCGTAAGTACAAAACGTGTTGTGATGATGGCATTGAGGCCACACCTGTTCCCATACCGAACACAGAAGTTAAGCTCAATAGCGCCAAAAGTAGTTGGGGGATCGCCCCCTGCGAGGATAGGACGTCGCAATGCATTATTCCGAATTAGCTCAGTTGGTAGAGCACACGACTGTTAATCGTGTTGTCGTCGGTTCGAGCCCGACATTCGGAGTCTGATAAACACCCACTGAGTACAGTGAGGTGTTTTTATTTTTCTTTTAGAAGAGGTACTGTGATGGTGAAACAAGGGAAGTTTGCTAGTACAACCAAACAAATGCAAGGACAAACGAATCGTTACAAAGCAATGTCTGGCCAGGGTAAAATTAACGCTGAAGAGGTGTCAGAGTATCTGATGGTTCGTTATCATTTAACACGTGGGAAAAAGCAATCAACGTTGATTGAAAACACGCTTTTAAGAGTATTAGACGTGCTTGTGCCTACCATACAGGCAAACAGTGGCGCGTTAGATGAAAGCCTAGCAGAACACCTTAAAAGCGTATCTATGACAGTGCCTTGGCAATACTACAAAGTCATGAACGATGAATGGGCGCCGCTACAACGATGGCTAAAGAAAGAACTACCGGCTGTGCCGTTAACGGAAACATTGCGAGTGACGACTGAAGTAGAACCAGTGGATGAATTGATTGCACAGCAATTAGCGATTAATTGGTGGTTAAATCAAAGTCAAGGAAATACGCAACGACTAGCCGCAGTGACAGAAGAAAAGATTACATCGTTGATGGAAACATTTATACCTAACGGCAAGCTAGATTGGCAGATTGTACAAACCATCTATTCTACAATCGTATTTAATGCGAATGCGACGTTAGATGTAGAAACGCAAAATTGGTTAAAAGAATTGTCTGAATTGTAGTGGGTTATGTCGATTACGATATATCATAATACAAAGTAAAAAGGGTCGTGCATATGCACGACCCTTTTATTTTAGATTCATTTTTAGACGGATGTCTTACTCACGTGTACTATCAATCGCTGTACGCATTTGATCAACGATGCCTTGCGTATCTTCGGCCAGCTTAACCCCAACAAGGGTAAACAAACTGTCCATAATCGTAATTTGAGCAACTAATGAAGACATTGATTCGCTACGCATGTTCACTTCTTCAGCAGAGCTAGCAAGTACTAGATCGGCTAATTGTGCCAAGCCTGAATTAGGGAAGGCCGTAATAGCGATGACTTTAACATTATTTGCTTTTAATTGACGGGTAATTTTTAATGTATCTTTATTACGCCCTGAGTGTGAAATCACAATAGCAACATCATCGTGGCGCATACGAACGGATTGCATTAATTGCACATCATAGTCGGGGTGTTGTTCAACGTCTAGTGGGGTACGTAATAATTTGTGATAACCGTTCAACGCGACAATAGATGAACCACCAATTCCAAATAGACCAACGCGACGCGCGTTAATTAACCATTCGGCGGCGCATTGCCAATCCTTAGCCGCAATCATTTCATAGGTTGCATCAATGGCATTTTTAGCCCCATTAAAAACTTTTTGTGCGATTTGTTCTGTATTATCTTGTGGTTCAATTTCACCGAAGAAAGTATTTGAGCGTTGGCTAGGAACAGCCAAACTTAATGAGAATTCACGGTAAGAACTAAAGCCAATACGTTTTACGAAACGTGAGACAGTGGCCGTCGACACGTTAACTGCGTTAGCTAATCCTTGGATAGTTAACGCTTGCTTATCAGTTGCGTCATCTAAAATATAATTGGCAATTTTTTGATCAGATCCGCTCAATTGTTGTTGCATGGATTTGATACGTGCATATGCTGATTGTGGCATGTCATGACCTCGTTTCCGTTAAAATGTAAAAACCAAATTTGTTTATGTAAATATTTTACAACATTTCGCTTGCAAAGTGTAAAACTTTTGCATTATAATATAGAGGTAGATAAATAATAAAAAAGAAAATAGAGGTATTCATAATGAAGTTCGCAATGATCGGTCTTGGAAAGATGGGATTGAACCTAGTTAAGAACGCTGTTGATAACGGCAACGAAGTTGTTGTATTCGACTTGAACAAGGATTTTGTTGCAGAAGCAGCTGCATACTCAGACGCAGTTACACCTGCTGACTCAATCGACGATATGTTGGCAAAGTTGCCTACTCCTAAGATTGCTTGGGTAATGGTTCCTGCCGGAGTTCCTACTAACTCAACTATCGACACTTTGATCGAAAAGATGGATGAAGGAGACTTCATCATCGACGGTGGAAACTCAAACTACAAGGACAACTTGGAACAAAACAAGCGCACAACTGCTGCTGGAATCAAGTTCTTCGATGCTGGTACTTCAGGTGGTATGAGTGGAGCACGTAACGGTGGAAACTTCATGATCGGTGGAGATGACGAAGCTGCATGGAAGGTTCTAGAACCTTTGTTCAAGGGAATCGCTTTGGAAGATGGTTACCTATACACAGGACGTTTGGGATCAGGTCACTACTTGAAGATGGTCCACAACGGAATCGAATACGGAATGATGCAAGCCATCGCCGAAGGATTCGAAATCTTGGAAGCTTCACAATTCGACTACGACTACGAAGCCGTAGCTAAGTTGTGGAACCACGGATCAGTTGTTCGTTCATGGTTGATGGAATTGGCCGAAGAACAATTCGCCAAGGACCCTAAGCTATCAGCTATCTCAGGACGTATGCACTCATCTGGTGAAGGTAAGTGGACTGTTGAAGAATCATTGGACTTGGATGTTCCAGCTCCAGTTATCGCTTTGTCATTGATGATGCGTTACCGTTCATTGCAAGAAGACACTTTCACTGGTAAGGTTGTCTCAGCTTTGCGTAACGGATTCGGTGGACACGCCATGGATTCAGCTAAGTAAGCTTAATTAAATCAATTGAAACACTTAATGGTTTTAAACCGTTAAGTGTTTTTTTGTGCCTAAAATATCGGTTGCATGTAATATGAACGGGAGTCGTATGTTGTATAATAAAGAGATATCATGCAGAATGAACCGGGAGAAATGATGATTACTTTAGTGGATTGGTCTGATGAACAACAACGTGAACGTGTGTTGGCGTTATGGTTACAAACAAATACAGTCACGCATGACTTTATTCCATCAGAGTATTGGCAAAAAATGTATCCGATGGTTTCAGACCTTATGGCTGATGCAACGATTTACGTTTACTGGCAAGATAATCAAATTATTGGCTTCATTGGTTTGATGGAGACCTATATAGCAGGAATTTTTGTAGATAGTAAACATCAAAATCAAGGTGTGGGGTATCAATTGATACAATATGTGCAAAATAAGACAGCTGTTTTAGATCTATCAGTATATGCGTTAAATGAACCAGCATGGCGTTTTTATGAACGACAAGGGTTTAAGATTGTGTCTGAAAATCTGGATGATGCAGTTGGCGAAATCGAGTATCAAATGCATTGGGCACGATAATATTATGATCGAGATAAGAAAAGGGAATATAATGACAAACACATTAACTGTTCATGTAACAATGAATCAAATTACTGCAACATGGCAAGGTGCGCATGTTGCCATGGAATTACCGCTGCAAGTTACAGCGGAAACGCTGGTTAAGACACTGACAGATACGATGGTTAGTGTTTTGGCAGGTGATACACCAGACAACATTGATATTAACAATGCCATTGAAGGACTTGTGGCACTAAATGAAAATTCTGAAAGTGTTGCACCGATTCTGATTGCAGACAAAAATGATCAACATTTTATAGAAGCGTTGACGATGAATGGTATTGGTGGTCAATTAGCCCGTAAGAATGCTCATGATTTGACGACGACTATGCCGGTTGTTCAAATCCTACGTTTAAAGAACAATGCTGCTGAAGTCTATGCCACAGCAACAATGTATCGCCCATTAACTGCATATCTTCGCACTGTTTTGACAGGCCACAATATTTTGACAGAACAAGAAGCAAGTATGACCGGGATGTTTGATCAAGCGTCTCATCAATGGGATACGCAAGCATTAGCGTTAACTGGTCTAACCGCAATTCAACTACCAGAAGTTGGGGATGTTGTTGATTATGCTGTCATAGCACAAGCATTAACAGCGGAAATGGCTGCTGTTCCAAGCGTAAAAGTCCACTAGGCTAGGCATGGATATGCTATAATGACTGTGTTGTCGGAGATGCAGTTAGCCAAGGAGTGATGACCTGGGGCTGCTAGCAATAGAAGGTTCGATGCCTTGCTGTCCGACAATGTTGTAATTTGGAGGTGAAGGACCAAATTGCAACGGAGAAAAATTTATATTGAGAAGTGATGAGCTCAATATAAGGGGATTTGTTGAATGTGTGGTAGCAATCAACAAGGATTATGGAGAATTTTTAGTGAATCTTGGTGGGTTCACTAAAGTGAAAGACCTGCACTCGTTTAGCGAGACAGGTCTTTTTTTATGCCTTTTTTTGTTAAAGTGGTATACATCGTAAAATTCGTGTGCTATTATTAACTTACTTTTAGTAAATGAAATGACAAACGAGGAGACTTATCATGAAATTAGCAATTATTGGTGCAACAGGAATGACAGGTAAGGCAGTTTACGCACAAGCCAAAGAACAAGGTTTTGATGTAACAGGAATCGTACGTAATGAAAGTAAGGGACGCGATGTACTTGGTGCAGACGCGCAATTGCTTGTCAGTGATGTATTTGATTTGACAACAGAAGATTTAACACAATTTGACGTTGTTGTTGACGCCTTTGCCAACCACGAAAAGTCATATTTGAACTTGGATGCTTTGACACATTTGATTCATGCCCTACGTGAACAAACAACACGTTTGATGGTTGTTTTGGGTGCCGGACCATTGTTGGATGAATCTGGAACTTATCACTATGAATTCTTGAAGACATTGCCAGGTGCAGAAGCATGGGTTGATGAACCAAAGTATGGTGTGACTGCCTTGCAAGTTTTGCAAAGCACAACCAACGTGAACTGGACAGCGATTTCAGCACAAGATGGTTACGTGGATGGTCCAGCAACTGAATACAAGATGGGTAAGGATCATGTTATGTTGGCTGAAGATGGAGAATCTCACGTCACATCAGGAAACTTAGCTAAGGCATTAGTTGCGGAAGTTGTAACACCACAATTCAAGCAAGACCGATTCACTGTGTCTGATATCTAGCGCTAGCGACGAATACATGAACATGTTATACTAGCTTTATGTATTGATGACTCAAGTAGGAGAATTGGTGGACAATCAGAAACGTAGTGTAAGCTGTGAACTACGCAAATCCAATGACCGAATTACACCATCAGAAAAAATACACGCGACTCAGCGTTATGAGGTTAAGTGGCCAACACGTTGGCAATTTAGGTGGTACCGCGTTTAACAAGCGTCCTAATCGATTAGTCGATTTGGGGCGCTTTTTTCATACACATAAAGCATAAGGAGAAGAGACATGACTGAAAATATTCTACAAGAATTAGCATGGCGTGGCGCAATTAACCAACAAACAGACGAACAAGGTTTGTTGGCAGAAATGGAAAAGGGACAAATTGGGGTATACGTTGGGATTGACCCAACTGGATCATCAATGCATATTGGACACTTGATTCCATTTATGATGTTGAAGCGATTCCAAAAAGCCGGACAACGCCCAGTTATCGTTGTGGGTGGTGCTACTGGTTCAATTGGTGACCCATCAGGTAAGAAGTCAGAACGTGCGATGATTTCAGAAGAAGACGTGACATACAACGTAGCAAAAATCCGCGAACAAATGACAAAGTTGTTTGGTAAAGATGGATTTGCGATTGTGAACAACCGTGACTGGCTTGGAGAATTGACATTGATCGACTTCTTGCGTGATTACGGAAAGATGTTCTCAATTAACACAATGTTGGCAAAGGATATTGTGGCTTCTCGTTTGGAAACAGGAATTTCATTCACTGAATTTACTTACCAAATCATGCAAGCAATTGATTTCCATGAATTGTGGACACGTGAAAACGTACGTTTGCAATTGGGTGGTTCTGACCAATGGGGAAACATTACAGGTGGAATCGACCTAATCCACAAGCTAGAAGGATCAGATGCACCAGCCTTCGGATTGACAGTACCATTGCTATTGAAGTCAGACGGAACAAAGTTTGGTAAGTCTGAAGGGGGAGCTATTTGGTTGGACCCTGAAAAGACAACACCTTACGAATTCTTCCAATTCTGGTTGAATACAGCGGATGCTGACGTAGAAAAGATGTTGAAGTTCTTTACTTTCTTGTCAGAAGAAGAAATCGCTGAATTGATGGTTGCGACTACTGAAGACGCTGCTGCTCGTAAGGCTCAACGTCGTTTGGCTGAAGAAGTAACTAAGTTTGTTCATGGAGAAGACGCTGTTAAGACAGCTGAACTAATGACAAACGTTTTGTTTGGTAAGGCAGATGTAGCCAACTTGTCACGTGACGAAGTTGCGGCATTGGCTGGTAATGTGCCAAGTTTTGAAATCGCTGCAGAACCAATCAACGTTGTTGATTTGGTTGTTGCTGCAGGGATGGAAGCCTCAAAGACACGTGCACGTGAAGCTGTGACTAACGGTGCTATTCGTGTAAATGGTGAACAAATCACTGATATCGAAACAGTTATCGATCCAGCTGCTAATTACGAAGGAGACTTTGTCATTGTAAAGCGTGGAAAGAAGAAGTGGGCTGTGGCACGCGTTAAGTAATTTTGACGCTAAAACGTTTAAAAATCGAACAAAGTATCTTTATTAGAATGTTAATAGCATTTAAATAAGAACTTTGCTATACTAAAACAAATCAAATAACGCTTGAGAGTATAATAGTTGGAGAATGGCCAACGAGTATCTACCTTTGTCCCTAGACGAAGACTACTCCCTTAAACGAAAAAACACCCATTCCTATTGCAATGGGTGTTTTTTGTTTATTTCCCCACATTATTTTACTTTCAGGTTCATTCATAGGAGGATGAGCACAAATGGAAACGACGCAGCCAAATCCCTTTAAATCAGCAATTCTAGGACTACAACACGTTCTAGCAATGTATTCTGGGGGAATTTTAGTTCCGCTTTTAATTGGAACGGCCCTGCAATTTAATGCACAACAAATGACCGTTTTGATTTCAGCCGATATCTTTATGACTGGAATTGGAACTTTGTTGCAATTGAAGCGCACAGCCTTTACGGGAATTGGTCTGCCGGTTGTCTTAGGATCAGCTATTCAATCCGTCACACCAATGATTAATATTGGAAGTACTCTAGGAATTGGTGCCATGTATGGTGCTGCAATGGGAGCCGGAATCTTTATTATTTTGATTTCAAGTCTCTTTGCAAAGTTACGTAACTACTTCCCACCTGTTGTAACGGGATCATTGATTACTGTTATTGGATTCTCATTGATTCCAATTGCTATCATGAATTTAGGTGGTGGTGATCCTGAAGCCGCAAACTTTGGTGACTTATCACATCTATTAGTTGGATTAGTGACCATGTTAATCATTGTTGGATTGACTTTGTTTGCTAAGAATTTTACGAAGGCAATCGCCGTATTGTTGGGTATTATTGGTGGAACAATCTTTGCTTCATTCTTGGGTGAAGTATCATTGGCGCCAATTGGCTCAGCCGCTTGGTTCCAAGTACCAACACCGTTTGTCTTTGGAACACCAAGTTTCCATCTATCAGCCATTATCACAATGAGTGTGGTGGCGCTGACATCATTGATTGAATCAACTGGTGTTTACTTTGCTTTGTCAGATTTGACAGGGGATAAGTTGACGGAAAAAGATTTGGCACGTGGATACCGTGCAGAAGGATTAGCTGTTACTGTATCAGCTATCTTCGGAGCATTTCCATATTCAACGTTCTCACAAAATGTGGGAGTTGTTCGTTTGTCAGGTTTGAAGTCTAAGCGTCCCATTTATTACGCTGCCGGTATTTTGCTATTGATTGGACTATTACCAAAGATTGGTGCGTTAGCAACGATCATTCCAAATTCAGTTTTGGGTGGCGCAATGTTCATCTTATTTGGTACGATTGGTATTCAAGGTATTACAATTTTGAGTAAGGTTGATTTTTCAACAGATCGTAATTTGATGATTGCGGCTATTTCTATTAGTGCTGGTATTGGGGTGGCAATGTACCCTCAAATTTTCCAACAATTACCAGACATGGTTCGTTTGATTATCCAAAATGCGGTTGTGGTAACGTCAATGCTAGCGGTATTTCTTAATATTGTGCTACCAAATCGAGAAAAGGAGCTTGTATAATGCAATTGTTAGAAGAAAAAATTCGTCGCGAGGGACGTGTCTTAGGGACAGAGGTCTTGAAAGTTGATAATTTCTTGAACCACCAAGTGGATCCAGAATTAATGGCGGCCATGGGACGTGAATTTGCGCAATTATTTGCGGATAAGGGAATTACAAAGGTCATGACTGTGGAATCTTCAGGTATCGCACCTGCTGTCTTTACCGCTTTGGAACTACAAGTGCCAATGGTATTTGCACGTAAGAAGAAGTCATTGACGCTAACAGATGATAATTACACAGCTGACGTCTATTCATTTACAAAGCAAGAAACAAACCACATCATTGTGGATAAGCGTTTTATCAGTTCAAATGATAAGGTGCTTTTGATTGATGATTTCTTGGCCAATGGACAAGCGGTTCAAGGAATGATGGAAATCTTAGACGCCGCTGATGCTGACTTGGTTGGTGTTGGTATTGTTATTGAAAAGACTTTCCAAAAGGGTCGTGAACTACTAGATGAAAAGGGGATTCACGTTGAGTCTCTAGCACGTATTAGTGCATTTGAAGATGGACAAGTTGTTTTCGCAGACTAATTTTTGGTCCTTTCAGAAAGCATAATCATAAATAAAATAAAAACCTCATGAAAATATATTTTCATGAGGTTTTATTTATTTATCTGACTAAATGGCGTATATAGTTTGGATATGGGGATGTCGTTGTTGTGCAATGTGTGACGTTTGCTATAAATAGCAGGTTATGTTTAAATGAAAGCGTTACCAGTGCTGGGTAACTAGACCAATAGTAGTCAAATATAGAAATAACATCGTTAAACGTCAGATGAGTCTTAAAGGACATGGGAGGTTTCGCACAATGAAAGAAGCAGATTTTGGTGTTGTCGGATTAGCCGTGATGGGTCGTAATTTGGCATTGAACGTTGAATCACGTGGATATACGGTGGCCGTATATAATCGTTCATCAGAACGTACAGAAGATTTAGTTGAAACTCATGCAGATAAGCATTTTGTACCAACATACTCAGTGAAGGAGTTTGTTGCATCTATTAAAACACCTCGCCGTATTCTTATGATGGTTAAAGCGGGTGCCCCAACTGATGCCACTATTGATGAGTTATTACCCTACTTGGATGAAGGGGATATTTTATTGGACGGTGGAAACACATTCTTTGAAGATACAATTGCACGCTCGGAACGCCTAGCACATTCCGGTGTTAATTTCATTGGAATGGGTGTCTCAGGTGGTGAGTTGGGTGCCTTGCAAGGACCTTCAATGATGCCTGGTGGGCAACGTGCAGCGTATGATTTAGTAGAACCTATTCTAAAACAAATTGCAGCTAAAGCACCAGAAGATGGGAAGCCAACGGTTGCATATGTGGGACCGGATGGTGCAGGTCATTATGTCAAAATGGTTCACAATGGTATTGAATATGGCGATATGCAATTGATTGCGGAAGCTTATGATCTCCTAAAACGTGTTGTTGGATTGAATAAGGATGAACTAGCCAAGACATTTGCGACATGGAACGATGGAGAATTGAATTCTTATCTAACAGAAATTACAGCAGACATTCTGACACGAGATGATGATTTAGGATCAGGAAAGCCAATGGTAGAGATGATTCTAGACCGTGCTGGAAACAAGGGTACGGGTAAATGGTCATCACAATCTGCGTTGGAGATTGGAGCACCACAATCATTGATTACAGAATCTGTGTATGCACGATACTTGTCAGCCATGAAGGATGACCGTATGATTGCGGCAGATGTTTTAGCGGGACCTGAATTTGTATTCTCGGGTGATAAGCAGGCAACCATTGAAGACATTCGCGAAGCGCTCTACTTTGGTAAAATCATGTCTTATGCGCAAGGATTTGACCAATTACGTCTGGCCTCTAACCATTATGGATGGCAGCTGCAATATGGCGAACTAGCCCAATTATGGCGCGCGGGGGCCATTATTCGTGCACGTTTCTTGCAACGAATTACAGATGCGTACGATGTTAATCCTGACCTACACAATTTGTTGTTAGATCCATACTTCCAAGAAATTGCGGAAAAGTATCAAGCATCTGCCCGTCGAGTAATTGCATTAGCAGTAGCGGCTGGTATTCCAGTACCGTCATTGTCTTCAGCGATTGCATACTATGATTCATATCGCTCTGCAGTATTGCCAGCTAATTTAATCCAAGCACAACGTGATTATTTTGGTGCACATACGTATGAACGTGTCGATAAGCCTGCGGGTGAGATGTATCACTACTCTTGGTATGATGAAGCGTAAATTTACGATCTAATTGATAAAAAAATACCCGGTCATGCGTTTAATTAACTAAACGCATGACCGGGTATTTTTATGTGAAGGTGGTGACGGGAGTCGAACCCGCGATCACGGTTTTGCAGACCACTGCCTTACCACTTGGCTACACCACCACAACAAGTCTCTATTATATAAGAAAAGGCACGTAGATGCAATGCATTTAGATGGGCAAGTCTGTGTAGTTTGAACAACTTTTTTAAAACTTTATCCACAAAAGGCTTGCAATGTAGGGTTATGCTAGGTATAATAATTTTTGTTGTTAAAGTTGATTTAGCAATAAAACATGTATATGGACGTTTAGCTCAGCTGGGAGAGCACCTGCCTTACAAGCAGGGGGTCACAGGTTCGATCCCTGTAACGTCCACTTTGGTCGCATGGTCTAGGTGGTTAGGACGCCTGCCTGTCACGCAGGAGATCACGGGTTCGAGTCCCGTTGTGACCGTAGTAATACATGGCGCGATAGCTCAGTTGGTAGAGCATACGATTGAAGCTCGTAGTGTCGACGGTTCGATTCCGCCTCGCGCCATTTGCAATCTAACGATTGCCTTTAGGGGTATAGTTTAACGGTAGAACGACGGTCTCCAAAACCGTTGGTGTGGGTTCGATTCCCTCTACCCCTGCTTGTATTATTATGGCGGTTGTGGTGAAGTTGGTTAACACACTGGTTTGTGGTTCCAGCATGCGCGGGTTCGAGTCCCGTCAATCGCCCTTTGAAACATTGTTTCATTATTGATTATTATTGGTATTTGCCGTTGTGGCGGAACTGGTAGACGCGCTGGACTCAAAATCCAGTTCCCGCAAGGGAGTGTGGGTTCGATTCCCACCGACGGCATTCCTAGATTTTATAATCTGGATAGCACGTACCGAATAATCAAATTGCCGTTGTGGCGGAACTGGTAGACGCGCTGGACTCAAAATCCAGTTCTCGCAAGAGAGTGTGGGTTCGATTCCCACCGACGGCATTCCGTAAACAGCTAGTTGAGAAATCAACTAGCTGTTTTTTTGTTTAAATTTTATAAGATACAACAGGCTAATAAGATGTAAAAAAAGACGTAATCATCAATTGATGATTACGTCTTTTTGATTAGCGTGAGCGAACCTTAGAAAGCGTCCAGTCAACCAAGCTAAGTACTAGGTAGATAACTCCACCAAGTAGAATACCGTCACTAATTGAGTGTGTTAATGGCATTCCTAGAACAATCAAGAAAGCAGATGCTGCAATCTTGAAATTGCTCCAGTCAATTTCTTTTAGGTTACCAAGCATCAAAACTCCGACAACGATTAGAGCGCTAGCAGTAATGTGTGGTGTGATAACAGTTAGTAATGGTGAGAAGAATAGTGATAGTCCGAATAATCCGGCCACAACTACAGAAGTCAAACCAGTACGTCCACCAGCAGAAACACCGGCTGTTGATTCAACGAACGCAGTGGCTGGAGATGTTCCAAAGATTGATGATGATAAGTTACCCAATGAGCTAGCAAACAATGACTTGTTTGTGCCACGGTCTGACTTCATCGCTCCTTGGACACCAAGGATTGTTCCTGTTGTATCAAAGAATGGTACTAGGAAGAACGTGATTACGATTGGTAAGATGTGCCAATTCATAACGTCTGGTAGGTGTGTAACGGCTTGTCCGAACGTTGGTGCCATACTTGGAACAGATGATACCAATGTTGTTGGTTGTTGAATAAGACCTGTGAATAGCCCGATAAGAGCTGTGATAAGCATTCCGACGAAGATTGCTCCAGGGATGCGATAGTAGAACAATGTAAAGCTGATTAGAATACCTGCGATTGTCAAAAGTGACAATGGGGCAGTCAAATCACCCAATGTTGTAAATGTTGCTGGATCAGCAACGATTAGGCCACTTCCAGTCAATCCGATTGTGGCAATCAATAGTCCGATTCCGGCACTAATGGCAGCCTTCAAATCAGAAGGGAAGATATTGATAATCCAGTCACGTGCAGGCGTTAACACGACGATCGTGTAAAGAATACCAGCCAATAACATGGCGCTTAGAGCTTCTTGCCAGCTGTATCCTTGTTGGATGACAACTGAGAAGACGAATGCGGAATTGATTCCCATTCCAGTAGAGACAGCGATTGGCATATTCGCAATCAAAGCCATCATTAACGTTCCGAAGATCGTAACTAAGGCAGTGGCAGTAAAGACTGCACCTTTATCCATACCAGCTTGAGACAACATTTCAGGTTGTACAAAAAGGATGTACGACATTGAAATAAAGGTCGTGAAACCGGCGGTGATTTCCTTGCGAAGGGTTGTACCGTTTTGTGTTAATTGAAAGAACTGCATATTAACTCCTAACTTCTTATTAACTTGTGTAAGTTATAAAATTACCACTGTTTGTCTGCTTAGACAAGTTTTTGTGGAGGTTTGGAATGTTAAGGGGTTTAAGCATTACAACGAAAGCGAGTGCATGATATACTGAACGTATGACATTAAGAAAGATACTGTAAGGTACTTGGAGGAGAACTAACGATGAAATTCGTTAAAAAAGTGATTTTTGTTATTTTGGGTTTGGGATTGTTAGCGTTAGGGGCTGCAATCTTGAGTGCTTCTGGAGTTGGTGTTGATCCATATACGGCAATGAACTTGGGAATTGGGCAAGTTACCGGACTTGGATTGGGAACAGCGCAATTACTTGTGAATGTTGTCTTGTTTGTGTTTGTTATTTTGAATCGACCAAGTGTTATCGGATTAGGAACAGCCATCAACATTGTGTTTGTGGGATATGCTGTTCAATTCTTCAGTGGCATTTTAAATAATGGACCATTGAATCTACAAGCGAATTATTTTGTCATGGCGCTTGGGCTTGTTGTTGGGATTCTAGTATATGCGCTTGGAATTACAATGTATGTTGATGCGGGCTTAGGACAAGCTCCTTATGAAGCAGTTGCGCTTATTTTGAGTGATAAGTTGGGAACGACTTATTCAATGGTTCGTACAACACAAGACGTGTTAGTACTTGCGTTAGCTTTGGTTTGTGCCGGATTTACGTACGTTGGAATTGGAACGATTATCTGTGCTGTTGGGACAGGAAGTTTAATTACAGCGTGGCGTAAAGTTTTGCCAGGTGTTTAAAGTAAAATATACGTTAGACTACCCTTTTGAGGGTAGTTTTTTATTTTTATTTTATATATAAATAAAAAAATCGCGAAAACACGCGTAGTATGCGGTAAATAAATGCTTCTTACATGGTTTTTTAAGGTTAATTCCCATATAATGAGAATAACAACTAAATGATTTGAAGGAGATATTATTCATGAGAAAACGCCGTCAAAAGCTTATAAATGCAACTTGGTTTCGTACATTAGTAATACTATTTGCTCTAGAATTAATTGCAATCGCGATTAATTTCTTTTATGCCCCGATTAACGTCGCCGCAGGAGGTGCAACTGGTGTATCTATCTTGTTGAATGCTGCATTTGGCTTGGATCGTGCGTTGACCGTATTGGTTATCAACTTAATGATGATTGCCTTAGCCGCATGCTTCTTAGAAGCACGTGTGGTCAAGAATATCGCCTTTGGAAGTCTTTCCTTACCCGTTTTGATGCATTATACGCCCAGCTTTCAAGTTGTGGATGATAGTCTGATGGCGGTAATTATTGGTGGAGCAGTTTTTGCTACAGGAGTAGCGATGCTATATCGTTTAGATGCCTCTGCCGGAGGAACAACAGTACCACCAATGATTTTGAAGAAGTATTTTAATATTAATACTGCGTATTCATTGTTAGCGATTGATATGCTGATTACGGTGTTTAATTTGTTTGTTGCTGGAACAAACGCTTTCTTCTTGGCTGGATTCTCATTGGTTATCACATCAATGGTGATGCGTCGTATTGAGACAGGGTTAGATTTGAAGCAACAAGTAACGATTATGAGTAATGATTATGGACAAGCAATTCGCGATGCGTTGTTGGCTGAAGAACAAAGTTTAACAATTTTTGATGTGCGTGGTGGATATACTGATAATAATCGAGAAATGTTGATGGTCTTAGTGGATAGCCAAGATTATGGACACTTAATTCGTATTATTCGTGATATTGATGATGAAGCCTTTGTGGTCACAACGAATGTTACGGAATCACATGGTGGTACAATGCGACTAGGATCATAAAAAGACGGTTTTTATAGAAGTAATGGTGGAAATAGGAAATGATGAAGTTAAAAAAGTACTGTCAAAGTTGTGGCATTAAATTGACCGCTGAGAATGCAGGTACAAATGCAGATGGATCAGAAAGTCATCTGTATTGTGGTGTTTGCTTTGTAAAAGGACGTTACACACAACCATATTTAACGTACCGTGATATGGTTAAGCGTGGATATGTGTCATTTAAAGAACAAAATTTACCTTGGTGGCGTCGTGTTGCATGTATTATTGCATTCCCAATATTTTTGCGTACTTTGGCCCGTTGGCGTAGCGAGGTGTGTCTTAAAAAGATATTGTAGTTATTACTAAAGGGCGTTAAACACTGATATATAAGGGTTTTTTGGTTTTTTCATAATATATTTTATGGATAAAAAAGGTAATTTTCGAAAAAAGATGGAATTATCTTAAAGTTATCTTAATTCATTTAAATTAGGCTGTTAATTTAATTTTTTCAATGAAAATTAAAACAAAAAACATTTTTTTGTATATAAAATATAACGTATATAATCTAGTAAAACGTTATAATATGCGATTTTTTTGAAAAAACAATGAAAAATAAACGTATTGATGTGTTGATTTTTATATTCAGAGACGGTATTATAATAAATGTTGAAAGGGCGACCTTTCGACATCCCATATAGTAACATACACTACTCATATTTTCGCAGCTTTCCCAACTGCGAACCTACTCCGATTCCCTGTCTTTCCCAGCCTGTCTTGATCCGAAAAAGCCCTGGACTCCCAACCAGGGCTTTTTTGTTGCATTTTTTATCTATTTATATAGATAAAAGAATGGAAACCACATAAAATCAAAAAAATACTTATTTAAGGTTAGTTTTATTTGATTTTATTTTTTGTTTAAGTTGCAAGCGTTATTATTATTTATGTCGAAAGGGATAACCAATCGACAACCCAAGCAAAAACATATACTCATAATTGTCATCTGATGAAGATGACAGCTCCTATTCCTAAATTGGGTGTTCGAGAGAACATCTGTTAATTGTCTACATATATGCCCCTAACATATGTGTAGACTAGAACGACCACGAAACCTCATTCGTGGTCGTTTTTTATTTAACAAAAATAGAAAAAATAGATTTGGCAAATCAGATAAATAGTGCTAATATAGTCATCTGTATTTAAAACACATAGATTTATGGAGGTATTATGAAAGATAAAGCTGTACATATGGAAAAGTTAATTGTGCTATTTTTAGCGATGTTGTTGGTGGGAGGGGCTTGTTTAGCAATTACAGGTCACTACACACACTATACATTTGGGCAACAAACGCCAGCGCAAGAACAACAAAACTTGGTTTATTAGTTTGGAGTCTTGATTCTCCTAGCTAAACCAGTTAGAATAATTACTTAGACAAAAAACAAATAATCAGACAACCTATCAAGAGTTCAGGGAGGGAGTAGACCCGATGATCTGGCGCCAGCTTACCCCTATTTGGGCGATGTGGTAATTTCTAGCAGATAGGCACATATCGAACCCCGACATGTTGCCTAGTATCAGGTATGTCGGGGTTATTTATTTCCAGAAGGGGAGATATATTATGATTGAAAAGCGCTTATTTACTTCAGAATCAGTTTCTGAAGGACACCCAGACAAGGTTTCGGACCAAATTTCAGATGCCATTTTGGATGCTGTTTTGGCCGAAGACCCACAAGCTCGTACAGCGATCGAAACATCAGTAACAACAGGTTACGTGAATGTGTTTGGTGAAATCTCAACGAGTGCCTACGTGAACATTAACCAAATTGTACGTGATACTTTGACACGTATTGGTTATGACGACCCAGATGCTGGATTCCTAGCAGATGACGTGCACGTTGGAATTACAATTGACGAACAATCACCCGACATTGCTCAAGGTGTTGATTCTGCGATTGAACAACGTGAAGATGGTGGAAAAGATCCTTTGGATGAAATCGGAGCCGGAGACCAAGGTTTGATGTTTGGTTACGCAACGAACGAAACTGAAGAATTTATGCCATTGTCAGTTGTTTTGTCACACGAATTGGTTAAGAAGCAAGCTGAACTACGTCGTTCAGGTGCATTGAACTACTTGTTGCCTGACGCAAAGGCACAAGTAACGGTTGAATTAGATGACAATGACCAACCAACACGTATTGATGCTGTTGTGTTGTCAACACAACACCGTGAAAACGTGACTTTGGAACAATTGCGTGCCGATGTACGTGAACAAATCATTGACCCAATTCTACCAGCAGAATTAGTTGACGAAGACACACGTTACTACATTAACCCAACAGGTCGTTTCGTAATTGGAGGACCTAAGGGTGACTCAGGTATGACTGGTCGTAAGATCATCGTGGACACTTACGGTGGATACGCTCGTCATGGTGGTGGTGCCTTCTCAGGAAAGGACGCAACTAAGGTTGACCGTTCTGCTGCCTACGCGGTTCGTCACATTGCCAAGAACATTGTTGCGGCTGAATTGGCTGACAAGGTTGAACTACAAGTTGCGTACGCTATTGGTGTTGCAGCGCCTGTTTCAATCAACGTAAATACATTTGGTACTGGTAAGGTTAGTGATACTGAATTGGTTTCTGCTGTACGTGAATTGTTTGAATTACGTCCTGCTGGAATCATTGCGGAATTGGATCTACGTCAACCACGTTACCAAGCAACGGCAGCTTATGGACACTTTGGTCGTCCTGAGCTAGACTTGCCATGGGAACGCCTAAACAAGGTTGAAGACCTAAAGGCTTACTTTAATAAGTAAACAAAAAAGTACCTATATTATATAGGTACTTTTTCTTTATCATTAAAACACTAAATACACATGATGAAACGCATATGACTGTTTTGTTAGGTGGCCCATTGTATGGCATAATGTAAGATAACTAAACTGAGATTGGGATAATAGATATGAGACCTAAAGTAAACATTCCCGTGAAAATGGGCGAACACCATACTGGTGTCGTACAAGAAGTGCAATATAATGGGCAAGCCGTTGTATTGGTGGATGAATATCCAATTCACTTGGACAATGCATATCCAAATGAAGAAGTGACATTTGAAATCACACAAGTTAACCGTAAATTTGCGCGTGCAGTATTGGTAGATGTTGTGACACCTTCAGTAGACCGTGTTGATGCAGGGCGTGATGATTTGTTGATGACGGGAATTGCGCCATATATTAATTTAGCGTACCCAGCACAATTACAATTGAAGCAACAACAAGTTGAAAAGATATTTGAACGTGCTGGTGTACCTGCTAATGTTGCACCAACGATTGGTATGGAAGATCCAACTCATTACCGAAACAAGACGGTTGTACCAATGCAATATCGAGACGGGAAGTTGCAGACAGGATTTATCAAACGTGGAACGCCAGATACGATTGTGCCGTTAGATGATTACTTCGTGAATGACCCTGTCATTGATGAGGTTATTGGATTAGTGCGTGACGTTTTGGACCGCCATAAGGTATCTATCTATTCAGACGTAACTGAACAAGGTGAGATGCGCTATATCATGGTACGTCGAGGTTACTACACACATGAAACAATGGTTGTGTTAGTGACGCAAACAGACACACTACAAGATGAAGCAGAGATTGCACAAGAAATTGCCGCAATTGTACCGGGGATAAAGAGTATCGTCTTAAATCACAACCCACGTTCATTACATTTGATGACGTCTGGTGATAATCGTACGCTTTGGGGTGCGGATGCAATTCATGATCAACTGTTGGGCATCGATTTTGAAATCGGACCTAATTCTTTCTACCAAGTTAATCCACAAACGACAGAAGTACTTTATGCATTAGCGGCGGAGAAGGCTAAATTAACACCAAATGATACAGTGATTGATGCGTATTCAGGTATTGGAACAATTGGTCTTTCTGTGGCTAATCAAGTTAAGGAAGTCATTGGAGTGGAATGGGTTGCGCGTGCGGTAGAAGACGCTGAAAAGAACGTGGCCAACAATGAAATTACAAATGCTCGTTTTGTGACAGGGGATGCACCTGCTCAAATGAAAGCGTGGCATGCGGAAGGTGTTCGTCCAGAAGTTGTGTTCGTAGATCCAACTCGTCCAGGATTAACACCTGAATTGATGGATGCGGTTGTGGCAATGCGTCCAACGCGTTTTGTCTACATTTCATGTAATCCTGAAACAATGGCTCGCGACGCTCGCTACATGCTAGATAAGGGCTTTGTATTGCATGGAGATGTGCAACCGCTCGATCAATTCCCACAAACAGCACACGTTGAGACTGTAGCCGTGTTTGTACCAGGAGAAGATAGTAATGAAGATTAAGAAAAGTACGTTTTACATGGTTGTTTTGATGTTTTTGTTTGTTGTGGCAATGACAAGCATTAAGCAAAATAACCCATGGTTAGCAGTTCCGGTAATGGTGATTATTTTTGCTATTATCGTTAAGTGGTCAATCGAACGTTTTAAAGAAACACATCGTAAATAATAATTATAAAAAGCCTGATTCACGGTGCGTGAATCAGGCTTTTTATTGGCATCTATTTATTAATCTTGATGTTTAAAACAATACACCACATGATCGTCGACCATACCAATGGCCTGCATAAATGCATATATGGTGGTAGAACCGACGAATTTAAAACCATGTTTTTTAAGGTCTTTACTAATGATATCGGATAATGCTGTGGTTGCGGGGACGTCTGCTATAGTCGTCCAATGATTCACGAGAGGTTCGTCAACGAATTGCCAGATATAATTATCGAAACTCCCAAACTCATTTTGAATGTTCATGAAAGCTTGGGCATTTGATATAGTTGCTTCGATTTTCCGCTTATGGCGAATAACGCCAGTGTCTAGCATCAGTGCATCAACTTTTTCGGCTTGATACTGTGCAATCAGCTGATAGTTGAAATGGTCATATGCGGCGCGAAGGGTGCTTCGTTTGCGTAAAATAGTTGACCAACTTAAACCAGCTTGCATTGTTTCTAAAAACAATGTTTCAAAGAGTTCCGTATCATCGTGTGTTACGACACCCCATTCGTTGTCGTGATAGATAGAATCTTGTTCACTTACGTTAGCCCAGTCACAGCGTGTTAGCATGAACGTACCTCGCGTTTATATCTGATTATTTACGTTGTAAAAGTAGGGCTGTTTCACCAATCAATAAATCAGTGAATTGTTCAACTTCATACGTATTGGTAGGTAATTTCGTTGCATATTCTGCAATATTGGCAATATGCGCCGCTTGAGGTGCTAGTAACAAAATTAGACCATTTTCTTTTAAGTTCAAAAGAAGCATCTTGATTGTTGTTAGTAGTGTCTCTTGATTATCGTTTTCGTCAATTTGAAAAATTGCAGCACCAATTGGTGTAGTTGGATCTAAGTAATTGGGGATGGCGGTGTATGGCTTGCTAATTAGATCCACTCGTTCATGAAGCCCGCTTAAAAACAAAGACGTTGCGACGTCATCGATATGAGCTTTAGTTTCTGAAAAAGCCAAGACTTTTCCGTCGACTCCTACGCGACTAGCTAGGAAACGTGTGATATCACCATGGTTGATGGTTGCATCAATCGTTAAATCTCCAATTTGAATAGCTTCATCGAGCGTTGTTTGCGCTAATTTTTGTACAGAACGCATGGCATTTCCTCCGGTTTAAGATATTGGTTTCAGTGTACCATAAAACCAAGGACGACATTAGGTGTGGAACATTGAAAGCAAGGCTATTTTTTGGTACAGTTAAGTGATTAAAGTGAGGATATTTAAAATGGCATATCAACATCAAACAATTGAAAAAAAGTGGCAACACTATTGGGATGCGAACCAAACGTTCAAGACTTCTAGTGCCCATGATAAAGAAAAGTATTTTGCAATGGACATGTTCCCATTCCCATCAGGGCAAGGGCTACACGTTGGTCATCCAGAAGGATACACAGCGACTGATATCGTTTCTCGTATGAAGCGTATGCAAGGGTTTAATGTCTTGCATCCAATGGGATTTGATGCGTTCGGTTTGCCAACTGAAGAATACGCAATCAAGACAGGATCTGATCCTAAGACTGTGACACGTGAAAACGTTAAGAACTTCCGTCGTCAAATGAAGGCATTGGGACTATCATACGATTGGTCACGTGAAGTGAATACAACAGATCCTAACTACTACAAGTGGACACAATGGATCTTTGAACAATTGTACAAGATGGACTTGGCATACGAAGATGAAATTATGGTTAACTGGGCACCAGATTACAACGGTGGAACAGTTGTGGCCAACGAAGAAATCATCGATGGTAAGACGGAACGTGGTGGATTCCCAGTGTACCGTGTACCAATGCGTCAATGGGCATTGAAGATCACTGCTTATGCTGATCGTTTGATTGATGATTTGGAAGACTTGGACTGGCCAGATGCAATTAAGGAACAACAACGTAACTGGATTGGTCGTTCAATTGGAGCGGCTGTAAACTTCCCTGTTGTTGGTAACGATGCAGCAATTGAAGTCTTTACAACACGTGCAGACACATTGCATGGGGCAACTTACGTTGTTTTGTCTCCTGAACATGACCTAGTTGAAAAGATTGTGACTGACGACCAAAAGGCCGCAGTTGCTGACTTCAAGGAAACTTTGGCAACAAAGTCTGACTTGGAACGTACAGACTTGAACAAGGATAAGTCTGGGGTCTTTACTGGTGCCTACGCAACTAACCCTGTAAATGGTGAACAATTACCAATCTGGGTTGGGGATTATGTTTTGGCTTCATATGGAACTGGAGCGGTTATGGCCGTGCCAGCCCATGACCAACGTGATTTTGAATTTGCAACAAAGTACGGATTGCCAATGGTACAAGTTATTGAAGGTGGCGACATCTCAGAAGCAGCGTACACTGGTGATGGTGTTCACATTAACTCAGGAGACTGGGATGGGATGGACAAGGCCACTGCAATTGATGCAGCCATTACTTGGTTGACTGAAAACGGTGCTGGTGAAAAGCGTGTGAACTATCGTTTGCGCGATTGGATTTTCTCACGTCAACGTTACTGGGGTGAACCAATTCCAGTAATTCACTGGGAAGATGGCGAAACAACACTTGTACCAGAAGAAGAATTGCCATTGCGTTTGCCAGAAGTTGATAACATCATGCCTTCAGGTACGGGTGAATCACCATTGGTTAACGTTGATGACTGGGTTAACGTTGTTGACGAAAATGGACGTAAGGGAAAGCGTGAAACGAACACAATGCCACAATGGGCTGGTTCATCATGGTACTACCTACGCTACATGGATCCACACAATGACAAGGAATTGGTTTCTAAGGAAGCAATTGATTACTGGCAATCAGTAGACTTGTACATTGGTGGAGCAGAACACGCCGTATTGCACTTGTTGTACGCCCGTTTCTGGCACAAGGTGTTGTACGATCTAGGCGTTGTTCCAACAAAGGAACCATTCCAATCATTGGCTAACCAAGGTATGATTCTTGGTGAAAACCATGAAAAGATGTCTAAGTCTAAGGGTAACGTTGTTAACCCTGATGATGTCGTTGAAGAATATGGTGCCGACACACTTCGTATGTACGAAATGTTTATGGGACCTTTGGACCAATCAATTGCTTGGTCTGAAGAAGGTTTGGCTGGATCACGTCGTTGGTTGGATCGTGTATGGCGTTTGTTTATCGATGAAGAAGATAAGCTACGTGACCGTATCACAACTGCAGATGATGAAAAGCTAAAGAAGGTCTACAACGAAACAGTTAAGAAGGTAACAGACGATTACGAAAACTTACGTTTCAACACAGCAATTTCACAAATGATGATTTTCGTGAACGAAGCATACAAGGTTGATATGATTCCTGTTGCTTACATGGAAGGATTCTTGCAATTGTTGAACCCAGTTGCACCGCATTTGGCAGAAGAGCTATGGTCATTCCTTCACCCTGAAGAAACAATGACTTACAGCGCTTGGCCAACATACGATGAAGCTGCGCTAGTTGAATCAGAAATCAAGTTGGTTGTACAAGTGAACGGTAAGGTTCGTGCAAACATCATGATTCCTGCTGACGCTGATCGTGAACAAATGCAAGCTCTTGCGCTAGCGGATGAAACAATCCAAAAGTGGCTAGATGGTGCAGAACCTAAGAAGGTTATTGCAGTTCCAGGAAAGCTTGTTAACATCGTTGTTTAATTGAATTTAATGGAAAAGACACTTTCGAGTGTCTTTTTTTGTTATATCCATGAATTAAACCGCTTTAAAATATGAACCGTAGAAATTGTTTGTAAAATTGCTTGTGAATAGTGCTGATTTTAAGGTTAAATCGGTTATAATTGGAGTTAGCGTGGCTATTTTATGTCATAGTAACTTGGCGCTATAGTTCAACGGGATAGAACAAGGGCCTCCTAAGCCTTAGATCACAGTTCGAGTCTGTGTAGCGTCATCAAATTTGGGGAGGAGAACAACCAATGACGGATGAAGATGAACGCCCAGTATCGCTGCAGGATACTGATACCAAACAATTAAATACAGTACCAACCCCAGCATCAGAACCAAAGGAAATCGATGTACATGAAGTATCCGATCCCTTTGCTAAGGATGCACCAAATCCGGAAGAATTGACGTTCACCGAACCAGAAGGGCCAACTTATGTTGCAGGAAATCAATTTGTGGACCAAGCACCTCGTCTAGGTGCAACAACACTAATTGATTTGTCTCAAGTACAACAAGAGTTGGATGCTTTGGAAGCGACAGGAGAAGAGGAAGAGATTTCTGACTTCGATGAAGCAAATGCAGCCTCACGTATGTTACGAGGTTCAATGTGGATGACCATTGGAAGTCTTGCTTCTCGATTCCTAGGGGCAATTTACATTATTCCGTGGGTTGCGATGATTGGAAATGTGTATTTCAATCAAGCGAATTCGCTATATGCCCAAGGATATCAAATCTACGGTGTGGCCTTGATGGTTGCGACTGCCGGTCTGCCTAATGTGGTAGCCCGTTTAGTAGCTGAGTACAGTGCTAAAAAAGAATTTACGACAGTTAAACAAGTTTTGAGACAATCTTTGTTACTTGGTGGTGCAATGGGATTCGCCGCAGCTGCATTTTTGTATCTGTTTGCCGGTCTTCTATCACAAGGTGACCCGAATGTTGTCTTAGTCATTCGTTCATTGTCTGCGGCCGTATTGGTTATTCCAATTTTGGCGATGTTGCGTGGTTTCTTGCAAGGATATGAAATGATGGGGCCATCAGCGCTGTCACAATTCATTGAGCAAGTTGTCCGTGTCATCTACATGTTGGCCTTAACATACTGGATTATGGTGGTTAACCAAGGTAGCTGGGTAGACGCAACTGTGCAATCTACTTTCGCTGCTTTCTGGGGAGCCCTAGCTGGAATCGTGGTTTTGATTTACTGCATTTTCCGTCGTCGTGATTTCTTCAAGCGTCAAGAAGAACAATCAACACAAGTTGAAGATGTTGATACACGTCAATTAATGTTACGCATGGCTCGCCAATCTGTTCCAGTTATTCTGGGTGGATCAGCGATTGCCCTAGTACAATTGATTGACCAGTATACGTTTGGAAATATTATGCGCACTTTTACGTCTTTTGGGACTTTAGATATCCAAACTATGTATGCGCAATTCGCATTCAATTCAAATAAGTTGGTCATGCTGACAGTATCTTTAGCAGTCGGACTAGCTGAAACGGCGTTGCCTTTGTTGGCACGTGCGCGTGAAACCGGTGATCGTGAAGTCATTAGTGACCGTATCACGTATGCTATGAAGCTATTGAGCTTTGTTATGGTTCCTGCAGCGTTGGGGATGGCAGTGATTGCGCAACCATTATACTTGTTGTTCTACAACACAAATGACCTACACAATGGAACATTGATCTTGCAATATGCAAGTATTACATCAATCGTTCTCGGGTTATACATGGTTGTTTTGGCCTTGTATCAAGGATTAGGTCGTTTACGAGAGACTGTTCTATTACTTGGTATCATTATTTTTGCTAAGTTAGCTTTGCAAGTACCATTAACGCTTTGGTTTGCGGGAATGGGCCCATTGATGTCAACGGCTATTGCGTTCGCAATCGGAATTTATCTAGCTTTGCGTCGACTAAGTCGAGATTATGAAATTGATTGGGAACCATTTAATAAGTCTCTTGTGATTATCTTGTTCTGGAGCCTAATTATGTTCGCGGTGACACTACCATTAAGCATGATGCTGAGTGGTGTATTGGGGACAGGTAAGTTGATGCAGCTTATTATTATTATCATAGTTGGTGGTGTAGGGGCCGCTATCTATGGTATTGCTGCTTTAAAGACACCATTAGCAGTAGATGTACTTGGTCCGCGTGCTGAGCGTCTAGCAAAGAAATTACCATTCTAAAAGTTATCCACAAAAACCTGTGGATAACCTGTGGAAAACACCAATAATATGTGGATAACTCAATATATATAGTGGAAAAGTGGAAACCTAATGCAAATGTCTCTAATTGATTTGACGTTAGGTTGAATAATGGCTATAATAATATGGTTATCGATAACACTAGATGGAGGAATTTAACTATGGCTATGAAGTCACCATATAACTCATGGGCAAGCCGTCGTCCAGTTGGAAACGACACTAAGAAGAAGCAACGTGTTGCTGAAATTGTCAACATCCAACAATGGGCTAAGGGTACTGCCGAATTGAACTCAAAGTAATTTGATATTTCAATTTATAAAAAAGACCAACGTAGATATACGTTGGTCTTTTTTTTGCCTTAAATTTTGCCTAGTAGGCGGTCAAATGTCTCGGGATCAAGATTAGTCGTTAAGAATCTACTCATAGGTGTTATGTCATGACGTGCGTTGAACTTTAAGGCACGTGTATCCATAATAACGACAGTTTGTTGATTTTCAGTTAAAAATAATTGACCAGGTTGCGTATATTTACCCTTTGTATGTTTCCCAATACGCCAACTATGCGTCGTAATGGGCTCTTTGGGGGTAAAGCCACCGTTATTTGTAGGCGTTAGGACAATGCCGATTAATTCGAGCGTGGGATATTTACTTGCCATTATCAAACCACCTTTCTGATGGTTCTTATTATAACAAAAGGGCAAGAAAATCGGCGTCGAATCTGATTTTATGATCAAAATGGCTTTCGTAAGGGGACGATTTTTATTACAGAAAACATAAAATAATTAAGCTAAAACCGAACTATGTAATTACTTGTTTTCTTAATCATTCAGTTATATGAAAAAAATGAGTAGAAAACAGCCTTTTTAAATTTTAATGTTTGCTTTATGGCGGAAATGTGTGATATTCTAAATGTCGTTGAATATTGCGGTTATCAAACGTTAATCGTTTAACAGCAATACCACGTTATCAATGTTATTTATCGGAACAGAACATATTAAGGGGTTTGGAGTAATGTCAGAAGGTGTCAAACTAAAGCGTTCAATGGGGCTGTGGGCAGGATTGTCTTTGGTTATTGGAACAGTTATTGGATCAGGAGTCTTTTTTAAGCAAGCGAGTGTTTTGGAACAAGCCGGTGGGACAACTGCTGGTCTTTCAGCTTGGGTTGTTGGGGGTATTATTACACTAGCAGCGGGACTAACTATTTCAGAAGTCGCAGCACGTTTACCAAAGACTGGTGGACTATATAGTTACATTGAATCATTGTATGGTTCTGCAGCCGGGTTCTTAACTGGTTGGATGCAAGTTATCGTTTATGCCCCAGCTGTTATTGCCTCAATTGGGGGATATGCAGCATATTTGACAGCAAACTTCTTGGGATTACCAATTGAATCAGCACGTTGGATCACAATTTCATATATCTTGTTGGTTGTTTTGATTAACGTTTTGGAAAACCGTGTAACGGCTGCGTTCCAAATGCTAACAACATCAATCAAGATGATTCCAATTGTCTTGTTGATTGGATACGGATTGTTCTTTGGTGAAGTACATGCCTTAGGTCAAACAGTAGAACAATTAACATCAACTGCTAAGGGTGGATTCGGAATGGCCGTTTTGGCAACATTGTTTGCCTATGATGGTTGGATTTTGCTATCTAACTTGGCTGGAGAATTAAAGAACCCACGTCGTGACATGCCTCGTTCAATCGTATACGGTGTAACAATCATCGTTTTGGCCTATGTTGGAGTCACATACGCTGTATACCGTGCATTACCAGCTTCTGAAATTATTCAATTGCAAAACAACTCAACTTTCGTCATGGCAACACAAGCCTTCGGTGAATTTGGTGGACGTGCCTTGAGTATTACAATCATTATCTCAATGTGGGGAACATTGAACGGTAAGATGATTGCGTTCCCTCGTATGGCTTACGCAATGGCTAAGGATGGTTTGTTCCCTAAGTACTTGTCACACCTAAACAAGAAGACTCAAGAACCAATCTCAGCTATCTTGTCAGTTGCTTCTATGGCAATTGCAATTGCTTTGTTTACAAACTCAGCTGACCGTCTATCAGATATTGCGATCTTTACAATCTGGATTTTCTACACAGCTGCTTTCTTCGGAATCTTTATCTTGCGTCACCAAAGCAAGAAGAACCCAGATACACAAGAAGCGCCTTTGTTTAAGACACCTTTGTACCCAATCACACCATTGATTGCGATTGGTGGAGCTATCTTTGTATTGGTTTCAACCCTACGATACGATTTCCAAAGTGTTATGATTTCAATGGTTATGGTTGGACTGGGATTACCAGTCTATTACTACTACACTAAGAAAAATAACGTAAAATAACATCATACAAAAACCTCGAAAGGATTCTTTCGAGGTTTTTTATATGCGTTCGTGAATAAGGTATGTATATTAGAAAAGAATGTTTTTGTATATGATGTGTTTGTTGTAAAATAGAAACAAATGTTGGGAATAGGGGGACTGAGTATATGTCAGTTGGGCAGCAATTTATCGGATTGCCAATTTCATTTGAATTGGTCACAGAAAGAAATACAGAAATCAGTGAAACACAACGCATCGAAGTTAAAAATGATGGTAGTGTGACATTTGATACGTTAGAGAAACAAGTTGATGCCGCACAGGCGATGAACGTAATTCATACAGTGACGGCTTATTTTAGAGAGATTCACCCATCGGGCGTTGGATTAGTAGAAAATGTTTGGCATATTGCAATCACAAATGATGAAGGGAACGTATTTCATTTTCGGGGTCATTTCGGGCAAACGTTATTAGTTGGACAACACAATTTATCTGATTTAATTCGTGAAGCGTTGAATCTACAAGTTTGGGCGTTTGATGGAAAAACACGAGATGTGGAAATTAAACATCTTGAATTGAAGTATTATGAACCAATCGAAACCGCTGACTGGGAACATGATTATAAAGAGCAATTAATATTGCGTCGTTCGCCAGAATCGATTGTGTATGAAACCCTAACGACTGCTGGGGCTGTTGTGACACAAAATATTGTGTTTAAAAAGAAACAGCAGATTACACGAGCACTATCGGTTTTAGAACAAGCTAACCTGGTTCAAATAGCCCATCAACAAGGTGCGCCTGTGATTCAAGCGTTGAATAAACAGGAAAGCACGTATTATCATATGCACATCACATTTGCTGATGATTCTGAGGCGGAAATCGTAGGTGCTTTTGATGATAAAGGCTTACCGGAATTGTTTGCTGATTTCACATATGAGGTGCAAAAGTCATTAACAGCACATACGCTGGGAGACATATTTAAAGGCGGTAACACGCATGAATATATTTACTGTAGCGTTGAATTTACCGATGGTGGGAATACGTACTATTATCTGACAGATGATGACTCGATTGATGTGGGGGATCATGTTGTTGTGCCTGTTGGTGGCGCGGGTACGCCTAAAATTGTTGAAGTGGTGGATGTTGAATACTTCGATGAAAAGCATGTACCAATGCCACTATACAAAGTGAAAAAGATTATTCAAAAAGTCAAAACGATTGATTAACCACGATCACTCAGAGCCTATTCATATACACCGAAACAAGTCGTTCAATTCAGAACCGTTTGTTTTGGTGTTTTTTTAATCGATCACAATGTTTATACGTATAAATATTGTTTTTAAACAATTGATATGAAATTTTATCTATGAATCATCAAGTAAACTTTCGTGTTTTGTTATACTAGATAAAGATAATAACAGGGATATATCAGGTATGTGCATACAATTACAACATGCCGAAGCATCGAGAATTGTAGCGAGTATGGTGCTTAAAATGGCATTTGAGTTATACCGAAATGTCAGAGATATAAATAGAACAATTTGGGTGATACATAGACACCGGGGATTGTGAGGATTGACTACCTTTTTGTTGGGCAGGATAGTATGAGGTTACTCACGAAGGAGGAGATGAAATGTTGAATTTGAAATTCGGTCCAGCAAGTGCTGATCATGAATATGCTTTGTTAGAAGACATGAAGCAGCTCCTAGAGGCTGATTCAGAAGCACAATTATTCTATATTGTGCCAAACCATATTAAGTTTGAAAGCGAAATTAACGTGCTGACACGTCTATCTGAAATGATGGGACATCAAGGACGTGCTTTAGCTGTTCCACGTGTACAAGTATTCTCGCTAAGTCGGTTGGCTTGGTATTACATGCAAGATGATGCTTTGTACCAACAAGCGAATGTATCAAGTGATGGATTAGCGATGTTGGTACAACGTTTATTGCGTGGGGCAAAAGATGAGTTAGCGTTATACGGTAATATGTTGTCTAAGCCTGGATTCATCAGCCAATTTTCGGATCAATTACTAGAAATTAAACAAGCGAATTTGAGTTGGGATGAAGTGGCAGAATTAAGTGTTGATGAACAAACACCTGAAACTCTGCAACGTAAGATGCACGATTTAAGTCTAATTGGCCAACGCCTAGATGCTTTTCTAAAAGATCAAGGGCGTTATTTAAGTGCGGACTTACTACAAGCGTTGAAAGTGTTTTTACGTACAGATAAAGTTGATTTATCAAAACATCATTTCTTTATTAATCGTTATTCTCAAATGACGAACGGTGAAGCGGGTGTGGTTGAAGCGTTAATCGCAGAAGCAGGGAATGTCACTATTGCACTACCTTCTGATGCAGGATCTGCAAGTTTACGTGAAGCACAAACAGATGAAAATGATTTATTCTATAAGCCTAAGATGTTAGGGCGTCGTTTCCAAGGTGTTGCCCAAGATGGCGGGATTGAAACAAGTGTGGTAAACATTGAAGCGCAACGTGATATGAGCGCAACGATGAAAGCAGTTGAAAAATTCTGGATTACGTATGAACAAGAAGGCGTACCGCAAGAAAAGGCCCATGTAGTTGCTAATGAACTAGAGGTTTGGAAAGCGAATACGGCCTATCAAGAAATTGAACAAATGGCTCGTCAAATTCGACAAGAAGTGGCCATGGGTAATGCCCGTTATCGCGATTATTTGTTGATGGCGCGTGATCTGAATCCATATACCAACATGATTCCAGCGATTTTTAATCGCATGGGTATTCCGTTCTTTATGGATGCGGACAAGCAAATGAACACGCATCCGTTGGTAGCGTTTATTAAGCAATTATTGGGATTAGAACGCTTCACAACACGTACATTGATGCAATTATTGAAAAATGAATTACTTGTACCAACCGATGTGGATATTCAAGACTACCGGGAAGCGTTGGCGATTACTGAAAATTACGTGCTAGCTAAGAATATTCAAGGATGGCAATGGGAATCAGAGACACCGTGGCAATATGATTGGAAGGTTTCAAATGTCGAAGATGAGGCGACGCAAGCACAATTAACTTTACGTAACCGTCAACTGGCTTTGATTCATGACCAAGTTAGTCAAATCATTGTGCCTTTTTTGCAGGCATTAAAGGACGCACCGGATACGCAAACAATGGTGCGAGCATTGTATGTCTTTTTGACTGAGCAAGGTGTGAGCGCACGTTTGCTAGGTTGGCGTGATGAAGCAATTCAACAAGGTGATTTGTTCCGTGGGCAACAACCAGAACAAGTTTGGCAAACTTTGATGAATCTCTTGGACGATTTCGTGGATATCTTTGGAAATGAACATATGAGTGTGCCGGATTTACGTGAAACCTTAGTCGCTGGTTTTGACAGTGCGACATACACAGGTATTCCAGCCACGATGGACCAAGTTCGTATTACTGAAAGTGGAATCGTGCAAGGACAGAACTATCAAACAGCAATTATTTTTGGTGCCACAGCCCAACAATTGCCGGCAACGACTCGTACAAAAGCGATTTTGAATGATGGGGATCGTGAATTGCTCTTGCCATTACTACCAGAGTCAGCGAAATTACGTGATACAGCAGATAAGCAAATGGCCGAAGAATCACTTTTGATGTATAACGCCATGATGAGTCCAACCCAACGTTTAATTTGGTCATATCCAACGAGTGACGGGGATAGTAGTTTATCCGGATCAACTTATATCGTTCGTTTAAACGCTCATTTTGTGAACATGGCAGAAACAACATTTGTGCCATTACCTGACCCAACGAGTGAAAATATCGGACAATTCGTCGGCTCTCCAGCCACGACTTTGGCGCATGTCATTCGTATGGAACAAATTGCGCATCTAAACAAATTGCCAATTAGTACTGCATGGCAAAGTCTACGCCAACAAGTATCACAAATTAAACCTGAAATGACGATGCATCTGATGCAGAGTTTGAATTATCACAACCAGGTTGCCCAGCTATCAAGTGGATTAGTGGACGCTTTATTTGGACGTGATTTGAAGATGTCAGTGTCTCGCCTACAAACTTTTGCACGCAATCCATATGAATTTTTCTTATCATATGGGCTTCGTTTGCAAGAACGACAAGTCTTACAGCTAACCCCTGCAGATAAAGGAACGTTAATTCACGCCGGCTTTGAACAATTTTTCATGTCGTTAATTCAAGAAAATCTCGTACTAGGTGAATTAACGGATACTGAGATTACTCAGCGCGTGACGAAAACAATGGAAACTATCTTAGCGGGCGAAGAACAAGAATTAGAAATTTTCAAAAGTTCACCACAGATGGCTTATTTGACAACCCAATTGGTTCAACAAGTTGCGGCAACGGTATTGAAGATGAAGCGTGGTCAACCAACCAACCATCGTGTGCAAACACAAGCGGTCGAAACAACATTTGGATTGGGTGCTCAAGGCTTAGCGCCGGTAAAGTATGATCTTAACCAAGGTAGTTTAACTTTGCGTGGAAAGATTGACCGTATGGATGAAATGCAAGCTGGCGACCAACGTTTTGTTACTGTCGTTGATTACAAGTCTAGTGAACGTGATTTCAAATTGAATAAGGTTATTGCCGGACTTGAATTACAATTAATGACTTATTGGGCAGCGATTGCACAAAACACAACGACACCGGTGGGTGGTGCATTGTATTGGAATGCACAAGTACCATGGGTTAAAGCAAGTGATTTAGACAGTAATTTAGCTTGGTCAGAGATGGTTTCAGCTAGTACAGAAGTGAATGCGACCAATGGAAGTTACGCCGGTGTGTTGACTCGAGATGAATCATACCTAGAGACGTTAGACCCACAAGAAGGACAACCTAGCTTGTACGGCTTTAAGCGTACGTCAAAGGGAGCGATTAGTAAGACAGGTGATAATACCTATACTGATGATGAATTAGCTGTTTTGACACAATTTAACGAATATCAAGTTCGTCGTATTGGGGATGAAATTCTAACGGGTCATTTTGATCTACAACCATTTAAAGATGGGAATACGTCAACTGGCTTAGCCAATAGTGCATATAAGCCGGTGATGATGTTTGATGCGGCATTGGGAAACCAATATAAAGACATCAGTATGTTCCCAACAAAGCGTCAAGATGCGTTAACTTGGATGCAAGAAGAGATGGAGGAAGAGGAATGAATTTTACGCCAACGCAATCGGCAGCGATTGAAACAAAAGGTAAAAATATTCTAGTTTCGGCTTCAGCCGGATCTGGGAAAACGCGTGTCCTAGTTGAACGTGTGTTGCGTCGCTTGTTGGCTGGTGAGAACATCAATGAATTTTTGATTGTAACTTTTACCGAAGCCGCAGCCGCAGAAATGAAAGAACGACTAGAAAAGGTTATTCGCACCAATTTACAGGATGCTGAAGGAGACCAACGCCAACATTTATTGAAACAATTACGTTTGTTGAATGTGGCTAATATTTCGACACTGCACGCCTTTGCGCTACGTCTCATTGAACAATATCACTATACAATTGATTTGGATCCACAATTTCGATTGTTAGATGATGCTGAGCGGACTTTATTGATGCACAATGTGTATCAATCTCTTTTGAATGATGCCTATGAAAATGATGATGCGGGGACCTTTAAAGCGTTGGTCACGCAATTTAAATCTGCAAGTCAAGATGATGGTCCCTTACGGGAAGCAGTCTTTACGCTATTTAATTTTGCAATGGCACGACCAGATACGTCAGAATGGTTAGCTAATTTGGTCACAGCATACGCATATGAAGGTAACTTTACGCAAACAGTGTTTTACCAAACGGAAGTTCTGCCATTATTGAAGGCTGAAATCATTGGATTAGCAGCGGAAGCAGAGCGTGCGTTACGCCAAGCACCAGATACAGATGAAAGTGAAGCAGCATTAAATCGTAAAGCGAATTTGGAAAACGATGCCGATTTCTTTGATAGCATGAACCAAATGTTGGCGAATCCTGATTTGAGTTGGGATGATTTACGTCGCATGATGTTAAATGATGACCAACCTACAAAGTGGGGAGCAGCACGTCATGCAAAAGCGAAAGCCAGTCGTTTTAGTAAAGATGACGCAGAACTGAAAGAAGCCTGGGATGCAGTTAAAATTGGGCGTGACTATCGTTTAACACAATTGGATAAATTGCGTAGCCAATACTTTATCTTGGATGAGGCTGGGCAAGAGGTGGCGTTGACTGGTGCGCAAGCAACATTACGTCAATTAGTGACCTTTACAGAACAATTCCGAGATGCGTTTTTGAAAGAAAAATTGGCACAAAAGACGGTTGATTTTAATGACCTGGAACATTTTGCGTTAGAAATTGTGCAACAAGATGCCGTTGTACAAGAATTGTCAGCGCGTTACAGCGAAGTCATGGTCGATGAATACCAAGACACAAATCAATTACAAGAAGCCATCTTGAGTCGGATTGCTGGGGATGATAATACCTTCCAAGTAGGAGATATTAAGCAATCGATTTATAAGTTCCGACAAGCCGACCCTTCTTTGTTTGGGAGTAAATTACATGACTATCCGTTGGATGATCAAAGTGATGTGATTACCCTACAAGAGAATTTCCGTTCACATCCTAATGTTACGAAGTTTATTAACTACATTTTCGGACAAATTATGAGTGAACAATTAGGGGATGTGGAATATACCGGTACGGCAGAATTAGTGGCTGGTGCGGATTATTATCCCAAAGAAGTAAGTAAGCATGCAGAGTTGTTGGTTTATCTGAGCGAAGTTGACGATGATGCTGATAAGTACACAAGTACCATTGGACAAATTCGCTTAATGGCTTGGAAAATTAAAGCGTTGATGGCTGATGAAACAACACGTATTTTTGATCGTGAAGAGAAAGAATTACGTCGACCAACCTATGATGACTTTACAATTCTGGTGCCGACTAAATTACAGAACTTAGATGTGATTGATGTCTTCAATAAATTGGACTTACCATTGGCGGTGGATGGGACCGAAAACTTTTTCCAAACCACTGAAATTTCCGTCATGCTGAGCTTGTTGCGTATCATTGATAATCCACATCAAGATATCCCGTTGGCGGCGGTATTACGTTCACCAATGTATGGGCTTGATGAAAATGCATTGGCTGTAATCCGTTTACAAGATATGCAGGGTGATTTTTATCAAGCATTAACATGTTTCAATGAATTGGAAATTGCTGATGTGACCTTTGGTGGGATGGATGTGGAAGCCATTCAGCGCATTAAGATGATTGTTAGTCGCTTTATGGATCAACTAGCTGAATTTAAGATTTTGGCGACACAAAATCAATTGGTTGACTTGATTTGGCGTATTTTTGATAAGACAGGTTGGCTAGATTACGTGGGTGGCTTACCGTCTGGACCACAACGTCAAGCGAATTTACATGCGCTATATGAACGAGCCGCTAGTTTCCAACAATCGAATTTTGTTGGCTTGTATCAATTCGTCAGCTACATTACTGAATTACAAGAAAAAGAACGTGATTTAGGTGTTGCGGATGCCAATGTTACGGATAACAGTATTCGTTTGATGACCATCCATCGTTCAAAAGGATTGGAATTTCCAATTGTATTCTTACTAAACAGTACCCGCGACATGGTTTCTACCAATGAAGTTAAGGGGAAAGTGTTAGTGGATGCGTATGCAGGAGCTGGAATTGATTACGTTGATGTGGAACATCAACTGCAATTGCCAACAATTCAACGTGAAGTCGTTAAAACGGCCCGCCAAAAAGGTGCCTTTGCGGAACAATTACGTGTGCTGTATGTTGCGTTGACACGTGCGGAACAAGAAGTGTTCCTAGTGGGATCATATGATACTGCTAAGCAAATGCTCGATAAGTGGCAATTGAGTCAACATGGACAAGACTGGATGTTACCTGAATGGGTACGTCTACAAGGAAAGTCATATATGGATTTGGCAGGGATGGCCTTGTTACGTCATCCTGATATTGAACAACGCTTGCACATCACAGATGCTGAAGTTGACTTGACGGATATTAAACCATTAGTACCAAAGGATGAATTCGTGAAGCCAGCAGAAGAAGAGATGGCGGAATTTTTGGCGAATCAGCTCAAATTCAATATCGATACTAAGACATTTTCAGAGTTGCAAGCCGATGAAGTAGCTCAATATGATGCAAAAATTGTTGAGACTACGCCGGTTGTTGATCCGCTAATCACAAATGTGGATGTAACGAATTGGCAACCAGTTCTAGAATATGATTATTCATTTGATTCAGCGACACATGCAACAGCCTATCAATCTGTTTCAGAAGTAAAGCGTCTATTTGAAGACCCAGACCTTACAGCAGGACGTGGTGTGGCAGATACGCGTCTAGATCCACAAGCCACGACTGGATTGCGTTTTGTAAATGATGAATTGCCAGAACCTAAATTCATGCAAGTGGCGACTAATCAAGTTACTGCAGCTGCAATTGGAACGGGGACGCATTTAGTGTTGCAAAGTATTAATCTAGCTAAGGGTGTTCCAACGTTAGATGGCATTGGGCAAACAATCGATGATTTGGTTAAATCAGAATTATTAGATGTTGCTGTCGCCAAGAAAATCAATCGAGAAAGTATCCTAACATTCTTTACTGGAACCGATTTAGGCCAACAGATGGTCTTGAACCAGGCTAGTTTAAAGCGAGAAGTGCCCTTTTCATTGTTGTTGGATGCGAAAATGTTATATAAAGACTTTGCAGGCGACGATCGTGTGTTAGTGCATGGTATTATCGATGGATATTTCATGAAGGGGGATGAATTATGGTTATTTGACTATAAAACAGACCGCATGATTGATGATAATGCTGAGCAAATGCTTAAAGAACGCTATGCGGGGCAATTAAATATCTATGCGCAGGCACTAATTGCAATGGGATTGCCACAACCTAAGAAGTTTATCTATGCATTATCAATTGGAAAAACAATTGAATTAGGATAATCTATTAAAAATATAACGAATGAAAAAGATGACGGGATAGCCCTTTGAGGGCTTAACTGTCATCTTTTTTTAAATTATTTGCCTTTTGTTTTGTGATTTAATTCACATTTTAGATTGAAAGATAACCGGCTCTTTGTTAAAATTAACTTGTGAAGTAGTTAACAAGTTAATTTTAATCGGAGGATTGGGAATTATGAAAGCAGCAGTTGTACGTCAAAATTTAGATGGATACGTAGATTTAATTGATAATTGGCAACCACGTGCATTGGGGTTTGGGGAAGCTTTGATCGATATGGAATATTGTGGATTGTGTCATACTGATTTGCATGTGGCAAATGGTGATTTTGGTGATCCAAACCAATTTAACCCGCGTGAGTTTAGCCGCGTTATTGGTCACGAAGGAGTGGGGATTGTGTCTAAGTTGGGAGAAGGCGCATCCGACTATCTAAAGGTTGGGGATCGTGTTTCTGTTGCTTGGTTCTATGATGCCTGTGGAAACTGTGAATTCTGTAATACAGGGAACGAAACATTTTGTCGTAAGGTACGCAATTCAGGTTATTCAATTGACGGTGGTATGGCACAACAAGCGGTTGTTAATGCCAAGTACGCTGTTAAAGTACCTGATGGACTTGATCCAATGGAAGCATCATCAATTACTTGTGCTGGAGTGACCATGTATAAGTCATTGAAGGTTGGAGAAACGAAGCCAGGGCAATGGGTTTCTGTTGTCGGAGCTGGTGGACTAGGTAATTTGGCAATTCAATATGCACATAACGTGTTTGGAGCCCGTGTTGTAGCGGTGGATGGAAATCCGGAAAAATTGGAAGCTGCTCGTGAAAACGGGGCCGAATTGTTGATTAACCGTAAGACGGAAGATGTGCCTGCAATTATTCAAGCGAAAACAGGTGGTGTCCACAATGCTCAGGTGACGGCCGTAAATGCCCAAGCTTTTAATCAAGCAGTAGAATCACTACGTCCAATGGGGAAGTTGGTAGCGGTGGCTTTGCCACAAGGTAACATGGATTTGAATATCGTGAAGACTGTATTGGATGGTATCACGGTTAGTGGATCATTGGTGGGAACGCGTACAGATCTAGCGGAAGCCTTTGAATTCGGAGCGCAAAAGAAAGTTAAGCCAATTGTACAACGTGCGGATATTCGTGATATTAATGATGTTATCGATGAAATGCACAACAATAAGATTACTGGGCGTATGGTCTTTGACTTTACATCATTGTAATGGCGTAAGTTTTAAGCGATAGTGAAAACTATCGGCTTTTTTGTTGACAAAATAATCTAGGTATAATATTATTCTTTGTATAGTATATAGTGTATCGGATATAACATTTAAGAAAAGATATTTTGGAGGATGTATCATGGCTAAGATTATTAAGTTTATTGCAATTGTTGGTGTGCTAGCGGCTGGAGTAGCTGGTGGTATGTATTACAAAGACACGTACATGGGGCAAGCGTACTACACGCAAGTTTCAACAAATGTGCAACCAACTACGATGAAGGATAATTCTGGAAAGTCTATGGGTGAAGTCTTTACTTATAATGAAAAAGCCTTTAATGATAAAGGGGAAGCCCGTGATCTAGAATGGAATGCATTTGAAGATAAGGCGTTTCCTGTTGGTACATGGGTGAAAGTAGACGCAAGTAAGAAGCGTACAATTGGATATAAGGTTATTAAGCAAAACGAAGTTCCTGAAAAGGCACAAAAAGCACTAGGTGCGTAGAAGTAAATAGAAAAAGCCGTAGTTACTTAAGTAACTACGGCTTTTTTCATATTAAGCGATGTTAATTAACCTTCAAATACCCAAGTAGCATTGTCCTTGGCCAAAAATTCATCTGACGCAGCAGGTCCCATTGAACCTGAAACGTAGTTAGGGAATTCAGCGTGTGAATTGTCCCAAGCTTCTTGTACGGCATCAACGAACTTCCAAGCAACGGCAACACCGTTCCAGTCAGCGAAGTTAGAACCGTTTCCGTCCATCGCATCGTGAATCATACGTTCGTATGGTTCAGGAGTGATAGCCTTGTCTTCTGCAGGTACTTGCCATTCCAATGTAACTGGACGTAGGGCGAAGTCTTCAGCAACCTTCTTAGCGTTCATCGTGAATTCAACCTTACCAACTGGGTCGATTAGAATTGACAAAACAGGGTTTACCAAAGCATCACCGGCCATACCGAAGATGTTAGCATCCTTCTTGAAGACAACGTCAACACGTGTTTGCTTAGCAGCTAGACGCTTTCCTGAACGGATGAAGAAAGGAACACCTTCCCAACGATCCATATCGAATTGTAGCTTACCAGCAACGAATGTGTTGTTTTGTGATTCAGCAGGTACGTCAGGTTCGTCCAAGTAACGACGTTGGCTACCATCGGCTGATTCACCGTATTGACCACGAACGAAGTTTTCAGCAACTTCATCTGCTGAGTAAATCTTCAATGCGTTAAAGGCAGCGTTCTTAGCAGCACGGATATCTGTATCAGTAAATGATGCAGGCTTTTCCATGGCTAGCCAACCAATGATTTGCATTGTGTGGTTTTGGATCATGTCGCGCAAAGCACCAGATGTATCGTAGTAACCAGCACGTTCTTCAACACCAAGTACTTCTGACAAAGTAACTTGGATGTTGTCGATGTAATCCTTGTTCCATGCAGCATCGATCAAGTTGTTTCCAAAACGAAGTGGTGCAATGTTTTGAACCATTTCCTTACCTAGGTAGTGGTCGATACGGAAGATTTGATCGTCATCAAATGCAGCAGACAATTCTGCTTGCAATTCTTCGGCTGTCGCGTATGATACACCGAATGGCTTTTCAATCATCAAACGGTTGTATTCACCGTTTTCAGTCAACAAACCTTCTGACTTCAAGTACTTAGCAATTGTACCGAAGAAACGAGGTGCCACAGACATGTAGAAGATACGGTTACCCTTCAAGTTGTACTTGGCATCCAATTCGTTGTTCAAGTCAAGCATTGGCTTGTAAGCCGCAGGGTCTGTAATATCTTGATGTACGTAGTAGAAATGTGAAATGAATGCTTCAGCATTTGCTTCGTCTTCTACGAAATCAGCGATTGATTCGCGGACCATTTGGTGGAATTCTTCAGTCGTTAAGTCTTGGCGCGCAGCACCGACTACGGCGAAGTGTTCTTGAAGGAAGCCCTTCTTGTATAGGTTGTAAACTGAAGGGTATAGCTTACGCTTAGCAAGGTCTCCAGTTCCACCGAAAAATGTTAATAATGTTGTAATTTCTTCAGGCACGATAACGACTCCTTTGTTAACAAAAAAATAATGATTCCCATAACCAAATCGTCCAATGTTAAATTGGGCATTTACATTGTCTATTATAAACTTTTTTTGATGTAAACGCTATCTTAAAATTAGCGATAAAACTGATAGATATAGGGTTATTTTGATACATTTTGATGGATAAAAGAAAAAAGAGAACAACATCTGTTGTTCTCTTTTTAAATGTCTGTGTTTAATCATGGAAAGCACGCGTCGTGTTGATAGCCTTATGCCATCCTTTACGTAAGCGATCACGCTTTTCTGTTGTCATGTTAGGCACGAATTGGCGTCCTTGTTCTAGGTACTGTTCCATATCGGCAAGGTTGTGCCAGAAACCAATTGTACGACCGGCTAAAAAGGCGGCGCCAAGTGCAGTTGCGTCTTCATCCATGGCACGATTGATTTGAATATCTGCAATGTCTGCTTGGAATTGCATCAAATATGGATTTCGAGAGACGGAACCGTCCGCTAATAATGATTTTAATTCAATTTCTGAATCCAAAGTCATGGTTTTTAAAATGTCCGCAGTACTGTAGGCGATAGATTGTAGTGTTGCTTTAACAAAATCATCTTTTGTTGTGCCTAAAGTTAGACCTAATGCTGTGCCTTGAGCGTGTGGATCCCAGTAAGGGGCACCTAATCCATTAAAAGCTGGTACAACATACACTTCATCTTGGTTTTCTGAACGTTCGGCTGCGCGCCACGCATCAACTTGCGTATCAATAAGACCGAGTTGATCATTTAACCATTGTAGTGCTGTTCCGGCAGAAAAGATTGATCCTTCTAAAGCATGTACAGGATGGTCGCCAACATGATAAGCGATGGTAGAAACCAAACCGTGCTTAGAATGAATAGACTTATTACCAGTGTTCATCATCAAAAAGGCACCAGCACCATACGTTGCTTTAACATCACCATCTGATAACCCTAATTGACCGACAAGTGAGGCGTTTTGGTCCCCAATCAAACTAGCAATAGGGATTTTCGTGCCGAAAAATTGAACAGGGCTTGTTTCACCCACGATTTCACTACTTGTTCGGATTTCTGGTAACAGGCTGCGAGGAATATTGAATAGCTCTAATAATTCATCATCCCACGTCAATGTTTCTAAATTCATTAACATTGTTCGGGATGCATTAGTTGTGTCTGTTACGTGAGTGGTTCCACCAGTTAGTTGCCAGGTTAGCCAAGTGTCGACCGTTCCAAATGCAAGTTCTCCCGCTTCAGCCGCAGCTTGTGCGCCAGGTACGTGGTCTAAAATCCAACGAATTTTAGTCGCTGAAAAGTAAGGGCTAACCGGTAGCCCTGTTCGTTCTTGAATGAAATCATGATGACCGTTTTGAATTAATTCTTCAGCAATATCTTTGGTTTGTACGGATGCCCAAGAAATTGCGTTATAGATTGGTTGGCCGGTTTGGCGATTCCAAATCATTGTGGTTTCGCGTTGGCTAGCGATAGCGATAGCTTTAATTTCCGTTGCGCGGATACCGGAATTAATCAAGGCATCAGCGATAGCGGTTTGGACTGATCCCCAGATGTCCATGGGGCGTTGTTCTTGCCAACCAGCCTTCGGCACGATTGGTGTTAAAGAAACTGATGTGTTTACGACGCGTCGGGCGTTTTGATTGAATAGGGCGGCGCGTGTTCCGGTCGTCCCTTGGTCGATTGTTAAAATGAGTTCAGGGCGTTCGATTGCCATGGTTGTTTCTCCATCCCAGTACATGTACTTTTTAATTTATAGAACTCAGTATACCAAATGAAAGGGTTTTCACATAATCTAATTTAAATTCAGGGGTGTTGGGGCTGGTTGAGAGGTGATTAAGTGCGAATTATCAGCCTATTTTTCGTGTTTTGCTTATAAAACAGATGATTAAATGAACGGATATGCTATAATTAGACCACTTATTATAAAAATAACCGAACGTTCGAGGAGCAACAAAATGAAAACAAGTCGCAGTGGTCGCTTAGTCGACATGACATATTATTTATTGGAACGTCCTCGCACACTTGTGTCGCTATCATACTTTTCTGATCGATACGACAGTGCGAAGTCATCCATTTCTGAAGATTTAACAATTCTAAAAAAGACGTTTGAAGAACGTGGAATTGGATTGTTGGAAACAATCTCTGGTGCCGCTGGTGGTGCTCGTTTTACACCATATATGTTGCGTGAAGAAGCTGATGAATTTATTTCATCTATGACCAATGCAATTGATGATGACACACGTGTCTTGCCAGGTGGATATGTTTATTTGTCAGACTTGTTAGGTGATCCACGCATGTTGAATCATATCGGTCGCTTGATTGCGACGCAATATTTGCGTGAACCTATTGATGCAGTTATGACAGCTGCTACAAAGGGTGTGCCGGTTGCACAAGCTGTTGCTAATGAATTGAATGTGCCATTTGTTATTGTTCGTGACGACACGAAAGTGACGGAAGGACCTACCATGTCAGTTAATTATGTAACTGGACAATCACAGCGACTAGAAAAGTTGGAACTATCACGTCGCTCATTGCCAATGGGATCACGTGTTTTGATTGTGGATGACTTTATGAAGGCTGGAGGAACTATTCGTGGAATGGCTTCTTTGGTTAAGGAATTTGAAGGACAAGTTGTCGGGACAGCTGTTGTCGCAGAAGGTTACGCTGAGAGTCGTGTGATTGATAAGTACACATCATTGGTCCGTGTCGATGCAAACCAAGAAAATGGTGGTGTGACGGTAGCGCCTGGGAATTATGCAACTGAAATTTACATTGGTAATGAACCAATTGGATTGCGTAACGTGTAGTGACCTCAACTAGGAAACAGAAAAAAGGGGAGAAAATAATATGGAACGTCATGTCATTATTTTAGCTGCGGGTAAGGGAACTCGTATGAAGTCAGACTTACCAAAAGTTTTGCACCAAGTAGGTGGAAAGCCAATGGTAGAACTAGTGTTGGAAACAAGTCAAAAAGCCGGTGTTTCAGAAATTGTAACGGTTGTTGGTCATGGCGCTGAACAAGTTGAAGCGGTTATCGGTGACCGTAGCGCCATTGCACTACAAGCAGAACAATTAGGAACAGGGCATGCCATTTTAATGGCAGAACCACAATTGGGTGGTAAAGAAGGGATGACATTGATTGCGTCTGGGGATGCGCCTTTGTTTACTATTGATACATTTGAAGCTTTGTTTGCAAGTCATGCGGCTTCTGGTAATGCGGTGACTGTATTGACAGCGGATGCACCAAATCCAACAGGATACGGACGTATTATCCGTGACGAATCTGGTAATGTTTTGCGCATTGTAGAACAAAAAGATGCCAATGCGGCTGAACAAGCAGTTCATGAAGTAAACACAGGGGTTTATGTGTTTGATAATAAGCTTTTGTTTGAAAGTTTGCATGAAGTGACAAATGACAATGCGCAAGGTGAATACTACCTACCAGATACATTGGAAATTTTGCGTAAGCAAGGCCAAACGGTTGGTGCTTTCCAAATGGATGATTTTGATGAATCAATGGGTGTAAATGATCGTGTTGCCTTGGCGCAAGCAAACCGTGTTTTGCGTGATCGTATCAACACGATGCACATGCGTAATGGTGTTACATTGACTGACCCAAGTACGACTTACATTGAAGGTGATGTTGTTATCGGACAAGATACAATCATTGAACCAAATGTTATGTTGCAAGGAAATACAACGATTGGTAGCCGTGTTGTCTTAACAGCGGGCACAAAGATTGTTGATTCTGTTGTTGAATCAGAGGTTCGTATTGACTCATCTTACATTGAGTCTTCAGTAGTAAAGTCTCACGCAACGATTGGACCTTACGCACACTTGCGTCCTAAGTCAACAATTGAAGAGTCAGCCCATGTTGGAAACTTCGTAGAAGTGAAGAATGCGACATTAGGTGTTAACTCTAAGATGGGTCATTTGACATATCTTGGGGATGCGACCGTCGGTGAAGACGTAAATATCGGAGCCGGAACAATTTTTGTTAACTACGATGGTCTACACAAGGCCCATGCTACTGTAGGGGACCGTGTATTTATTGGTTCTAACACAAAGATTGTGGCACCAGTAACGATTGGAGACGAGGCGGTTACGGCTGCAGGGTCAACAATTACTGACGATGTACCATCTCATGCAATGGGGATTGCGCGTACGCGTCAAACAACTAAAGAAGATTATTGGAAGCGTACACCGTTATTTGAAAAATTCGGTCAATCTGAACAATAATTACAAAAAGTTCAAGTCGAATAGCTGACTTGAACTTTTTTATTATTCTCATACTAAAATCAGATTGAAGAAATGTGCGAAAGAGGTTAAAATAAAAAGTGACAAAGAACGTATAAATCACATAATTTATGGAGGCAGATATGGCGACCTATGGCGACGCTCATTTGAAAATTTTTTCATTAGGCAGTAATCGGCCGTTAGCTGAGAAGATTGCTGAATCAGTTGGCGTGGAGTTATCTGAAATTAACTTGGCGCGTTTTAGCGATAATGAAATTCAAGTTAACATCGATGAATCTGTACGAGGGGACAATGTGTACATCGTACAACCTACATCAGCTCCTGTTAACGACAATTTGATGGAGTTGATGATTACCATCGATGCTTTGCGTCGTGCAAGCGCAAAGTCAATTAACGTTGTTATGCCTTATTACGGGTATGCACGTCAAGATCGTAAGGCACGTTCACGTGAACCAATCACGGCGAAGTTAGTTGCAAACATGCTACAAATGGCAGGTGCAACACGTGTTCTTGCATTGGATTTGCACGCAGCGCAAATTCAAGGATTCTTTGATATTCCAGTTGATCACATGTTAGCCTCACCATTGTTGGCAGAATATTTGGTGACGTCTGGAATTGCTAATAACAACACAGTTGTTGTGTCACCGGACCACGGTGGTGTAACACGTGCACGTGCATTAGCAGAATTGATCGGTTCAGAAGAACCGATTGCGATTATCGATAAGCGTCGTCCTAAGGCGAATGTTGCTAAGATCATGAACATCATTGGTGATGTTAAGGGCAAGCGTGCCATCATGATTGATGACATGATTGATACTGGTGGAACTATTTCACAAGGTGCTCAAAAGCTTATTGATGAAGGTGCGTCAGAAGTGTATGTTGTTGCAACACACGCTATTTTCTCTGGAAATGCACCTAAGATTTTGGAAGAATCAGCGTTTGAAAAGGTTATCGTAACTGATTCAATCTTCTTGCCTGAAGAACGCCACTTCGGTAAGTTGGTACAAGTAAGTACTGCTGGTTTGATTGGTGAAGCGATTAAGCGTATCAACGAAAATCGTGCCGTTTCACCGTTGTTTAAGACGCGTTTCCATGATGAAAACGCAGAATTTACAACAGGAAAGCAATAATCTTTGAAAACCTGAAATTAGGCAACTGATTTTCAGGTTTTTTTGTATCCATTTTTTATAAATGAAATGAGGAATTTCTGATGTTTAAAGATACTGATTTTAATGTGTTTGATGACCCAACCTTAGACGGGCGTATGGATAAAATTCGTACAATCATTGACCCGACGTTTGAAGAATTCGCAGCAGCGGCATTGCCAATGCTGTTAGCTGACGGGCAAGAATGGTATGCGCATGTCGCAAAACACATTATGCGTAAGACGAACCCGGTTGATAACACTTGGGTGGCTTTTGCACCTAATAAGCGTGGTTATAAAATGATGCCTCATTTCGAAATGGGGATGTGGGCAGATCATATCTACCTATATATTGCCGTTGAAGAAAACATGAAACCAAAGCAAACGGCAGAAATTGTACCTAAGTTACAGGCTGTCGCACCGTTGGTTGCTGAATTACCATCGGCGTTTTCAATCAGTCAACAACACATGATTAATGCAAATGTACCATTAGAAGAGTATGCGGCAACTTTGGCACGATTTGAAAAGGTGAAGTCTGCTGAGGTCTTGGTTGGAGTGCGTATTGATCGTGGAGATGACCGTTTTGGGACTGAAAAATTGCAAGAAGACCTTCTGTCTGCGCTACAAGCGTTGTTGCCTATTTATGAAGGGTTAAAGTAAGCGTGTACTTTGTGTTTTTACAAAAAACACGCTTGCTAATTCTTGTAAAAATGTGTAAACTTATCTTCTGTGAGTATCGGTGAATTGTCACTGTGCTCCTTGCTGGCTCATGAGAGTCAGCCATAGACCAAAAGGAGGATTATATAATGGCATACGAATTAACGTACATCATTCGCCCTGACATGGACGCAGACGCTAAGAAGGCGTTGGTTGAGCGTTTTGACAAGATTTTGGCGGATAACGGCGCAACGGTGGCTGAGTCTAAGGACTGGTCATCACGTCGCTTTGCATACGAAATTGATGGTTACCGTGAGGGAACTTACCACATCGTCAACTTCACTGCTGAAGATTCAGCTGCACTTAACGAATTTGATCGTTTGGCCAAGATCTCAGAAGACATCTTGCGTCACATGATCGTTAAGCGCGATCTTGCTGAAGCTTAATTTAAATTAAGCAATTAATGCTTTTGAACAAATCTAGAAAGGAACTTTCCGATGATTAATCGTGTTGTATTAGTAGGGCGTTTGACGCGTGATGTTGAATTACGCTATACAACTTCAGGTGCAGCGGTTGGTACATTCTCATTGGCGGTTAACCGTCAATTTACGAATGCCAACGGTGAACGTGAAGCGGATTTTATTAACTGTGTTATCTGGCGCAAGTCAGCAGAGAATTTTGCTAACTTTACTTCAAAGGGATCTCAGGTCGCTGTTGAAGGACGACTACAAACACGTAATTACGAGAATCAACAAGGACAACGTGTCTATGTGACTGAAGTTGTTGTTGATAACTTCTCATTGTTGGAAAGTCGTGCTGAAAGCGAGCAACGTCGTGCTTCTACTGGAAACACAGCGCCTGCTGGTAATCAAAACAATAACTTTGGTGGTCAACAAAACGCCAATGCACAACAAAACCCATTTGGTGCACCTGCATCAAACGGCGGAAATGTGTTTAACGCGTCTAGTTCATCAAATGATCCTTTCGGTGGTGGTCAAGAGATTGATATCTCTGATGATGATCTACCGTTCTAAGCGAAACTTGTCTAACGACAACAGTCTATATATAGGAGGAATCAATCATGGCACAACAACAACGTCGTAGCGGTGGACCTCGTCGTCGCCGTAAGGTTGACTTTATTGCAGCCAACCACATCGAATACGTGGATTACAAGAACACTGAATTGTTGGAACGTTTCATTTCTGACAATGGTAAGATCTTGCCACGCCGTGTAACTGGTACATCAGCTAAGAACCAACGTAAGGTGACTGCTGCTGTTAAGCGCGCACGTATTATGGGTCTTTTGCCTTTCGTTGCAGAAAACTAACATAAATTAAAACACCAAGTCTTCGGACTTGGTGTTTTTTTGTTGGATTTAATAGATAGGTGATGTTGAAGTATTGCAAGTGTATCGCGAGTCTCTTGTTAGATGTCGTGAAACGGCGTAGTAGACGCTGTGAGAGGGTTTTGTATCATTAGTGAGAGAAGAGAAGAGAAGAGAAGAGAAGAGAAGAGAAGAGAAGAGAAGAGAAGAGAAGAGAAGAGAAGAGAAGAGAAGAGAAGAGAAGAGAAGAGGTAAATGTTTTGAAAGCACAAAAAAACCACCAACCGAAGTTGATGGTTTAAAGGATGGACAAGCTGGGGCTCGAACCCAGGACCCACGGATTAAGAGTCCGTTGCTCTACCAGCTGAGCTACTTGTCCAAAACGTTTGTTGTTTTAACAACAGATATTAATATATCACCTTTTAAGCTTGATGGCAAGCTTTTTTTAAAGGTTTTTACAAAAATAATTTTTGAAGTAATCTCGGTTATTTTTGAATGGACAAGCTGGGGCTCGAACCCAGGACCCACGGATTAAGAGTCCGTTGCTCTACCAGCTGAGCTACTTGTCCAAAACGTTTTGTTGTTTTAACAACAGATAATAATATACAATTTTTTGAGCGTGTTGACAACCCTTTTTTTGAAAAAAATTCAAAATTTCTTAAATTGGCTCATATTGGCCCATGATGATATAATATGAACAAACACACCGACCGTCTGGGAGGACTTAAATATGACAAAAATTTTAGTAGTTGATGACGAGAAGCCAATCTCGGACATTATTAAATTTAACTTGAGTAAAGAAGGCTATGACGTTGTTGTAGCAATGGATGGTAAAGAAGCTTTGGAAGTATTCGAAGTGGAATCACCTGACTTAATTTTATTGGATCAAATGTTACCTGAAGTAGAAGGAACAGAAGTATTGCGTCAAATTCGAACAACTTCTCAAGTTCCTATCATTATGGTGACGGCTAAGGACTCTGAAATCGACAAAGTTCTAGGATTAGAGATGGGGGCAGATGATTATGTCACCAAGCCATTCTCAAATCGTGAATTGTTGGCCCGTGTAAAAGCGAACTTACGTCGACAGGCTCCAATGGCAGTTGCAGTAGATGAAGTAGAAGCTGGAGATATCAAGATTGGTTCATTGATTATTCATCCAGATGCATATATGGTTGCTAAAGATGGTGAAGACATTGAATTGACTCACCGTGAGTTTGAATTGTTGCACCATTTGGCAAAGCACATTGGTCAAGTGATGACCCGTGATGATTTGCTACAAACGGTTTGGGGATTTGATTACTTTGGAGATGTCCGTACAGTAGACGTTACCGTACGTCGAATTCGTGAAAAGATTGAAGAAGCACCAAGTCATCCACAAATTTTGATGACGCGACGTGGTGTCGGATACTACCTCAAGGTGGCTGAAGACGCTTAAGGCGTGCGAAGTTGATAACGAGCGCTTTGCATTTAGCAAGCGCTCGTTTTTAGATATAGGGGTTAGTTATGAAACGGAAATGGAAAGGTTGGAATTGGCATCGGATTTTTTCGTCAATCTATGTCAAAATCGCAGTAGTATTCACATTGACGCTATTGGTGACGTTAGAAGTTATCGGTACGTTTTTTGTTAAGCAATTAGAAAATCAAAATTTAGAACAACTGCGTACGCAGATTGCGTTAAAACCATATGTAACCGATTCGTTGACTGAAGATTTGTCGGAGAATAATGACGAGGCGATGCAACGAATGTTGACGTCTATTAATAATCCGGCTATTACTGAAATTTTGGTTATTGACTCAAGTGGTATTATTCGTGCGACTAATAATGTTAATAGCCAAGATCGTATTGGTAAGAAAACAACACATACAGATGTTAAAGCAGCTTTGGCAGGGAGTGATTACAATCGCACGCCGATTGAATTACGAGGCGATGAACGTTACCAATTGACAATCCGTCCGTTAATTCATGCATCTAATGGGCAGAATCGAACGGTTGGTGTGGTTGTTGTTCGTGCTAATCTAAAAAGTGTTTACGATAACTTGAATAATATTTCGATGATTTTCCTTTCGGCGTCTATTTTGGCGATTGTATTGGGATTTGTTATGGCGATTATTATTTCACGCAGTTTGGCGCGTCCAATTACAGAAATTAATGATCGAACCGTTCGTATTGCGCGTGGTGACTATTCAGGAACTATTGAAGTTCGTACGAATGACGAAATTGGTCAATTAGCACAAAATGTTAATACTTTGGCATCTCGTATTGAAGAAACCACTAACTCTATTGATTTTGAACGCCGTCGATTAGACTCCGTTTTGGAATACATGACAGATGGTGTCTTAGCTACTGATCGACGTGGAAATATCAATATGATTAATTCTATGGCGGTTCGTATGCTGGGAGTCGAAGACGGGAATGATGCAATTGGTAAGTCTATCCTGTCATTGTTGGGGATTGAAGACGAATACACTTTGCGTGATTTACTAGGTGAGCAACAAGAATTGATGCTAGATTTGAGTGATGCGTCAACGACTTTGTATCTAAAAGCGTACTTTAGCTTGATTCAACGTTCATCTGGATTTATATCTGGGTTAGTAATCGTGCTGCATGACGTTACTGAGCAATACAAGATTGAAACAGAACGACGTCAATTCGTTTCGAATGTGTCGCATGAATTGCGTACCCCGCTAACGTCCGTGAAATCATATGTTGATGCTTTGCAAGAAGGTGCCATAGAAGACGAAGAGTTATCTCGCAACTTCTTGAGTGTTGTTGAAGACGAAACGTCACGTATGATCCGAATGATTAATGACTTGTTGGAATTGTCTCGTATGGATTCCTCAACGCTAAAGTTGGATTCAGAATATGTCAATATTGGTGAATTATTTAATTATATTTTAGACCGATTTGATATGATCATCGCGAATGATGAACAACCAGAAAAACGTTATACCATTTCGCGTGACATTTCATCTGTACCTATTTGGGTAGAACTTGATCCTTCGAAATTTACACAAGTGGTTGATAATGTGATGAATAATGCGATTAAGTATTCTCCTGATGGTGGGGTTATTAGCGTTGAGATGGTGGATCATGGTAATCGTGTTGTGCTGAGTGTGAATGACCAAGGATTGGGAATTCCAGCAGCAGATTTGAAGCATGTCTTTGACCGATTCTTCCGTGTTGATAAAGCACGTTCTCGTGCCCAAGGAGGAAGTGGATTAGGGTTGGCTATTTCAAAGGAAATTATCGAACGTTTTGGTGGTCGCATCTGGGTGGAATCTGTTGAAGGACGTGGGTCAACATTCTATATTTCATTGCCGTATGAAGCGTACGATTTAGGCGAGGATGACTGGGATGAATAGGCGTAAATGGCGTGCTTTATTAAAACAATATTTGTTGATTGTGGTACTGATGATTTTAGTGGCCGTGAGTTTGATGTTGTCATTTGGTATCTGGAGTTCTCTAGGGGACCGACCATTATACATTGCGCCTAGTGAATCAGCGGATTCAGATAAGCGATTGGTGTCGGAAAAAGACATCGTGTCCGTCTATGACTTTGATAATGTTGTGGTTAATCAAAAGGGTAAACAACAACTCGTGATGAACTCGCGTAGTATTACGCGTGAAGTTTTAGCGGTAATGGGTGACTGGCAGATTAATACGGTTACTGCGGAAAAGTTAGATGAAAAGCAATATCTAAAATTGATGAACGAAAAAAATACTGTCTTATTGGGATATCCTGACCAAGTTGTAGGTAGTTTAGTCGAATCACGATTAAACTTGGGGATTGGATTGACAGATGATGATCGTGTTGACCGTGTGCAATTGCCACTGAGTGGTAAGGGACAAGTTCGTTTCTTTAACGACCGAACACGTGATGTTTACACGGCTTCTATCATGACGCCTGGAACGTCGTTGGACGACATTAAATGGCCTAAAAATATGACAGATGTCAATTTTGAATGGCGCCAAAATCGTTTGCGTATGAACTATTTATCTGAAACGAAATTGAAGACAAAGAGTTATTTGTTAGATGAATCTAAACGAGCTGATGTTGTGGCTACTGCCTTTAAATCCGCGCGTGTTACACCGTATTTGGTAGATACGCCGGATGATAAGGTTGAATATACTGATGGTGATACGCGACGTTTGGTGTTGAATAAACAGTCTGGAAATGTTGAAATGACGGAATACGATAGTAAGACAATGCCACGTGCGATGAGTAGTAATATGACTCATGCATATGACACGTTGGTTGCGTTGAAACAAGTTCCGGAAAACATGTATTACTTTGAAGAGTTAGAGGACGGAATGAAATTGTCATATCGTCTCTACGTTGAAGGGTTGCCGATGTTTATGTCAGAGAATTTTGATTTTGGAACAATTTCGGTTACGTATGAATCCAATCGTCAAACTGTAGATTATTCTGTTTATGGTATTCAGGTGCCGTTACCTGATAAAAATGAAAAGACGATTACGTTAGATAATACTGAAACGGTGATGGAGAAGTTAACTGATGCTGGTGTTGATACGAAAAAAGTTCAAGGGTTAACGATGGGTTATAGTTGGCTTGAAAACGACGAAGAAGGTTATATCACATTGCAGCCAGCTTGGTTTGTACAAATGAAGGATGAGTGGCTACCTGTGACATTCTATACAGGAGCTGTTTAATATATGGAATAAGTGGGGAGGAAAGCAAATGAATATCAGAAAAATGTTGTGGACCTTTCTATATTTGTTTCTAATTGTGGATGGCATTTTGTTGTATCAATGGGTCAGCGTCAATGACACGGTAGTGGACCCAGCATCTGCGAAAAATATTCAACAAGAAATCCGTATGGATGGTATTTCATTTGATTCGCTAGATGCACATGTACCATCAGGAGCCTATTACTCAGGTGAAGATGGTGGTTCGTATTTGAATAAACAAAAAAATCAAATTTCAGATGATTGGCGAGTGAATGTATCTGGTGAGAAGTTACGTGCGACGCCTAAAGAGCCTGTTGACTTAGGTGACAGCATGAATAGTGCGAAAGAAACCTTGGAGAAATTAGTGTCGGATGAACGGAATGTCATTTCCGGTGAAGATTATGTGTATGATCCTGAATTAAGTAGTAATGATAATCAAGATGGTTTGCGTGTGATCGTTTTTTCTCAGAAAATAGGACAAGAAACTTTTGTATCATCCCGTGGACAAATTCAGTTCAGTTTTGATGAATATTTCAATCTAAAAAGTTATACACAGACATATGTGACGGGAATTCAGCTTTTGAGTGAAGTGCCCGCAATTTTGTCGGAACGTAGTGCCTTTTTTAATGCGTATCAATTTAATGAAATTCCAAATAACTCGACATTGGATTGGCGAAAGCCGGGATATGCAACTTTGATGGATGTCCGTGGTGAAACAATTTATATTCCTGTTTGGACGTTTTCATTAACAAATGCGGCAGGTGAGAAAACGATGGTTCGCATTAATGCGTTAAATGGTTCGTTGATAAAGAATTAGCAGTATAGAGAAGAGGTTGAATGTAGTGAGTGATTTTAAAGCCTCGATGTTAGCGTCGAGTAGTACGGGTAATGTGACGTACGTAGAAACCCCAGGGCGAAAAGTTTTATTAGACGCTGGTTTATCTGGTAAAAAAATTGAGGGGTTAATGCAAGAGGTGGATCGTTCATTGGCGGATGTAGATTCTATTTTTGTCAGTCATGAACATTCAGATCATATTGCGGGAGTTGGTATCTTGTCGCGTAAATATGACATGGATATTTATGCGAATGAGGAAACCTGGGCTGCTATGGCACCTAAGATTGGTAAGATTGCGCCGGAACATATTAAAATCTGTCGTCCTGGTGAGGTTATTGACTTGGGTGACTTGGAAGTTGAAAGTTACTCCGTATCGCATGATGCGGCTAATCCACAATTTTATTCTTTTCACCACGCAAATAAGACGTTTGCAGCGTTGACAGATACTGGGTATGTCAATGACCGTATGTTGTCATCATTACGCAATGCAGATGCGTTGTTGTTTGAATCTAATCATGATTATGAAATGCTACGCATGGGGAGTTATGCTTGGTCTTTAAAACAACGTATTTTAGGTGATAAAGGCCACTTGTCTAATGAAGATGGTGCGTTGGCGTTGGCTGAAGTTATTGGTTCTAGGACGAAGAATGTCTTTTTGGGGCATTTGAGTCAGGAAAATAACCAACAAGAATTGGCGTATTTGACGGTTAAAGGGATTTTGGAAGCGAAAGACTTTGCGGTTAATCACGACTTCTTGATGCATAACACAGAACCTCTGTCTGCATCAAGATTAATTGATATTTAATAAGCCGTTTTAAAATTTTAAGATTAATTTGAAAAATGTATGCTTTTTAGCTTGTTACCCAAATTAAGGTATGCTACAATAAATCTTGGGAACGGGAAGTTTTATCAATATGAGTAGTCCTTACGAAATTAAGTAAGGGTTAAAAATCGGGAGCATCAAGAAATTGGTGCTTTTTATTTTAAATAATAAGGATCTGCCACTGATTGTGGCAGGTCCTTTTTTTGTTAAGCCAGCTTAAAGGGAATCGACCTACCATGAACTCATACGAAACGAAGGGGAGTGGAAGTGACATGAAAAAAACGATGAAGACAGTCGTTATTGCGCTGTTGGCTGGATTGATTGGTGGTGGACTTTCTGTAGGGCTTGGTGCTTATTATGGTGTCTTTGAACCTAAAACAGAAAAAGTAGTTAATTCATCAGATACGAAAGTAGCAGATACAGCAGTGAAAGATGATTCGAAAGCAACGCAAGCCTTTAAATCGGTGTCTGGTGCAATTGTGTCAGTTATCAATCTCCAAGGTAGCCAAAATAGTGATGAGTTGTTAGAGACGGCGTCAGAGGGGTCAGGGGTTATTTATAAGAGCTCTGGTCGTGATGCGTATGTCGTGACGAATAATCACGTTGTAGATGGATCTAAGAAAATACAAATCTTAATGCAAGATGGAACGAAAGAACCGGCCGAATTAGTTGGGACAGATGTTGAAACTGATTTGGCGGTGTTGAAGATTTCGAATAAAGCGGTGAAAGATGTCGCTAAATTTGCAAATTCTGATCAATTGCAACCTGGTGAAACAGCATTGGCGATTGGGTCTCCATTAGGATCGGAATACGCTACTTCTGTGACGGAAGGAATTATTTCTGCGCCAAAACGTGAAATTGAAACGCAAGCACCGAATGGACAACGTCTAGGAAAAACAACGGTTATTCAAACTGACGCAGCGATTAACCCAGGAAACTCTGGTGGTGCATTGGTTAATCTGGCGGGGCAAGTTGTTGGGATTAATTCAATGAAGTTGTCAACGTCACAATCCGGAACGGCAGTTGAAGGAATGGGATTTGCGATTCCAGCGAATACGGTTGTGAAAATTATTGAAGCATTAGAAAAAGATGGTAAAGTCACACGACCAAGTTTGGGTGTTTCTTTGTATGATTTGAGTAATATTTCTTCGGTCGATCAAGCGGATGTATTAAAATTGCCAACGAAAGTGAAGACTGGAGTTGTTGTGATCAAGACGACCCGCGATGGTTCAGCTGAAAAGGCTGGGCTGAAAAAGTTTGATGTCATTACGAAGTTGAATGATATTTCAGTTTCTGATGCAAATGACTTACGTAATGCGTTATATAAGTTCGATGTGAATGAAAAAATCACCGTAACATATTATCGTGATGGTAAAGAACAGACGGTTCAATTGCAGTTACAGTCGAATTAATACACAGACTCACATAAGTTTTAAAAAATAAGTTGGTTCGGCTTTTGGATAAACGTTATACTTAATGTTGTCAACGATAGTTGAACACCATTACTCCCCGAGGTAATGTAACAATTATGTGGTCCCCACCACATAATTATAGTTAGGTTGTCCCCGAAAACGACCTAACAGATATTGTGGCCACAACCCCCTTGTGGTCATGAAAAAGAAAAAACCTAGCCCAATTGGACTAGGTTTTTTCTTTTTGTGCAATTTTATACAGTTGTGTAGTTTAAAGCGAAATCGTAGTGACCAATAAGGTCGTCGCCTGACTTAAGAGCGTAGGCGACATGGCATGTACCATCGGTTGTGTTGATTGATAATGCGCTTGTGTGAATATCAAATACGAAGTTACCGACTGCAGTGCGGTAGTGAGTTGTTGTAGGTTGTGTTAAATCAAACGTTAAGCGTGCGTTCGCAGCACCTGAACGACGAATTTGCAATGTGTTATCGTCTGCAAGTTTGATGGTCACGTTTGTCTGTAAAGTGGTGTCATCAACAGAGGTTTCTTCAATGTAACGGATGTAGGTTGCGTTGGCCATCTCGGTAGCAGTTCCTGAGGTAACTGTTTCGATGGTTTCGCTTTGGTTTTCTTGTGTGATTTTACTGATGGCAGTTAGGGCGATGGCAGTTTCTTGCGGCATGGTGAGCTCCTTGGTGTGAATATTATAGAGTTTATTATACGCTCGTAGCCGATGAATAGTAAGGTATGGTTGGTGATAAAGCCAGACAAGGAAGTGGGGATGATGATATAATAAGGCTTTAAGAAGCGTTTTAATGTTTATTACATAGTAATTGCGATGAAAAAGGAGGCAGACAATGGCAGAAGTTAATAAAGAAACAATTTTTCGTGACCCAGTTCTGAACTCAGTTGTCGTCAAAGATCAACTTATTTTAGATTTAATCGGCACAACTGAATTTCAACGTCTACGCCGAATTAAGCAATTAGGCAGTGCAAATTCTGTTTTCCACGGTGCGGAACATTCTCGTTTTTCCCATTCGCTAGGTGTATACGAAATTGCCCGTCGTTTTTCAGAACAATTAGCAGAATTTCACGCGACTAAAGTCCCTGGTGATGGTTTGTGGGACCCGAATGAGCGTATTGTGTTATTGAGTGCAGCGTTGCTGCATGACTTAGGTCACGGACCATACTCACATACATTTGAGCATATTTTTGGTACAAATCATGAAGATTATACACGCGCAATTATTACTGAGCCAGGAACTCAGATTAATACGGTGTTGAAAGCATATGATCCTGAACTACCGCAAAAAGTGGCAGATGTGATTAATAAGACATATGCCAACCGTCAAGTGGTGCAATTGATTTCTAGTCAAATTGATGCGGATCGAATGGATTATTTGTTGCGAGATGCGTATTATACCGGTGCGACCTATGGTGAATTTGATTTAAGTCGAATTATTCAGATGGTGCGCCCTTACGAGGGTGGAATTGCGTTTGAAGAAAAAGGATTGTATGCCATAGAAGATTACGTTGTTTCACGTTATCAAATGTATGTACAAGTGTACTTCCATCCGGTTTCTCGTTCGTTGGAGATATTATTGACGCATTTATTAGAGCGTGCGCAATATCTCTTTGAGGAAGATGCCAAATCAACACGTATTGATAAGAATTTTATTTCGCCTGCTTTACAAGTCGCGTTTAAGCACCAGGATGCAATTCCGGTGTCAGAATACCTGCGTTTAGATGACAATGTCTTGTTAGCTGACATCAGCCAATGGCGATTCCATTCAGATGCGGTGTTAGCAGACTTGGCGACTCGTTTTATTGATCGTCATCCGTTGAAGTCAATTGAAGTGACTGATGAGACCCGTCATTTGTTACCTACGTTACGAGCGTTGATTAACGACGCGGGGTTTGAACCGCGTTACTACACGGCTGAGAATGATAGTTTTGATCAACCGTATAGCGATCATCAACTCCAAGGGAAGAGTCCAAAGACGCAAATTGAGTTGATTGCACAAGATGGTACCCTGACTGATCTATCAAATGGTAGTGCAGTTGTCTCTACCTTGATGGGGCGAGCTTTTGGGGATGCACGTTTCTTCTTCCCTAAGGAAATGTTACAAACGGATGCAACGGGTGATTTGATGGCGGATGTCTACACTGATTTTCAGCGATATGTCCGTAATGGACGCCTAGTTGTGCCAACTGATAAGTAATAATTATTAATGAAATAGAGGGTTTTGGGATGATTAAATTAGTAACAATTGATATTGATGACACATTGGTAAATTCTGCCAAAGAAATCACGCCTCGTGTTAAGGCTGCGGTTCAAGCAGCAACTGCAGCTGGTGTGAAGATCGTTTTGACAACAGGTCGTCCCATTACAGGTGTGCAAGCATACCTGGATGAATTGGGATTGAACAATTTGGAAGACCAATATGTGGTGACATATAACGGTGCTATGATTCAAACGACAGCAGGGACAACAATTGGTGGAAATCCTTTGAATCATGCGGCCTATGTTAAGTTAGCTGACTGGGCTGTTGAACATGACTACTATATTCAAGTTGAGAGTTCAGCAGAAGCATTTACGCCAAGTCGTAAGGTGAACCCAGCAGCGAGTGGTGAAAATTACATGATTAACATGCCATTGAACATCGTTGATGTGGCAGATATGGACCCAGAATTAGCCTATGTTAAGTTTATGTTCATTGAACCTGCTGCGCGTTTGCAAGAAGTTCGTGCTGATTTAGATAAGACTGATTTTGCACAAGAATTTACATTTGTACAATCAAGTACACAATTCTTGGAAGTTTTGAACCAAGCCGCAAGTAAGGGTAATGCATTGCGTACCTTGGCTGGACACTTGAATGTAGATATTTCAGAAACAATGGCTATTGGGGACCAAGCTAATGACCTAACAATGATTGAAGCTGCTGGTTTGGGTGTTGCCATGGGTAATGCGGTGCCTGCTATTAAGGCAGCTGCGCAAGAAGAAACAACAACGCAAAACGAAGATGGTGTCGGGGTTGCGTTGGAAAAGTTTGTTTTAGCATAAAGAGAATGCTTGACTAATTGTTGGTTGAGTGTTGCTCAAATGTGTGAGATATTGTATTATTAGACATTGAGTAAAACTGCGAAAGGACGTGCTTGATTTGGCGATTACACAATTTGAAGGTCAAAATAAGTCAGAATTATCAATGATTGAAGTGGCGCGGGCAATTTTGTCTGACCGTCACGAAACAATGGCGTTTTCTGATTTGTTAAATGAAGTTCAATCATTTACGGGAAAGACGGATGATGAAATCCGCGCCCGTTTGGCACAATTCTATACTGATTTAAATATTGACGGGTCATTTATCTCATTGGGAGATAATGTTTGGGGGCTACGTTCATGGTATCCTATCGATTCTATTGACGAAGCTGTCCACTTGGACCTTGAAGAAGAAGAAGCAACAGCAAAGCCTAAGAAGAAGCGTAAGAAGATTAACGCCTTCTTGGCCGACGTTGCGGATGATGACGATGTGATCGACTACAATGATGACGATCCTGAAGATGATGACTTTGGTGCGGTTGAAACGTCAAAGAATGAAGATGAAGACGCTGAAGCAGCGGATGATGATTCAGATGACGATTCAGACGACGACTTTGATGAAGTTGCGGGTGGTATCGGTGAAGAAATTGGTGGAATTGCACCAGTTGATGACGATTACGGCTCAGGTGACATCGAAAAGTAAAGTTATGAAGAATTTCTATGTTGACAAAACAGAACTTTATCTGTATTATTAAGTTCCGGGCTCTTGTATTTGATTACAAGCCATTTCAACTGTAGAAAAACAGCTCCCAAAGCATTTATGCGTTGGGAGCTTTTATTATTTATAAACAGACGGAGGAAAATTTAATGGCAACTAAATATATTTTCGTTACAGGTGGGGTTGTTTCATCTCTAGGTAAGGGTATTGTCGCAGCGTCACTAGGACGTTTGTTGAAGAATCGTGGATTTAAGATTGCGGTACAAAAGTTTGATCCGTACATCAACATCGATCCAGGAACTATGTCACCATACCAACACGGTGAAACTTTCGTAACGTACGATGGTTTGGAAACTGACTTGGACTTGGGTCACTACGAACGTTTTATTGACATCGCGGTTAACCGCTACTCAAACTTCACTGCTGGACGTATCTATTCTGAAGTTTTGGAAAAGGAACGTCATGGTGATTACGAAGGAGCAACTGTACAAGTTATTCCTCACATCACGAACATGTTGAAGGAAAAGATGATGATGGCTGGTAAGACAACTGACGCCGACATCGTTATTACTGAAGTTGGTGGAACAGTGGGTGATATCGAATCATTGCCATTCGTTGAAGCTTTGCGTCAAATGAAGCGTGAAGTTGGTGAAGAAAATGTATTCTACATCCACACATCATTGATTCCGTTCTTGCGTGCGGCTGGTGAAGCGAAGACAAAGCCTACACAACATTCAGTTTCTGAATTGCGTTCACTAGGTATTCAACCAGACATGTTGGTTGTGCGTACTGAAAACCCAATTTCACAAGACATGCGTGATAAGTTGGCATTGTTTACAGACGTTGCGCCAGAAGCTGTTATCGAATCATTGGACGTTGATATCTTGTATCAAGTTGTTTTGAACATGCAAGAACAAGGTATGGATGATGTTGTGTTGAAGGGATTGCATTTGGATGCACCAACAGCCGACATGACTGACTGGACAAACATGGTTGATGGTATCCGTAACTTGTCAAACAAGGTTAAGGTTGCGTTGGTTGGAAAGTATGCTGATTTGCAAGATGCATATATCTCAGTTAACGAAGCTTTGCGTGCGGGTGGATATGCCATTGATACAGCTGTTGAAATCAATGCGATTAATTCAGAATTGATTACAGATGAAAACGTTGAAGAATACCTAGGGGATGCTGATGCTGTGATGGTTCCTGGTGGATTTGGAACACGTGGAACTGAAGGTAAGCTAGCAGCTATCAAGTATGCTCGTGTAAACAACGTACCATTCCTTGGTGTATGTTTGGGTATGCAACTAGCAACTGTTGAATATGCTCGAAACGTACTTGGATACGAAGGGGCTAACTCAATTGAATTAGATCCAGAAACAAGCCACCCAATTATTGCATTGATGAATGATCAAAAGGCAGTAACAAACATTGGTGGAACACTACGTTTGGGATTGTACTCAGAAATGATCAAGGAAGGTACGAAGGCGTTCGAACTTTACGGACAACAAGAAGTTCAACACCGTCACCGTCACCGTTATGAATTTAACATTAACTTCAAGGATGTCTTTGAAGAAGCAGGAATGGTGTTCTCAGCAACATCACCTGATGGTACTTTGATGGAAATGATTGAATTGCCAGAAAATGATTTCTTCATGGCTGCGCAAGCGCATCCTGAATTCCAATCACGTCCAAACCATGCAGAACCATTGTATGCTGGTTTGATTAAGGCTGCTTTGGACCAAAAGATGGCTAAAAACTAATTCACATGAAAGTTGGTAGAGAAATCTACCAACTTTTTTTGTGTATTTATTAAGTATTCAATTTTCTCTTAAATTTTAGGTGAAAATAAGGTACACTAGTAGAAGTGCCTAGTGAAAATTAATTCATTTATTAATGATAATGTCTGAGATTGTGACATTTAGATAATGAATGCCTTTTCGTCTTATATCTAGAGTGCACAGAATTATAGAACAAATAAAAATGAAAGCCTAATCGGCGCGGGCGTAATGTCTGCATTTAAGAGGATACACACAATGAAGAAGCTAGTTATTCGTGGGGGCCGCCCTTTGAGCGGTGAAGTCACAATTGGTGGAGCGAAAAACTCAACAGTTGCCTTGATCCCAGCGGCAATTTTGTCAGAAGATCCAGTTCGTTTTGATAACGTGCCTGATATCTTGGATGTTTACAACCTACAAGTTATTTTGGAATCAATGAACGTGAAGTCTGACTTTACGGATGGTGTCTTGACGATTGATCCAACACAAATCGTTGAAGCTGAATTGCCATCAACAGCAATCAAGAGTTTGCGTGCCTCATACTACTTCATGGGATCATTGTTGGGACGTTTTGGACGTGCGACAGTGACTTTCCCAGGTGGAGATAACATCGGACCTCGTCCAATTGATCAACACATTAAGGGATTTGAAGCCTTGGGTGCGACTGTTACTGAAGAAAATGACACAGTACATATCGTTGCTGAAAATGGTTTGAAGGGTGCACGTATCTTCTTGGACATGGTCTCAGTTGGTGCAACAATGAACATCATTTTGGCCGCTGTTCATGCCGAAGGAACAACAATTCTAGAAAACGCTGCTAAGGAACCAGAAATTATTGATTTGGCAATGTTCTTGAATAACATGGGTGCTGATGTGCGTGGTGCGGGAACAGATGTTATCCGTATTGCAGGAGTTGAACATCTTGGTTCACAAGCAACACACACAATTATTCCTGACCGTATTGAAGCTGGGACATACCTTTCAATTGCGGCTGCGCAAGGTGAAGGTGTCTTGGTTAAGAACGTGATTCCTGAACATATGGAAGCCTTCATTTCAAAGATGATTGAAATGGGAGTTGAACTTGATGTTCGTGATGACAGTATTTATGTGCCTGCTTCAAAGGACTTGAAGCCAATCACAGTGAAGACTGCACCATACCCAAGTTTCGCGACTGACTTGCAACAACCAATCACACCATTGTTGAGCCGTGCACAAGGTGAAAGTAAGATTGTTGAAACAATCTACCCAGCTCGTACACGTCACGTGCCTGAACTAAATAGTTTGGGGATGGTTATCGAATCAAATGAATCAGGATTGATTACAATTGGTCACACTGACAAGATGGAAGGAGCTGTTGTTAAGGCTGCTGAAATTCGCGCCGGAGCAGCTTTGGTGATCGCTGGATTGATGTCTGATGGTGAAACAATCGTTGAAGATGCAGAACACGTTTTGCGTGGATATGACCACATCATCACTAAGTTGACTAACTTGAATGCAGATATTGAAATAGTAGAAGACTAATTTAAATATGTGGTAAAAATCTCAAATCATAGGGTTTGAGATTTTTATTTTGCTTTGTTTATATTAGCCCTTGCAAAATGATGGATATAACGATAGACTAGACAAGTTACAAAAAAATCGTAAAACAACTAAGCGCATCACGGGCACCGGATTGTGCCTAGCTTGGATTGTTTAAAAACAATGTAGGACAATACACCCGGTATTGTCATCGGAGGAAAAATTTTGAAGTTTTCAGAGTTGGGTCTAACAAAAGACCTATTAACAGCCATTGAAAAGCATGGTTATGAAGAAGCAACACCTATCCAAGAAAAGACAATTCCATTGACTTTGGATGGAAAAGACGTCATTGGTCAAGCCCAAACAGGTACTGGTAAGACAGCTGCCTTTGGTCTACCAATCTTGGAAATGATTGACACGACAGATACTAAGCCTCAAGCCTTGGTTGTCTCACCAACACGTGAATTGGCAATCCAAACACAAGACGAATTGTTCAAGCTAGGACGTGAAAAGCGCGTTCGTGTACAAGCTGTCTTTGGTGGAGCTGACATCCGTCGCCAAATCAACGGTTTGCAACATGGTGCACACATCGTTGTGGGAACACCAGGTCGTTTGATCGACCACATTCGTCGTGGAACAATTGATTTGTCACAAGTTAAGACATTGATCTTGGACGAAGCTGACGAAATGTTGAACATGGGATTCTTGGATGATATCGAAGCAATCTTGAAGGCAGTGCCAGACCAACGTCAAACATTGCTATTCTCAGCAACTATGCCACCAGCTATCAAGCGTATTGGTGTGCAATTCATGAAGGATCCTATTCACGTCCAAATCGAAGCGAAGGAATTGACAACTGACTTGGTTGAACAATTCTACGTACGCGTTAAGGAAAGTGAAAAGTTTGATGCTTTGACTCGTATTTTGGACGTGCAACAACCTAAGTTGGCTATCATGTTCGGACGTACAAAGCGTCGTGTTGACGAATTGACTCGTGGTTTGGAACTACGTGGTTACAAGGCCGCTGGAATCCACGGTGACTTGACTCAACAAAAGCGTTCTCAAGTTTTGAAGCAATTCAAGAACCACGAACTACGTATTTTGGTTGCGACTGACGTTGCTGCCCGTGGTTTGGACGTTTCAGGTGTGGACTACGTCTACAACTTCGATATTCCACAAGACCCAGAATCATACGTTCACCGTATTGGACGTACTGGTCGTGCCGGAGCCGAAGGAACTTCTGTAACTTTCGTTACAAGTGCCGAAATGGACTACTTGAAGGACATTGAAAAGTTGACTAAGAAGCGCATGACGCCTTTGAAGCCAGCTACTTATGAAGAAGCTGTATCTGGACGTCTAGGTGCTGCAACTGATCGTGTTGAAAAGTTGGTTAAGCGTGCAAACGTAAGCTTGGCTGAAGAAGAAATCAACAACTTGGTTGAAAAGTACGACGCACAAACATTGGCTGCTGCCCTATTGGGTGCCGTAGCTGATATTTCAGATATGGAAACACCAGTTACACTATCACACGAACGTCCATTGCCACGTAAGCGTGGTGGACAAGGTGGTGGTCGTGGTGGATACCGTGGCGGAAACCGTAATGGTGGACGCGGTGGTGACCGTGGTGGAAACCGTCGTGAAGGTGGTCGTGGTGGATACCGTGGTGGAAACCGCAACGGTGGACGCGATGGTGGCCGTGACGGTGGATCACGTCGCGAAGGTGGAAACCGTAATGGTGGATCATCACGTCGTGAAGGTGGAAACGGTGGACAACGTCGTTCACGCGATTTCGTAATCCGTAACAACGATTAATATCAAATGAAAACCTCAAGTGTATACCACTTGGGGTTTTTTGTTTGTGAAAATCACGCTAAATAGTGCCACAGATAAAGGCCTGTATAGTATAATCAAGATAGAGGAATATTGTCATGATTTTAGGCCATGGAGTAGATGTACAATCGATTACAGCTGTTGCAAAAGTGGTGGAACGCCAAGCGCGCTTCCCGGCCACTATTTTGACTACGGCTGAAATGGCACTCTATGATCGAAAACGTGGCAAGCATCAAAATGAATTTTTGACAGGTCGTTTTTCGGCTAAAGAAGCGTTTAGTAAGGCTATCGGCACGGGTATGAGTCAAGGATTAGGTTGGCATGACTTGGAGATTGTTACTGGCGAGTCAGGTGAACCGGTGTTTGTTAAATATCCGAATCAAGAAGAGATTCGCGTTCATGTGTCTATTTCGCATAGCGCTGACACGGTCTTTACCTCAGTGATTTTGGAGCGAGAAGATGAAAGATAATGAAATGATGGGTGCGCCAATTGCGGTACATCGCCCGGCTTGGTTAGAAATATCTGAGTCAGCATTAATACATAACGTGAAATATGTTCGACAATTGACAGATGCGAAGCGATTTTGTGCGGTTGTGAAGGCTAATGCTTACGGGCATGGTTTAGCGCAAGTTGTACCAGCAGTATTGAAAGCTGGAGCGGATTGTTTAGCAGTTGCGACAATGGATGAGGGTATTTGGTTACGTCAATTTGGCGTAAGTGTTCCTGTGTTTATTTTAGGAATTACAGATGCGAAGCATGCACGTTTACTGTCAGAATATAATCTAATTCCAGCGGTAGCTACTAATGCGTGGTTACTTGAAGCTAATGAACAATTGCATATGGATGATGAGCTTCAAATTGCCCTTGTTGTTGACACGGGTATGGGACGTATCGGATTTACCGATAATGAACAATTATTGCAGGCTGCGGAATGGGTCAACGCCTCTGATAAAATGCGTATTCAATCTATTTGGACGCATTTTGCCACAGCGGATGAGACGAGCGATTCATATTTCCAGAAGCAATTAACTACGTGGCATGAACGTGTTGATGGGCTACCTTTATCAGACGATGTTTGGCGTCATTTGGCAAATTCAGCGACATCATTGTGGCATGAACAACCAAGTGATGACATGATTCGTGTTGGTGCGGCTATGTACGGATTTGATGCCTCGCAAGGAGCGCTTCCAAATCGTGATTTACAACCAGTGATGAGTTTGAAGGCGGAGCTTGTACATATTAAACATGTTCCGGCGGGTACTTCAATTTCATATGGAGCCACGTATACAACGGAAACTGATGAATGGATTGCTACGGTGCCAATTGGCTATGCGGATGGGTATCGTCGTGCTTTACAGGGAACATATGTATTATTGCCGGACGGACGTAAAGCGCCTGTTGTAGGGCGTGTTGCGATGGATCAAATGATGATTCGTTTGCCTGAAGAACTACCATTAGGGACGGTAGTCACGTTATTGGGGTCAGTCGACAATGAAGTAATTAGCTTGGAAGATTTAGCGGATGAATTAAATACAATTCCGTATGAAATTGCGACAAGTATGGCACAACGCCTACCACGTCGAGTTATTGAGTAGAATGAATTATTTAGGAGTAGTGATGGGATGGGTAAAGAAGTAGAAGTAAAAAGAGGCGATGTCTTCTTCATTAATTTAGACCCGGTTGTAGGATCGGAACAAGGTGGACAACGTCCAGCTGTGATTATTCAAAACAATGTGGGGAATCGTTATTCACCAACGGTGATTGTTGCGCCAATTACGGCACGAATTTCTAAGCCGAAAATGCCAACACATGTGGCATTGCCAGCTGAGACAAAGCTAACCGGAGTGAATCGTAATTCTGTTATTTTGTGTGAACAAATTAGAACGATTGATAAGCAACGTCTGCAAGATAAAATCGGTATGTTACCGGGGAAAATTGTGACGGAACTGAACAAGGCTATCGCAGTTAGTGTGAATGTATAAAACAATAAAAGGTATTGGGGAACCGATACCTTTTTTGCATACTTTGAAAAGGAGTCGACGATGGAAGAGCAAGAATGGCAGTTGGAACGTCAGCGTTTAGTAGTTGTGAATGAAGAATTGGCCACACAATTGGTTGATAGTGAGTTGGAATATGAGAAAGCTCATGCAGAAACTAGTGCCGTTGAACGAAATTATGGTGCGAATACGTCTATTAATACTCTTGAAGAAGACGATTCCATGGAAACCAACGCTGAAATTCAGCAACAACGTAATATTGTGGCACGTGTTACTGAAACCGAAAACATTATGCAGAAAAAGCTGCAAACATTGAAAACTTTGACGGGAAGTCCTTATTTTGGTCGCGTTAACTTAGTGGAAGATGGTTATAAAGAAAAATTATATATTGGTTTAGCGTCTTTGCAGGGAGAAGACGGTGACTTTTTGATTAATGATTGGCGCGCGCCGATTAGTGGAGTCTATTATAACGGGGTCTTGGGGAAAGTTACATATCCAACACCCGTAGGGGAACAAGAAGCGTTTTTGGAAAAGAAGCGTCAATTCACCATCGAAGACGGTGAAATTGTGAATATGTTTGATACGGATGTGACCATTGGTGACGAAATGCTGCAATATACATTGGGGCAACAAAACGATGACACAATGCATAATATTGTGGCGACGATTCAACAAGAACAAAATCGTATTATTCGAGATACGGAAAGTGATTTGTTAGTTGTTCAAGGAGTTGCTGGGTCGGGGAAGACGTCAGCGATTTTGCAACGAATTGCATTTTTACTTTTCCATGCACGTGAAGAATTAAACTCTGATCAAATTGTTCTCTTTTCACCGAATCGATTGTTTTCAAGTTATATTGCGGATGTTTTACCCTCATTGGGTGAACGAAATATGCGTCAGGTAACGCTACATGAATTTTTGAGCGCTCGTCTACAAGGGTTGCAAGTACAGACTCTGTTTGAACGTTATGAACATGCTGATGAAGTCGTACAAACAGCTCGACAAGCGATGACAACAGCCATAGAAGCCCCTGAATTGTATGACTGTTTGGTGAATTATTTATCTCAGGTACGCCCGCAAGAAGTTCGTTTTGCGGATGTTTATTTTGATGATGAAATTTGGTTTAGCGCCGATGAATTTAAAGAGGTGTTTGCTTCGTTCCCGGCAGCGTATTCTTTCGTGGAACGCATGAAAATGACGCAAGAGGTCTTTTTGGAGCGCCTGACGGAACAATATACTGAGTTAATCCATGATGAATGGGTTGAGTTGGGATTGGATGCATTGAGTAATCAAGAGTATCAAGCCCTACGATTGAATCAAGATGGTGATTTAATGGATGATGAGGATACTCATGCCATTCATGAAGAGGTTGCACAACGATATGTTGCTGAGCGCTTACGTAGTGTAGATGATGCAGTTTATAATTTTGCTTTTGTTGATGTATACGCGCAATACGCTGATTTTCTTGTGGCGCTTGGCGACATGCAATATGCAACTCTGAATGCGGATTGGTGGGCATTGAAGGCGGAACGCTATAGCCAACAATTAGAGCTGCATAAAATTGATTATGAAGATGCGATTCCGGTTTTGTATCTACGTGATTTAATGACTGGTGCTGGAACTAACCAATATATGCAGTATATCTTTGTGGACGAGATGCAAGATTATACACAATTGCAGATGTTGTATTTGAAACACGCCTTCCCGCGTGCGAAATTTACATTGTTAGGTGATGCAGAACAAGCGTTATTCCGTGCGGTAGAAACACCTAGTGAGCTCCTAGGAAAGTATAAAACAATCTTTGGTGATCAACGCGTAAGTTTCGTGCAATTAAATAAGTCGTATCGTTCAACGACTGAGATTATGGATTTTGCCAAAGCGTTGTTACCTGATGGGGATGAGATTGTTAGTTTTGAACGTCATGGTGCCAAACCTGAATTAAGTGTGTTATCTATGGATGATATTTCTGAAGAATTGGCCACTTTGATTGGCGATATTCAAACGAGGCAGCAAACTGTTGCGGTTGTGACTAAGACACAACAGGATGCGCATATTGTAGGTGAAGCGTTACGTCGTTTTGAGATTCAACATCAAGTTATTGAAAATGAAGATCGAACACGTGATGAACATGTCTTGGTTTTGCCGATTTATTTGGCTAAAGGATTAGAGTTTGATGCAGTTGTTGGATACGATGTTTCAGCTGAAAATTATCCAGATGATGAATCAGTTGGTTTGTTGTATACTTTGGCCTCTCGAGCAATGCATGAATTGCATTTGATTTCTAAAGGACCTGCAACACCATTGCTTGAAACGGTTATGTCGTATATAACTTTAAAGTGAAATAGTCGTTGAGATTACGTGTGAAAACTCTTACAATAAAAGAGACGAGTAACTCTACAGGCATGAAAAGGAAAATATCATGACAAATAAAAAAGTACTATTAACAGGTGATCGCCCAACTGGGCAATTGCACATTGGGCATTATGTTGGTTCATTAAAGAACCGTGTTGCGATGCAAAATTCAGGTGACTATACACCATTTATTATGATTGCGGATAAGCAAGCATTTACAGACAATGCTCGCGACCCAGAAAAGGTTCATAATTCAGTATTGCAAGTTGCGCTAGACTACCTTGCTATTGGGATTGATCCAAGTAAGACAACTATCTTTATTCAAACTTCTGTCCCTGCGTTGTCAGAATTAACAGAATATTTCTTGAATTTGGTGACAGTTGCACGTTTGCAACGTAACCCAACTGTGAAGGCGGAAATTCAACAAAAAGGATTTGGTAGTTCAATTCCAGCTGGATTCTTTACATACCCAGTTTCTCAAGCAGCGGACATCGCCTTGTTTAAGGGTGAAGTTGTCCCGGTTGGGGATGACCAAGAACCGATGATTGAACAATCTCGTGAAATTATCCGTACATTTAACAACTATTACGGAGATATTTTGGTTGAGCCAGAAGCAGTTTTCCCACCAAAGGGACACGGGCGTATTCCAGGGCTTGATGGGGATGCTAAGATGTCTAAGTCATTAGGAAATGCTATTTACTTAGCTGATGACGAAGAAACATTGTGGACTAAGGTTAAGTCAATGTACACTGACCCAACACACCTTCATGTGGAAGATCCAGGACACGTTGAAGGAAACATGGTATTCACATACTTGGATATCTTTGATCCTGATACTGAAAAGGTTGCGGAGTTGAAGGCTCAATACCAAGCTGGTGGTTTGGGTGATATGAAGATTAAGAAGTACTTGTTTGAAGTATTGAACAATGAATTGGGCCCAATTCGTGAACGCCGTGCAAAGTTAGCTGAAAATCCTGAAGCAGTTATGCAAATGTTAGCTGAAGGATCAGCTAAAGCGCGTGCTGCTGCTGAAGTAACCATGCAAGAAGTTCGTGATGCAATGGGAATTAACTACTGGAACTAAAGTAAGGATAAATGACATGGGAAGTTATTTAGCGATTGTTGATTTAGGATCTAACTCAACCCGAATGGTGGTCGAAGAACTACAAGGTGATGGTGAATTCCGAGAGTTGAAGCGTCGAAAGATTGATACGCGTCTTGCTGAAGGGATGCAAGAAAATGCAGGCGCTTTGACGACTGATGCAATTAACCGTGTCTTGGATGCCTTACGTGAATTTCAAGATGTTTACATGCAATATCCGAATGTTAAAGTTCGAGGAATTGCAACTGCTGCAGTACGTGAAGCAACAAATCAAAGTGAATTTTTAGCACATGTAAAGCAAGCGATAAATCTTGATATTCAAGTCTTGTCAGGTGATGAAGAGGCTTATTATGATTATTTAGGTGTTGTAACATCATTGCCAGACGTCGAAGATGCCTGGTTACTAGATACAGGTGGTGCTAGTGTTGAATTAGCTGATATTGTGTCGCAGGCAGATCAAAATTTAACAAGTTTACCATTTGGGGCTGTGAATTTATCTGAAAAATTCAATTTGAATTTGGAAACGGTTGAATTGTCTTCAGTTGAAAGTGCAATGAAATCTGTGCAGCAACAATATTTCGATTTAGGCTGGATTAAGCCGCAAGGAGACCGACCTGTGGTGCTTCTTGGTGGCGCAAACCGTGTGCTAGCTAGACTGGATCGTGAACGTAAAGGTCTTTCAAACTCAAATGATTTTCATGGGTACAGGATGCAGGCGGCTGATATTATCCAAATTTTTAAAGAGATGGTCTTGATGCCGTGCTCAGAACGTCGTGTATTGTTGAATAAAGATGCTAATCGTGCCGACATTATGTTGGGTGGGTTGGTGCCTTTAGTAGTGCTTTTGAATCAAACTGGGGCAAAAGAAGTTTTGTTTTCATCTTCTGGCGTACGTGAAGGTTTGTTGCAAGAATACAAAAAACAATACTGATAATATTTATATTATATAAAGGTTGCGATGGATGACGTCGTAACCTTTTTTATATGAAAAAATAGTTATATTGAATGTGTTTTTTCATATCGGTCTTTGTGAAAATGTGGAGAAAAATATCTGATATTATGTGAATTTATTAGTGAAAAACATTGAAAACGATATTTAAACTATATTATATAGATTATGTGAAACGTTTTACTATCTACTATTCAGACGTATAGTATCAAAAAATATTGAAAAAAGAATGTGAAATTGAAAAAAGGTTGAGGTAGCGCGTTTGTGAAAACAAATGCGCTTTTTTTTATGAAAGAAGAAAAACACAAGCTGGCGCACTCTCTAAAAGTAAGTTAATTTAATGTATGTTAATTTTTGCAAGGAATTGCAAAAACAAATCGAATGCCGTAAGGCAATACATATATAATTTGAAAACTTTATTGGGAGGGTAGACGAATGATTAACAAAATGAAAATTTCAGGACGTTTAATGACAGTAGTCGTTACAGTTGTACTTGGTTTATTTGTGGGGACACATGTTCAAGCGAATGTTATTGATGCCTCACCCTTCATGGATAAGGTTTCGACGAATGTGAAAGAATTCCACCCACGTGAAACGGGTGAAATTACAATTGAATTTAGTGAAAAGAATGGGCACACATTTAAGCCTGGAGATGAAATTGTCTTTAAGTTGCCAGCAGAATTAAAGGGATTTGGGCAAAATATGTGGCTAGACGATTTTGCGCAGGTGCGTGTCTTAAAGGATCGCGTTGTTGTGAAGTTTACTGGTAAGATTCATGACCGTAAGAATACTAAGATTAAGATTAGTTTTGGAGTAAAAGGTTCTGAAGATGTTGCACGTGGAAGTCATCGAGATGTGCCGCTTCATTTGGGAACGGCCATGGCTGATTACCCAAGTGTCTTGGTTCATGGATACCCTGAAGAAAACAACCAACAACAAGGTGATGTTGATTTTGCGTATAAGGGTGGAAGCGTTAACGAAGATGATGCTCGTTTGATTGACTGGTACATTGTTGTTAATCCAATGAATTTACAAGTTGCTGATGATGTATTTATTCGTGATGTTTTAGGATTTGGTCATGAACTGGTACCAGGATCAATTATGATTGATGGAGAGCCAGTGCCGGAAAAGCAAGATGTTTTAAATGCTAAGAAGCGTTCGTTTGATTTAGTGTTGAGCCAATCATTTGTAAATGGACGTGGTGTAGGTATTTTTTATCAAACACGTTTAAACAGTGTTGGGGAAAGCATGAAAAACCTAACCAATTCATTTACTGCAGATTTCCAGATTAAAAATGCTCGCAAGGATCAAATTACAGATTCTGCCTCAGTTAGTAACGTTTTGATGTCAGGATCTCTTGGTGGAGATATGGTGGAGCATCATGCTAACCAAGACGAAGAAGTTATTCCTGACGAATCAGGTAATCTAGAGACGTTGGAAGATGTTGAATCAGGCAATGCAACTGAAACAGAAGTTGAAAACCACGCAACGGAAAACGTTGAAACAAATCAACCAGAAATTCACGTTGATGTACGTGAAGAAGAGATTCCCGATGAATCAGATAAGTGGGAAGAACTAGAAGAGATCGAAACAAACAACGCGACTGAAACAGAAGTTGAGAACCACGCAACAGAAAATGTTGAAACAAACCAACCAGAAATTCACGTTGATGTACGTGAAGAAGAGATTCCCGATGAATCAGATAAGTGGGAAGAACTAGAAGAAATCGAAACAAACAACGCGACTGAAACAGAAGTTGAGAACCACGCAACAGAAAATGTTGAAACAAACCAACCAGAAATTCACGTTGATGTACGTGAAGAAGAAAAGGCTGATGAATCAGACAAGTTGGAAGAATTAGAAGAAATCGAAACAAACAACGCGACTGAAACAGAAGTGGAAAATCACGCAACGGAAAACGTTGAAACAAATCAACCAGAAATTCACGTTGATGTACGTGAAGAAGAAAACGTTGATGAATCAGACAAGTTGGAAGAACTAGAAGAGATCGAAACAAACAACGCGACTGAAACAGAAGTGGAAAATCACGCAACGGAAAATGTTGAAACGAACCAACCAGAAATTCACGTTGATGTACGTGAAGAAGAAAACGCTGATGAATCAGACAAGTTGGAAGAATTAGAAGAAATCGAAACAAACAACGCGACTGAAACAGAAGTTGAAAATCACGCAACGGAAAATGTTGAAACGAACCAACCAGAAATTCACGTTGATGTACGTGAAGAAGAAAATGCTGATGAATCAGACAAGTTGGAAGAACTAGAAGAAATCGAAACAAACAACGCGACTGAAACAGAAGTTGAAAACCACGCAACAGAAAACGTTGAAACGAACCAACCGGAAATTCACGTTGATGTACGTGAAGAAGAAAACGTTGATGAATCAGACAAGTTGGAAGAGTTTGATGAATCAGGTAATTTGAAGGATTTGGAAGACTACACTACGGGTGAAGATGATAACTTAGGTGTTCATCTTGAGACACATGAAGAGTTATTGGATGAATCAGACAAGTTGGAAGAACTAGAAGAAATCGAAACAAACAATGCGACTGAAACAGAAGTTGAAAATCACGCAACAGAAAACGTTGAAACAAACCAACCGGAAATTCACGTTGATGTACGTGAAGAAGAAAACGCTGATGAATCAGACAAGTTGGAAGAACTAGAAGGAATCGAAACAAACAACGCGACTGAAACAGAAGTTGAAAACCACGCAACAGAAAACGTTGAAACAAACCAACCGGAAAATCATGTTGACGTACGTGAAGAAGAAAATGCTGATGAATCAGACAAGTTGGAAGAATTAGAAGCAATCGAAACAAACAACGCGACTGAAACAGAAGTTGAAAACCACACAACGGAAAACGTTGAAACAAACCAACCGGAAATTCACGTTGATGTACGCGAAGAAGAAAACGCTGATGAATCAGACAAGTTGGAAGAATTAGAAGCAATCGAAACAAACAACACGACTGAAACAGAAGTTGAAAACCACGCAACAGAAAACGTTGAAACAAATCAACCGGAAATTCACGTTGATGTACGTGAAGAAGATGAGAATGTGACAGGGCATGAAGAATTACCTATGACTGGGTCAAAATCCAATTATTGGATCGTGTTACTAGGGGTTCTTATGATGTTTGGGCTTTTGTTTAAGCGTCGTATATTAAAGTAATTCCTAGGACATTTATTAATTTACGTGTTGGGTTTAGAATGTGACATAAAAAGCACCTAATTTTTTCGAATTGAAGAAATTAGGTGCTTTTCTTTTTTGAAAAACGAATATTTTGTAATTGGTATAGTCCGTAATGTGTGTTTTTTTGAATTTTTTGATGCTATACAGGTTTTTTGTTTTGTTTTCTGCTGCATACTAATTTATATGTTTTGATGTTGTTTTATGATGTGTTTGGATTCCTTTTGTGAATTTAATGTTGATTAAACGGCTCTGTGTAGCTTTATTGTATTTTTGTATACATTGTTCATATAGTTTATTGTAAACGGTGTCAATTATATGTTTTTATATCATTTGATGATTTAAATACGGTGTGCACTGTTTTAATATTCACGATTTTATTTTAAAAATAAATTACTTTGTCCTATGTAAACATTGATTTATAGCGGTTTTTTCTTCTTTTTTGATGTTTTTTTTTAAAAAACCGAAAATTTAAAAACTGGTATATGTTGTCTAGGCACTGTATCTTTAATTAAGTTGATAAGGACATATGAGTATCACATAGAAAACTTATTAAAAAATATTTTAAAAATAAATGTATGAGGAAGTAGTAATATGAAGAACGCAATGATCACACGACCAATTTGGGTTGTTATGGCAGTATTTAGTTTTGTGATTGCAATGTTTGTAGGTGTGAGCGCACATGCAAGTGTAATCGATTCATCTCCATTTGTGGATAAAATCACGTCATCTCAAAATGTATTCCAACCACGAGAAATTGGTGAGATTAGTATGGAGTTTAGTGAAAAGGAAGGACATGAATTCCAACCGGGAGATGAACTTGTTTTCACTCTTCCAGAAGAATTTAAGGGTTTCGCTAACAAGATGATGTTGGAAGACTATGCGGAAGTTATCGTTGAAGCAAACCGCGTACGTGTTATCTTTAATGATAAGGTTACAAAGAAAAACCACATTAAAGGAAGTTTGAAGTTTAGTATTAAAGCTACTGAAAATATTGAACGCGGAACATCAAAGGAAGTTAACCTAGACTTAGGTACTAAGGCTAACCCATTCCCTAACGTAACCGTGCATGGATATCCTGTTGCGAACGAAGGTGATGGTGGTAATCAAACTGCGCCTGACTTTGCTTACAAGGGTGGAAACGTTAATGAAAACGATGCAGAATTGATTGACTGGTACATTGTTGTGAATGCAGGCCGTTTGCAAGTGTCAGGAGATACACTAGTCCGTGACACGCTTGGTAAGGGTCACGAATTCGTAGAAGGGTCAATCACAATCAATGGGCAACCGCTGACTGCAGAACAAGGTAAGTTAGTTGTAAACGGTAATTCATTCGAAATGACTTTGCGTGATGCAGCTGTTAGTGGAAACACAATCGGAATTAACTACCAAACACGTTTGACTGAAGATGGTAAGAAGCAAAAGACGTTGTCAAATGACTTTAAGGCTGATTACCAAATCTTGAACGAATCACCAACTTCAATTGAAGGGGCATCAAGTGTTAAGAATGTTTTGATGTCAGGTGCCATTGAAGGTGATGAAGAAGAAGAAAAGACACCAACTGAAGAAACAGAAGAAATTCCATTTGAAGAAGTCGAAGAACTTGAAGAAGTAACACCAGATCACGGAAACGTTACTGAAGAAGAAGATAACATGCATAATGTGGACGAACCTAAGAAGGAAGAGATTCACGTTGATGAAACTGAAGAAGAAGTACCATTTGAAGAATTGGAAGAACTTGAAGAAGTAACACCAGATCACGGAAACGTTACTGAAGAAGAAGACAACATGCATAATGTGGATGGATCTAAGGAAGAAGAAATTCACGTTGATGGAACTGAAGAAAATGTACCGTTTGAAGAAGTAGAAGAACTTGAAGAAGTAACACCAGAAAATGGAAACGTTACAGAACAAGAAAACAATGCAAATGAATCAGCTGAAGTAACACAACCAGAAGTTCACGTTGCGCCAGAAGAAACAAAGCCAACTCCAGAAGTAATCGAACCTAAGAAGGAAGAAAAGGTTACTCCTAAGAAGGAGAACAAGACTACTCCTAAGGTGACTGCACCTAAGAAGGAAAACAAGACTACTCCTAAGACAGTTAAGGCAATCGTTCCTGCTAAGAAGGAAGAAAAGACAGTTGCGCCAGTATCAAAGAAGACTGTTGCTAAGTCAGAAACTGTTAAGGCTGCAGAATTGCCAAACACAGGTTCAGAAGATAACAAGTTGTTTGCAGTTGTTGGACTAGTATTGATGGCATTTGCTGGATTGTTGTTCCGCCGTCGTTCAGCTAAGTAATTAGTCGTTGCATATCTAATGAAATTTTTAACACATAAGTAAGACCACATACGTCTTAGGGTGTATGACACATAAAAAGCTCTAGCAAATATACTTGCTAGAGCTTTTTTCATTGCATGATAAAGATAGTTATTTAACAAACAAGTGATATAATAGTATCTAATTAAATGATGGAGGCGAATGTTATGACAACAGAGCAAGGTAAGTGGTTATCAAATTCTTTAAAGTATGAAGATGCTTTACTAACAGATTTGAAGGAAATGTTGGCAATTGAGTCAGTTCGTGATGATGCGGCAGCGACTGAATTGGCACCGTTGGGACCTGGTCCCGCAGCGGCTTTGGATAAGTTTGTTGCTTTAGCAGAACGCGATGGATTCCGTACAGGAATGTTTAAGAACCTAGTAGCATATGCAGAAATGGGACCAGAAGATGCAGAAGAATCTGTAGCCGTTATTGGTCACTTAGATGTTATGCCGGCCGGAGACGGTTGGACTAAGGATCCATTTACACCTACTATCGAAGATGGTCGTTTGTATGCTCGTGGCGCATCAGATGATAAGGGGCCTACTTTTACAGCGTACTATGCAATGAAGATGCTTAAAGACATGGGTGTTCCTTTGAAGCGTAAGATCACTTTTGTTGTGGGAATCGATGAAGAATCTGACTGGACTGGAATGGATGAATTCTTTGCAGAATATGGGGAACCAACAATGGGATTCTCACCTGATGCAGAATTCCCAATCATTAACGGTGAAAAGGGAAATGTTTCAGTTGTAACTCGCTTTAGCGGTGAAAATGGATCAGGTGATTACTTGGTTTCATTTGCTGCTGGTGAACGCCCAAACATGGTTCCAGGAACTGCGATTGCGGTTGTTAAGACTGATGCAGCAGCTGCAATGGTTGAATCTATGGAAGCCTACTTGGCGGCTGAAACTCGTGTAACAGGAGAAGCTTCTGTGGATGGTGATCAAGTAACATTTAAGTTCTTTGGTCGTCAAGTTCACGGTGCTAAGCCTGAAACTGGTTTGAATGCTGGGACATTCTTGGCGAACTTCCTACAAACTAAGAATTTTGATGCAGATGCAGCTGGATTCTTGGCTTTGCTAGGGGATAAGCTACATGATGATACAGTAGCTGAAAAGATTGGTGCAGCAACTCATGATGATTTGATGGGTGATTTGTCAATGAACGTTGGTATTCAACGTTTTGCTGCTAACGAAGATGGATTTATTGATGCTAACTTCCGTTACCCTCAAAATATTACAGCCGCACAAATCGAAGCTGATTTGCGTGATGCCTTGCCAGCGAAGTTTGCTGCAAGTGTTGCAATTGAAGGACACGGAATGACGCCGCACTACGTACCAGGGAATGATCCTCTTGTAGAAACGTTGCTACGTGTTTACCGTGAACAAACAGGATTGCCTGCAGGAGAACTTGTTATCGGTGGTGGAACATTTGGTCGTCTATTGAAGCGTGGAGTTGCGTTTGGAGCGATGTTTGAAGGTGTACCTGATACAATGCACCAAGCAGATGAATTCTACCCAGTAGCTGATTTGACACGTTCAATGGCTATTTTTGCACAATCAATGAACGATTTGGCTAATTATTAAGAAACTAATGATTGCTTGATGAGTAATGAATAATTAGGAGTGAAATTCAAAGGGATTTCACTTCTTTTTTTATGAGCTTTTTAAGGTGAAAACTGCTAAAATAAATGCAAATAATCAAAAAAATCGGGGGAAAACCAACATGTGGAAAAAGGTTGGAACAATTGTGTTAACCACTGTGGTATTGGGTGGTTTGGTGGGGACTAGTCATGTTTCTGCGATGGCAACTGGAGAGCAACAACGTGCGTTAAATAAGCCATATGTTGTATATGGAGATGCGGCACAGCAAAAGCATCAAATTGCACAAACGTTAGGTGTGACATCGAACTATACACAACTAACGACTAAAGGTAGTGATGCTGCGTATCTTGGCTTGCAAGGGGTAAGTGATAGTGTCATGATTAGTTCGGTTGCGTTGGCACCAGGAAAAGCAGGTGCAGGAACATTGGTTAATATTGAAGCGTTTGAAGCGAAGAACAATATTACACAAGTTACAGCCCAACAATATGCAATGGCGGCGACGATGGCAGGTGTTAAAGATGTTATTATCACTGTTACAGCTAATGTACCTGTTTCAGGAGAAGCAGCGTTGGCGGGTGTCTATAAAGCATTAGAAGCCGATGGTGTAGATTTAAACAATGAAAATACAACCGCAGCGAATGATGTTTTGTCATCTACATCAGCAGCCATTTCAGAAAATGCGAATGATGGTAAGTATGCGGGAAAACTAACATCGGCAGTAACACAAACAACTAGTGATTTAGCTGCGGATAAGCAAGCAGGTAAAAATATTACGATCAACATTATTATCGACAAGTTGATTGTTAATTTGGATAAGCAAGGGATTAAAGACCAAACAGGTGAAGCAAACATTAATGCAATTGCGAATTCAATTCAATTAGTCAATAATGCACCGATTTCAGATTCAGCGGACTTTGTGAAGTCAGCGAATAACTTAGCGGATACTTTATCTAATTCTGCTGGTGATTTGATGGCAAAAGCAAAAGACTTTGCGAATTCTCAAGACGCAAAAGAAGTTGCGAATTGGTTTACGATTAATATCTGGGAACCAGTTAAGAATTTCTTTAGTGGACTCTTTGGTGGTAATCAATAATTGAACAAATGTGATATCCTATTGGTGACAATAGGATATTGTTGTTTATTGCCAATGTATCGGTGATATGGAAAGAGAAAAGGTGAAGAATTTGCAACGTCGCGTCTTTGTAGTAACAGGAAATACAGGAACAGGAAAGACAACTGTTACAAAGTACCTGAATGAATTTTATGAAATGCCAAAAGTGATTACACACACTACACGTCCGCCTCGTGAAGGTGAAGAAGATGGCGTGGACTATTATTTTGAATCAAATGATAGTTTTGATCGTAATCATTTTTTGGAAGAAGTGAGTTACAGTGGTTATAAATATGGTTCTTCTGTTGAAGGGCTAGAGCGTGCGTGGGAAAAGAATCAATTAATTACAATTGTGCTAGATCCAATGGGCGCTGTGACTTATTTACAAGATTTACCAGAAGGTGAAGTTGTTGTTATTTATCTAGATGTCAGTGAACGAGCAGATTTGCTGGAACGTCTGGAAAAGCGTGGAGATGATGTTGAAGCAATTGCACAACGATTAAACAGTGAAGAATATCAACGTGATTTAATGATTTTGCCAGGATTAAAAGAACGCGCACATGTCGTGATGAATGATGATTGGGATGCGGCGCGTTCAGAAATTGATGAGATTGTACAATCGGCGATTAGAGTCTAACGTACAAGGAGGTATGTCATGAAAAAAAGAACACCACCATTTATTACTCCCGTTGCCTTGTTGTCACTCATAATTGCATTGAGTGCAGGGAATGCCGTGGTAAATGTTTCAACTAACACTCGTAATGGTGCGCCGGTTAAGGAAACGTCTGAGAAAAAGGATACTTCTTCTTTGAGTACGGAATCCGCTAACGAGGAAACAACTTCAAATAATACGACTAGTGAAACTTCAAGTGCAGTATCGAAGAGTCCGAATGACATCTCTGAGTCTGAATCAACTGTTAGTGGACAGAGTAATTCAGAATCTTCCGTGTTACCATCTGAATCATCATCATCGGTGACTTCAAGTTCATCTAGCTCAGAAGTTGTCGCAGACGTTGCGAAGAAGGAGGCGGAGTAATATGTTTTCGCTTTTAGATCTTTTTAATAGCTATTTTAGTGTCTTTAACGTAAATTCTCGGTTAAAGGGTCGCATCTATACGATTATCGACTTTTTTGGAGTCGCTTATTTGGCTCATCTAACATATGCGTATTTCAAGAATCAAGCATATATGCAAGGTGCGTTGTTGGGTTTGGCGATGTTGTTGATTTTTTACGTGGCACTTATTAATTTCATGTATTACTTTACAGAAAAATCTGTCAAATGGGATATTTCACCATTATTTGCGAAATATGTAGCCAATCCAGACGCTGCCGCAGGGAATAATGTCCAATTTGTACCAGCGAGTGGGTTGTATAGAACGGAAGATGTATTACCAGCGTTGGTCATATCTGAAGGGGAGCACCAAAAATATTTAGAAGAAATTGTAAATAAATTGGACGAACATGGATTGATTGAAGATGCATATGATAATCTTTCGGTTAAAGAGCAAGTCAAAGTTCTGAAAAATGGGAAAAACGTTTTATATGCGAACAATCGGATAGAGTTACCCTTTTATCGTTTGGAAAACGATGGTAATCGATTGATTGTGGTCGGTGGACTAAATGAAATGACGGCGCAACAATTGGGCCATGTTGAACAGGTTGGATTACAACCTGTTTCGATGGCTATGAAGCAATACGACTTTTTCGTCGCAACCGTTGGTATATCAGGCGGTACGGCTCATGAAATGGGTCGTAATGGGCTGTCTGAAGTGAAATATCCATACGAATTAAAGGTCGAATTAGCATACAAAAATAAAGAAGTCTAGCCAAAAGGCTAGGCTTTTTTTAATGCCTAAAAATGTAAACTTATATCACATACTGATTGACAATGTTCGGAATTTTGAATACTATGGGATAAAGTTCACTGGAAACCTCACAATGGTAGTAGTGATGTTTAATTAATAGAAAAAGCTAACGGTTGTTAGCGAGGAGGCCCAAATGTCAATGATCGAGTTTAAAGATGTCGAAAAGTATTATGGAAAGTTCCATGCTTTGAAAAACATTAATTTAGAAATCGATGCAGGTGAAACAGTGGTCTTGCTTGGCCCATCTGGGTCAGGTAAGTCAACATTAATTCGTACAATTAACGGACTAGAAACAATTGAATCAGGTCAATTAATTGTTAATGATCGTGATTTGGCAGATGAACACACGGACTTGAATATGATTCGTAAAGATGTGGGAATGGTATTCCAACATTTTAATCTATATGCAAATAAGACAATTATTGAAAATATTATGCTTGGCCCTCGTTTAGTTTTGAAGCGTGACGAAACTGAAAACCGTGAAATTGCAATGGCTTTGCTAGAACGTGTTGGATTGGCTGATCAAGCAGAAAAGTTCCCATCAGCGCTTTCTGGAGGACAACAACAACGTGTTGCGATTGCGCGTTCATTGGCAATGAAACCTAAGGCCATCTTATTTGACGAACCAACATCAGCGTTGGATCCGGAAATGGTTAATGGTGTTTTGAAAATTATGCGTGAAATCGCGGAAGATTCTTCAATGACCATGGTCGTTGTGACACATGAAATGGGATTTGCTAAGCAAGTTGCAGACCGTGTTATCTTTATGGCAGACGGTGAAGTCTTAGAAGATGCGCCAACTGCACAATTCTTTGAACATCCAAATGAACCACGTGCACGTCACTTCTTGTCACAAATTGTGCATTAGGGGGCTAGTTATGAAAAGTAATACAAAAAAGCTATTCACTTGGGGCGCAGTTGTATTGGTCGCTCTAGGTGCTTGGGCAGCAGTTAACCAATTGAGCGCAAATAAAGCACGTGCGTCACAAAAGAACGTTGCATATGATCGTGTGATGGAATCTGACGTTATGACTTGGGGAATAAAAGGGGATACAAAATTAATTGGTGTGATGGACATTGCGTCTGGTGAATACCAAGGATTTGAAGTTGACCTTGCTAAGGAATTAACAAAGCGTATTAACCCAAATGCAAAAGCTGAATTAACACAAGTTACAGCGGGTACACGAGTACCAATGTTGTTGAATGGAAACATTGATACCATTATTGCCACAATGACGATTACAGACGAACGTAAAAAGGTCGTTAATTTCTCAGATCATTACTTTAAGGCTGGGCAATCAATCATGGTACCAGACAATAGTAAGATTAAGTCGGTTGAAGATGTGAATTACAAAGGCGCTAAGATTTTAGCCGTAACTGGAACTAATTCAGCTGAGAATATTAAGGAATTTGCACCTAAAGCACAAGTTGTTGGTTTACCTGATTATGCGACAGCTATGACTGCGTTGGAATCAGGGCAAGGAGATGCCATTACTAGTGACAACACAATTTTATTTGGATTAGGCGCTGATAAGCCTAATTTGAAGATTGTTGGTGGCGCGTTTACATCTGAAGAATATGCAATGGCGTTTTCAAAGAACGAACCTAAGTTGGAAGCCGCAACAAACAAGGCTTTGGCCGAAATGCGTGCAGATGGTAGCTACGATAAATTAGCTGAAAAATGGTTTGGTGAAGTACGTGGACTTGATTGGAAGGAGGTAACTAAGTAATGTGGACACTATTTACAGAACACTCAGATGCCTTCATAACAGGATTTGGTTGGACAATCTTGGCAAGTTTAATTGCTTTGGTTGGTGCCACTGTCTTAGGGACATTATTTGCCTTGATGCAAGTAATGCCAAACCGCTTTGCGAATAAAGTCGCAAATATTTACGTAGAAATTGTTCGTAACATTCCTTTGTTGGTGATTACAATGTTTTTCTATGTTGTTGTCGCACGTGTGTGGCATTTGGATGGATTTGCGTCAGGAACGTTAGGGCTAACATTGTATAGTTCAGCGTTCATCGCCGAGACTGTGCGTGCCGGAATATTGGCAGTACCAAAGGGGCAATTAGAAGGTTCAATGTCTAATGGTTTGAACTGGTATCAAAGTATGTGGCATGTTGTATTGCCACAAGCCTTTAAGTTGGTTATTCCCCCATTGGGAAATCAATTCATCAGTTTGATCAAAAATTCATCAGTGTTGGCTTTCGTCGCAGGAATGGATTTGATGTATCAAGCCAATGCAATTTCGCAAACGACTTTTGATACATTCGGTCCATATATTATTGTGGCTGTATTCTATCTAATCCTAACGATGCCGTTAAGTTACTACATGCGTCATCTAGAACATAAATTAGTCGGCGGGGGTAACTAACATGCAAGATTTTCTACAAGCATTTTCATGGTTGAACCTACGCTTCTTATTGATGGGACTATGGGTGACGATTCAAGTTTCCGTTGTTTCAATTGTATTTAGTTTTATTATTGGATCATTGTTGGGGATTATTCGTTACTTGAATATCCGCGTCGTATCACCAATCGTCGGCTTTATTATTGATATTATTCGAAACTTGCCGCTATTGTTGATTATTTTCTTTACGTACTTTGCATTGCCAAAGATTGGTATCCATTTTAATGTCATGGCATCTACGATTATTGCGCTGACGGTGTTTGAATCAGCGATGATTGCTGAAATTGTGCGTTCAGGTATTATTGCAGTACCGAAGGGACAATTAGAAGGTGCACGTTCTAATGGTTTGAATATGCGTCAGACGTTGATTCAAATTCTGTTACCACAAGCGTATAAGAAGATGATCCCACCATTGGTATCACAGTTTGTGTCATTGATTAAGGACACATCATTGGCAACTATTATCATGTTGCCGGATGTAACATATCGTGCGCAAACAATTTATGCACAAAATCCAAATCAAATCGTGCCGATGTTTATCATGTTGGCTTTGTTGTATTTTGTGTTGAACTACACTATTTCTCAATTCGGACGTTACATGGACCGACGAATGAAGGCATAGTAACAATTTGAGATTCTTGTTTTTTGAGCGAGGGTCTCTTTTTTTATAACCATTTTTCTGAAACTGTAGTTAATTTCATTTATAAAATATATATATGTAGTTAATGTTAGATTTATTTACAATATTCAACAGCTTTGTGGTGTTTTCTTAGTATGGTATTAAGAAGCACGGGGGACCGCACTAATATGGAGGGGTATATATGAAGTCGGGAATGAAAAAATTTACGTATATAGCTTTAGCGGCATTGGCCGTCGGGGGTATTGGCACAGCTATTACGAGTTCAGTTGCGAAAGCTAAATCAACCCAAAACGATGATATGATTCGTTGGGTTGATAAGGCACCGCTAACAACAATGGATCCATCGAAAGTGTCAGCCAATCAAGATTTTACTGGTATGACAGCGGTGAGTGATGGTTTGTATCGTCAAGATATGAAGGGAGTACCGGAATTATCTTTGGCAGAATCAGTAGATACGAATGATGCGAAAACGGTGTATACCTTTAAACTACGACCAGATTTGAAATGGTCAAACGGGGATGACCTAACGGCACATGATTTCGTATATGGTTGGCGTCGAACAAACGATCCAACGACAGCGGCTGAATATGCCTACTTGTTTGAAGGTATTAAGAATGCTGATAAAATTCAAACCGGTAAAATTACTGATTTGACACAATTGGGTGTAAAAGCACTTGATGATCGTACATTGGAAGTGACGTTAGACCAACCAATGGCAGCGCTGAAAGATTTGTTAACAATGCCGCCATTCTTCCCACAAAACCAAAAATTTGTTGAAGAATCAGGTAAGCAATATGGATCAGAAGCAAAATATGTTTTGGCATCAGGACCATACACAATTGAAAATTGGTCAGGAGCAAGTGATGAATATTACTTGAAAAAGAATAAGTTCTACTATGATAGTGACGTTGTGAAGACAAATGAAATTCGTGTTCGTTCTGTCCAACAAGGAACAGGATATAACCTGTTCCTGTCAAATGCGACAGATTTCGCTGAACTATCAACATTGCAAGCAACTGGATCGAAACATGATCGTGCTTACATTAATAATCCAGGTGGTTCAACAGCATACATTCAAATGAACCGTAAGCAAGTGAAGGCTTTGGACAATGTCGACATTCGACGTGGATTATCATACGCCATTGACCGTGAAACATTCACGGACAAGGTGTTAGGTGGAACAGCAATTCCGGCGGAAACATTAGTGCCGAAGGGATTGGTTACAGACCCTAAGACAGGTAAGGACTTTACAGACCTTTCAAAGACAGATGGCGCAATTGGATATGACCTAGAAAAGGCACGTCAATTGTTTGCGAAGGGAATGCGCGCTGAAGGATTAACAGAATTAACATTAGAATTAGCAACTGATGACACAGATGCTGCTAAGAACTCAGCGCAATATCTACAATCACAATTGCAAGAATTAGAAGGGCTAACAATCAACATTAAGATTGTACCGTTCAAGCAACGTATTGCAATGCAAGAAACACGCACATTTGATTTGATTATTACCATTTGGGGAGCTGACTATGCTGACCCATCAACATTCTTGGACCTATTCCAAACGGGCGGTTCATTTAATGGAGGTTCTTGGTCAAATGAGGAATATGATAATTTGATTAAGAAAGCTATTATAACAGATGCAAGTGACGCCGAAAAACGTTACCAAGATTATGTTGAAGCAGAAAAAGTTTTGACTGATCAAGTGGGAGTTATTCCAATGTATCACCGATCAACGCCAGCCTTAGAGCGAACTGACATTGAAGACATGGCGTACCATGCTGCTGGTGCAACATTTGACTTCAAATGGATTAAGCGTGTCAAGTAACCTGCCTTTTCTCATTGTTTTTTAATTTAAACTCCAGTATACTATTCGAAATACATTAGAAATCTCTCATAAATGAAAATGGTGGAGGGTAGCATATGAACTGGGGAATGAAGAAAATAACAACAGTTGCAGCGGCAATCGCTGTGTTTAGTGGAGTCGGTGTCGTAGGTGTCCATGCCGCGGTTAAAAATAATAATATGATTCGTTGGGTGGATAAGGCACCTCTATCAACGATGGATCCATCTAAGGTGTCCGCTGCACAAGACTTTAATGGATTGACAGCAACGGGGGATGGATTAACAAGACAAGATAAAGATGGTGAACCAGCATTAGCGTTGGCGGAATCATATAAGACAAGTGAAAAAGGGACGGTTTACACATTTAAACTTCGACCAGATTTGAAGTGGTCGAACGGGGATGACCTAACGGCCCATGATTTTGTCTATGGTTGGCGCCGAACAAACGATCCGAAGACTGCTTCTGAATATGCATATCTATATGCAGGTGTGAAGAATGCAGAAGCCATTCAAAGTGGTGAAGAAAAAGACCTAACCAAGCTAGGGATTGAGGCGTTGGATGACCGTACATTGAAGGTGACATTGGATCAACCAATGCCTGCATTGTTAGATATTATGACAATGCCTCCTTTCTTCCCACAAAATGAAGCATTTGTTGAAAAGGCGGGAAAGAAGTATGGAACAGAAGCTAAGTATGTCCTATCTTCAGGTCCGTTTGTATTGAAGAAGTGGTCAGGATCAAGTGATGAATATTTCTTACAAAAGAATAAGTTCTACTATGATAGTGATGTTGTGAAGACGAAGGACATTCGTGTTCAAGCAGTACAGTCAGGAACAGGATATAACTTGTTTATGTCTAATGCGACAGACTACGCAGAACTATCAACACTACAAGCTAATGCATCAAAGCATGATCGTTCATTTTTGAATAATCCAACTGCGACGACAGCCTACATTCAAATGAATGAAAAGAAGGTAAAGGCGCTAGGTAATACGGATATCCGTCGTGCACTATCATATGCAATTAATCGTGAAGTCTTTACTGATAAGGTGTTAGGTGGAACGGCGCAACCGGCGACAACTTTGACACCAAAGGGACTAATTACAGATCCGAAAACTGACAAAGATTTCACTGAAATTTCAACGGTGGAAGGCGCAGTTGGCTATGACTTGAAGCAAGCAAAAGAACTTTTTGCGAAGGGAATGCGCGCTGAAGGGTTAACAGATTTGACATTGGAACTAGTTACTGATGACACAGATGCAGCGAAGAGCTCAGCTCAATTCTTACAATCACAATTGCAAGAATTAGATGGTTTGAAGATTAACATTAAGATTGTACCGTTTAAGCAACGTTTGGCTTTGACACAAAGTAAAGATTTCGACCTAGTCATCTCACTTTGGGGTGCGGATTACCCGGACCCATCATCATTCTTGGACTTGAACCTGACTGGTGGAGCATTTAATGCCGGTGGTTGGTCAAATGAAGAATATGATGCATTGATTAAGAAGGCGAACACAACTGACGTTAATGATGAGAAAAAGCGTTACCAAGATTATGCAGACGCTGAAAAGATTAGTTTAGAAGAGATGGCTGTTATTCCAATGTACTACCGTGCAACACCTGCGTTGCAACGAACAGACATTGCGGACATGGTCTACCATCCTGCGGGAGCTCTCTTTGATTGGAAATGGGTATATCGTAAGTAAGAAAGTTACATGTTGGTTTTTGCAAAGGTAATCACACAAAGAAAGGTTTTCTGCGATGTTTAAATATATTCTAAAAAGACTCGGCATTATTTTGCTGACCCTCTTTATTGTTATTTCGGCAACATTCTTCTTGATGAAGTTGATGCCAGGGTCACCGCTAGCGAATGCTGAACGTTTGGCACCAGAGCAACGAGCGATGATCGAAGCGCAATATGGATTGAACAACCCGTTGTGGGTGCAATACTGGGACTACTTAACAAATGCGTTCCGTTTGAATTTTGGGGATTCATTCCAATTCCAAAATCAACCCGTTATGAAGTTGATTGGGGAACGAATCGGACCCTCAATTCAATTAGGACTTGAAGCCTTGGTATTCGGTGTGATTGCCGGTATTGGACTAGGAGCTTCTGCCGCAATGCACGCAAATACAAAGCGTGACACATTGTTGTCAATTATTGCGGTGCTAGGAGTTTCTATCCCATCATTCGTGTTTGCCACATTGGCACAATACTTTGTTGGATTGAAGCTAGGTTGGTTGCCAATTGCTGGTTGGGATGGATTCATTTACACAATCTTGCCAGCCGTAGTATTGGGAATGGCGCCATTAGCGATTACAGCACGATTCATTCGTACTGAAATGGTGAACGTGATGAATTCTGATTACATTGAATTAGCACGTGCTAAAGGATTGTCACGTAACGAAGTGGTTTACAAGCACGCATTACGTAATTCATTGATTCCGTTGGTAACATTGATTGGACCTATGGCAGTTAATTTGATGACTGGATCAATCGTGGTTGAGCAAATCTTTGCGATTCCTGGAATTGGTGGACAATTCGTTTCATCAATTTTGACGAATGATTACCCAGTTATCATGGGAACAACAATTGTGTACTCAATGATGTTGATGGTGGTCTTGTTGATTACTGACATCTTGTACGGATTGATTGACCCACGTATCCGTTTGAACAAATAAAGGAGGCAACTATGGCTGAACAATATACAAACCTAAATGCAGCTGATTTCCAGTTGCTTCCGCAAAAGTCAACTGCGGACTTGGATGCAATTCAAACCAAAGATGTGAGTTTCCGTAAGGATGCTTGGCGTCGATTGAAGAAGAATAAGGGAGCCTTCATCTCATTGTGGGTTCTGATTGTGATTTTCTTTGCTGCCTTTGCGTCAGTGCCATATGCGACACCTGATGCGATTGCTAAGCAAGATGTGATGCAACAAAACTTGCCACCAAAGTTACCAGGAAATATTCCTGGTTTGGACGGTAAGGTTAAAGAAGGTGGCGAAGTTGTTGATAAGTACGAAGCAGCTGGTGTACCATCTGATACATTCTACCTATTTGGAACTGACCAATTTGGTCGTGACTTGTTCAAGCGTGTCCTATATGGAACACGTATCTCACTAGAAGTTGCTTTGATAGCTGCTTTGATTGACTTGTTCATCGGGGTAACCTATGGAATCATCTCTGGATGGAATGGTGGCCGACTAGATACGTTGATGCAACGTATTGTTGAAGTGCTATCATCAATTCCTAACTTGGTTATCTTCGTGTTGTTGATTTTGGTTATGCAACCAGGAATGTTCTCAATTGCGTTAGGAATTGGGTTGACGTCTTGGATTGGAATGTCCCGATTAGTCAGAGCCCGGGTGCTTTCAATTAAGGAGCAAGATTACATCTCTGCTGCGCGTACATTAGGATCATCACCATGGCGTATTGGTGTACGTCACTTGATTCCAAACTTGTCATCAACAATTATTGTGCAATTGATGTTTACAATTCCATCAGCTATTTTCTTCGAAGCCTTGTTGTCATTTATCGGACTAGGAATTCCTATCCCTATGGCGTCACTTGGAACTTTGTTGAATGATGGAACTAAGGCATTCTTGTTCTACCCTTACCAATTGGTTGTGCCAGCCGTGATTCTATCAATGATCATGATTGCCTTTAACTTACTTGGTGACGGATTACGAGATGCATTTGACCCACGAACACGACGTTAGGAGGCCGAAATGTCAGAACGTATTCTTGAAGTTGAAGATTTAAAAATTAATTTCCATACAGACAACGGTGAAGTCCAAGCGATTCGTGATATTTCATTCGCGTTGAACAAAGGTGAAACACTAGCAATTGTTGGTGAATCTGGATCTGGAAAGTCTGTTACAACACGCGCCATCATGGGATTACTTGCCAACAACTCAGAAGTTGTGAAGGGAAATATTACTTTTGATGGTCGTGAAATCATCCATATGGGTGAAAAGGAATTACAAAAGATTCGTGGTTCTGAAATTGCCATGGTTTTCCAAGACCCAATGACATCATTGGACCCAACGATGAAAATCGGGATGCAAATTGCCGAACCATTGATTAAGCACCAAGGATTGTCACGTAAAGAAGCATTGGCACGTGCACTAGAAATGATGAAGGATGTTGGTATTCCAAATGCTGAAGAACATTTGAATGATTACCCACACCAATTTTCAGGTGGAATGCGTCAACGTATTGTTATCGCAATTGCATTGATCAACCGACCTGATATTCTAATTGCGGACGAACCAACAACAGCGTTGGACGTTACGATTCAAGCGCAAATTTTGGACTTGATGAAGGAAATTCAAGCTGAAACAGAGTCATCAATTATTTTCATTACCCACGACCTTGGTGTCGTAGCGGGAATGGCTGATCGTGTAGCCGTTATGTATGCTGGAAAGATTGTTGAAATTGGGACAATTGATGAAGTGTTTAACTTCCCACAACATCCATATACATGGGGATTGTTGAATTCAATGCCAACTGTGGATACGCAAAGTGGGCAACTACAAGCAATTCCAGGAACGCCACCAGATTTGGTACACCCACCACATGGGGATGCCTTTGCGGCGCGTAATAAGTATGCGTTGTCAATTGATAAGAAGGAACAACCACCTTACTTCCAATTAACACCAACTCATTTTGCAGCAACTTGGTTGTTGGACGAACGTGCACCTGAAGTAGAACTACCAGCGGAAATCCAAAAGCGTTGGGCTGCATATATTGCGGAAAACCCAGATGCTATGGCACAACGCGAAACGGCCAAGCCGGTTCGTTCAGACGCTATCTTAGCAGAATAGGAGAGACGCGATGGCAGAAGAAAAGAAGAAGTTGATTGAAGTTAAGAATGTTGACATTACATTCAACGCCGGGCGTAAAAATGAAACGAAGGCTGTTCAAAATGTATCCTTTGATATTTACGAAGGGGAAACGTTTGGATTGGTTGGAGAATCAGGTTCTGGTAAGACAACTATCGGTCGTGCAATTATGAAATTGCAACCAATTTCTGGGGGGCAAATTTTGTCTAAGGGACAAGATATTGCGACGATTAAGAAAAAGGCAGATCGTAAGGCGTTTAATAAGCAAGCGCAAATGATTTTTCAAGATCCGCAAGCCTCATTGGACTTGCGAATGAAGGTTAAAGACATTGTTGCTGAAGGAGTAGACGCCAATAACATGGCTCGTAGCTCAGAAGAACGTGATGAAATTGTGGCAAAGCAATTGGAAACAGTTGGTTTGAATAAAGAACATGCTAATCGTTACCCCCATGAATTTTCTGGAGGACAACGTCAACGTATCGGTATTGCTCGTGCGTTAGCGATGGAGCCACAATTTATTATTGCGGACGAACCAATTTCTGCCTTGGACGTTTCGATTCAAGCGCAAGTGGTTAATCTGATGCAAGACTTACAAAAGAAGAAGAAATTGACGTATTTGTTTATTGCGCATGATCTTTCAATGGTTAAGTATATTTCTGACCGAATTGGTGTCTTGCACTGGGGACAAATGCTTGAAATTGGTCCTGCGGATGAAATTTACGATCACCCACTACACGATTACACACGCTCATTGTTGAGTGCTATTCCGGTGCCGGACCCGGCCGTGGAGAAAGCGCGTGTGCCATTGGTTTACGATGCAAGTCGTGAAACAGACGGACAAAAGCGTGAACTAGTTGAAATTGCACCAGGACACTTTGTGTCTGCGACACCAGAAGAAATTCCGATGTATGAAGAACGTGCACGTGAAGCTGGTTTGATCTAATCAAAAAGCACTATCCGCGAGGGTAGTGCTTTTTTGTGTCCACCTTTTGTTTCGTGGTATAATATTCGTTAATATAAAACACGATAGTAAGGAGTCATATTCTAGTGAAAACAGAAAAGAAAAAAACAGAATTGCCACTCGTGTTTCAGAACAGAAAATTAACTTTTGTTGCACTATTAGTTGCACTATTGGGGATTATTGGTGTTGTACTTGCCTTTATGATCAGCTGGATTATTGGTGCCGTGTGGGTTGTTATTGTACTGGGTGCTTTGGCAATTATTTTTTACACATTAAAAGATGTTAGTGAAGATACAAGTAACTATATTAGTAATTTGTCATATCGTGTGGAGCGTGGTGAACAAGAAGCGACGTTGCAAATGCCGGTGGGGATTTTGCTTTACAACGATAAAGGTTATATCAATTGGGTAAATCCGTGTCTGCAAGCGTGGGCAGGTAAAGACTATTTGGTAGGGGAACAACTAGATGTTGTATCTCCTGAGATGGTTAAAAATATTGATAAGTGGATTGAAACGCGCGACAAACAGGCTAATGGTGATGATTTGCCATTGGAACTATTTGATAAGCAATTCAAGATGCGTGTGCAGACAGATATTAAAGCAGTCTATCTATTTGATGTTTCCGAAAACGTCGAATTACAACAAACATTATCCGATCAACAATTGATGGTGGGACAAGTGTCTGTTGATAATTACGCGGAAGTAAGTGAGCGTCTAAATGATACGGATGCATCAGCATTACGTACATTTGTGACGCGTTCATTAACAACTTGGATGGCTGGGCATGATATTTATACACGTCGAATTACGGCAGATAAGTATATGTTAATTGGGTATCAAAAGGGATTAAATGAAGCCGCGGAAGATAAATTCACCATTTTAGACAATGTTCGTGAAGCAACTTCTGCACAGAACATGCCTGTTACCTTGAGTATGGGGATTTCATATGGTGATATCTCAATTGATAAATTGGCAACCGAAGCACAATCTAATTTGGATTTGGCCTTGGGACGTGGTGGAGATCAGGTTGTTATTAAATCTGATGATTCAGATGCACAGTTCTTTGGTGGAACGACTAATCCAATGGCAAAGCGTACGCGTGTCCGTGCCCGTGTTATCTCACAAGCATTAGGAGATCTAATTAGTCATGCGGACCAGGTGTTCATTATGGGACACATCAGGCCAGACATGGATTCATTTGGAGCTGCCTTAGGGGTAAGACGTATTGCAACGATGCATAATCGTCCGGCATGGGTTGTATACGATGAAAATGACGCTGCTCATTCTGATATCCAGCTGTTGTTAAAGGAAGTTAAAGAAGAAGAGGGTGAAGATTACGCTATTTTGTCTTCAAGTGAGGCAATGGCGCAATTAACATCGCACAGTTTGTTAATCATGGTTGATCATTCAAAGCCATCAATCACCGAAAGTACCGATGTTTATGATGCTTTGGAAGATAATGTGGTCGTGATCGATCATCATCGTCGAGGTGAAGAATTCCCTACCCAAGCACAATTGGTTTATGTGGAATCTTATGCTTCATCAACAGCTGAGTTGGTGACAGAATTGTTCGAATACCAACCTAATAATGTTCGTGGATTAACGCGCATCGAATCAACGTCATTATTGGCGGGGATTCAAATTGATACAAAGTCATTCACGGTTAGTACTGGAACACGTACGTTTGATGCGGCGAGTTATTTGCGTTCAGTTGGGGCAGATGGTCGTTTGATTCAAAAGTTCATGAAGGAATCATTGGAATCTTATCGTGATAGGTCACATTTGATTGAGCGTGTAAGTTTGCGCGACCAAGCAGCCGTTGTTATCGGTGAAGATGATGTGAAGTACGATTCAGTTATTGCAGCGCAAACCGCCGATGAATTGATGCAATTGATTGGGGTTCACGCATCTTATGTCATCACACGTCGTGACGATCAAACCGTTGCCATTTCTGCGCGTTCAGATAGTACAGAAAATGTACAAGTTGTCATGGAAAAGTTGGGTGGCGGTGGTCACTTAAATAACGCGGCAACACAAATGCAAAACATTTCAGTTGAAGAAGCATATACGCAATTAACTGCAATCTTAGATGAGCAAAATAAGCCATCTAGTGATGCAGAGTAGAAGGAGATAGTATTATGAAGGTTATTTTTTTGGAAGATGTTAAGGGTCGTGGTAAGAAGGGTGAAGTTAAGGATGTTCCTGATGGATACGCCAACAACTTCTTGATTAAGAACAAGAAGGCTGAGCCTGCAACAAAGCAAAATGTGTCAGCTAGCCAAGGTAAGAAGAAGGCGCATGATCGCGAATTAGCCGAAGAAAAGGCTGAAGCGCAAACATTGAAGGAACGTCTAGAAGCTGAAGATGTTGTCGTTGAAATGCAAGCTAAGGCTGGAACAGACGGACGTTTGTTCGGTGCTATTTCATCAAAGCAAGTTGTTGAAGCTGCCAACAAGCAATTGGGGATTAAGCTAGACAAGCGTAAGATGGATATGAAGGAACCAATCAAAGCGTTGGGATACCGTACTATCAGCATTAAGTTGCACAAAGATGTTGATGCTGACTTGCGTGTGCACGTATCAGAAGCATAAAACATCAGATAAATAGCGCCTGAAGGAGAGAACATGATGGCTGACTTTGCAAATTCCCCAGTTAATGGGGCGCCGCATGATTTAAACGCGGAACAAGCCGTATTGGGCTCAATTTTTATTTCAACTGATCCAACCGATTTGATTGCGCAAATCTCAACAACATTAGCGCCGGAAGATTTTTTCCAAACGAGTCACCGTTTGATTTACGCGGCGATGTTAAGTTTGGATGCGAACCAATCATCTGTTGATGTTATCTCTGTTAATAATGAATTAGACCGTATTGGCCAACAAGAGAATGCAGGTGGTATCACATATCTGACTGAATTAGCAGGTGTTGTGCCTATTGCAAGTAATGCACCTTACTATGCCGAAATTGTTAAGGAGAAATCTGTCCGCCGAAACTTGATTGATACTTTGCAAGATGGAACGCAAGGTTCGTATGAGGGGATGTCTAGCGTTGAAGACTTGGTTGCTGATATCAGTACTAAGTTGGACACGTTGGGGTCTGGTGGTGCGACAGCTGACTTTAAAAACATTCGTGATGTTGCGGAACGTTCATTCCAACAAATTGAACAAAATTCGCGTACAAACGACCCAATTACAGGGTTGGCATCAGGATATCCAGCATTAGATGCATTAACAACAGGTTTCCATGGTGGTGAAATGATCATTGTGGCGGCACGTCCTGCCGTTGGTAAGACAGCGTTTGTCTTGAATATCGCGCAAAAAGTAGCAGTAGCAAACAATGACTTACCGGTTGTTGTGTTTTCACTTGAAATGCCAGATACATCATTGGTTAATCGTATGTTGGCCGCTGAAGGGAATATTAATTCCCAGAACATGCGTACAGGTCAATTAGCTGATGATGAATGGCGAAACTTGACTGTCGCAATGGGGACGTTATCAAACACGAAAATCTTTATCGACGACACTGCCGGAATTAAAGTTACGGAGATTCGTTCTAAATTACGTCGTTTGCAAAAGAAAGAAGGTCAGCTAGGGCTGGTTATTATCGATTATTTGCAATTGATTGAAGGAACTGGATCAGAAGGTCGTCAACAAGAAGTGTCTGCCATTTCTCGTGCAATTAAGAAGATGGCTATGGAATTAGATGTACCGATTATTGCATTGTCACAGCTATCACGTAGTGTGGAACAACGTCAGGACAAGCGTCCGATGCTTTCTGATATTCGTGAATCTGGATCAATTGAACAAGACGCCGACATTGTGGCATTCTTATATCGTGAAGACTATTATGAAAATGCCAATGATGACGACGATAATCAATCTGACCCGCGTGATGATGAACAAGCGGATGTCGGTGAAATTGAAGTTATTTTAGAAAAGAACCGTTCTGGTGCGCGTGGAACAGCTCGCTTGTTGTTTGTTAAGTCATACAATAAGTTTTCAAATATTGAATACCGCGCAGATGAAATGGGCAATAATTTTGGATAGATGAGTCAGTTAAAAGGAAATCCTTTTAGCTGATTCTTTAGTTAGGAGGTTCTGTATGCAAAAACAAGGAATGAATATTAAGTGGTTATTGATTGCCAGTTTTATTAATAATTTTGCCTTTGGTTTTATTTGGCCAGTTGCCACAGTTTATTTACATAATGAATTGAAACAAAGTTTGGTTATTGTTGGTTGGGTAATGCTAGCCAATGCTGTTGGGCAAGCAATTGGGTCATTAGTTAGTGGTCAATTGTTTGATCGTTTCCATCCGTACCGTTTGATTCAGGGTGGTGTGATTGCGATGATTGCCCTACAAGTGTTTTTCATGTTCCAACATGGTTGGCCATTCTATGCGCTTAATTTGACGCTAGCTGGTTTCTTAGGTGGTTGGAATATGGCGTTGATTAATGCATACGGAACACGTGTGATTAATCATGATGGACGTTTCGTGTTTAACATGTTGTATTTCACTAATAACTTTGGAATGGTGTTTGCCACTGCCTTAGTTGGTGTGATTTTCCCACTAGGGATTACATGGTTGTTCCTGTTAGCCTTGGTGCTATATATTGCCTTGCTGTTTGTCATCAAGACGAAATTCAACTTGCCGTTTGAGAAGCATGAAACACAGCAAGATGAAAAACCAGCAACGTTACCACGGTGGAATCTACGATTGATTTATACGGCGGTCTTTGCCTTGGTTGTACTGTGGATTGCCTATTCACAATGGCTAGGTAATCTATCGGTGTACATGACAAATGATTTGAATTTGCCGTTGTGGCAATATTCATTGTTGTGGACAATTAATGGTGTGTTGATTGTGGTTGTTCAATTATTGATGAACATCTTCAATGTATCAGCTAGTCGTACAGCGATGTGGGTACAAATTTTTGGTGGACTAATTATGTTTGGATTGGCATTCTTGATTTTGCCGTTCGTACAAACATTTAATGGGTTTGCCATTGCAATGATTATTACGACATTAGGTGAAGTAACCGCGTTTCCAATGATTCCAGCGTTGATTAATGAGTTGACGCCGGCGTCACTAAAAGGACGTTATCAAGGATTGGCCGCTGCTGCACCATCAATTGGGCGTGCAATTGGACCTTTGCTAGGTGGATTGGTGATTGAAAAGCAAGGATATTACTTGTTATTCTTTGGTGGATCAGGACTAGTATTCATCGCCTTTTTGATTATCTTAGCGACAATGATTATTGGTTACCCAAAGGTCACTAATTACGGAACCGGAACGGAATAGGAGAATTTCTCATGACAGTAGGGCGTTTTCGCTTTGGTATGCGAACATTAAAGACAGGATTATCAGTGATGGTAATCGTGATTTTCTTTTTAGTGTTTCAACGTGGTAATCCTATGATTGCCTGTTTATCAGCTGTCTTTTCGTTGCGTCAAGATTTTGAATCAACCCTTACTTTTGGAGTGTCTCGTGTTATTGCCAATATTATAGGTGGGGCATGCTCGATTGCTTATCTAGTGATTTGGCAGGCCACTAATCAAGCTGATTGGGCGGAAATTGTTTTCATTCCATTGCTATTGATGATTGTGATTATTATTAATGATGGCATCAACAATAAAACAGGGATTATTGGTGCCTCCGCTGCCTTTTTGATGATTGCGTTTACGTTACCACCAGATGGTGATTTTATGTATGCGGTTGCCCGTGTTGTGGACACTTTTATCGGACTGGCTGCAGCAATTGTGATGAATATCGGGGTACACCCACATAAGTCAGCTGAAACTCACGCGCAGTTAAGTGAAACGGTTCGTGCAGCAGAAGCTGAATTGAAAGCCGATATGGCGTCGTTTAAACAACAAGAAGATGGCGAATAATGGAGTATGTCAAACAGACGGTTTCATGGTGATGATTGGAAATTGAATCAATAAAAAAGCCTTAAGTGAAAACTTAAGGGCTTTTTTATTAGTGATTACGGAACCAGTTGTTCATGAACCAACCACGATAGAAACCTTCCATACTAATGATTTGGGATAGTGAACATCCGATTAGGACAACACGTAGCCAAAGTTTCGGAACTAGGAAGAATGGGATGGCCATAAAGGCGGCAGAAAATATGTAAATCATGATTCGCTTATTTTGTGATAATTCTCGGTGATAAACCCCTTGAACTACATACTCTTGATAGTATTTATTGGCTTTTAACCAAGCTAGTAAACGTGGTGATGAGCGAGTCCAACAAAAGGCTGCTAGGACATAGAATCCGGTTGTGGGGATACCAGGAATCCAAATAGCAGCTGTTCCAATTCCGAATGCAATGCATCCGAATAGGATATAAAGATAGCGCATTGATGAGTCTCCTTACTGAAAATACGTCGTAGCGTCTATCATATCCTACTTAGAATGTGGTTGTAAAGTTTTTCACATTGTGAATGCCGGAGAACTGAACGCAGGCGATAGTTCGTATTGATGGACTAGCTATTTCGCTTCGCTCCGACAATTGCTATAATTAGCGTAAGTAGATATTTAACAAGAAAGGGATAGCGGGATGGAAGTGTTGGAGCGAGCATACGCTAAATTGAATATTAGTTTAGATACACCGTTTATTCATAATGATGGTCAACATGAATGGGATATGTTGATGGTGTCAATTGATTTAGCTGACACCGTTATAATCAAAACAACGGATGAGCATCAACAAATCCGTGTAGAGTCAACGAGTGGTTTGTTGCCTTTGAATGAAAAGAATCTCGCTTATCAAGCTGCGATGTTAATGCGTGAATACGCACAAGAAGCAGCTGGTGTGGAGATTCATATCGATAAGCGTATTCCAGTAGCAGCTGGTATGGGTGGTGGTTCATCAGATGCGGCTGCCGTATTACGTGGTTTGAATAAAATTTGGGAGCTGGGTCTAAGTAATGCTGAGTTAGCAGAAATTGGACTGAAAGTTGATGCGGATGTCCCATACTGTGTTTATAGTCGACCTGCGTTGGTTACAGGGCGTGGAGAAATTGTGACACCGTTAGAAACTAAATTTCCGTCACTTTGGTGTGTTGTATCAAAGCCAAACATCAGTGTGTCGACACCTAAGATTCTGAAGATGATTGATTATGACAATCTAGATCATGGGGACATGACCGCTTTGATGGATAATGTTTTGACGGGTCAATTATCAGGTATTTATGAGACAATGTTCAATGTCTTAGAACCAATTACGACAGCCAAATACCCTGAAATTAAGACGCTTAAGGATAAGATGGTTAAATTTGGGGCACCTGTTGTCCAGATGTCCGGAACAGGGCCAACAGTCTTCGCTTTGACTGACAAAGAATCCAAAGCGAAGCGTATTTATAATGGTGTTCGTGGTTTTGTACAAGAAACGTACGTTACACACATCATTCAATAAGAAAAACGGAGAATTATCATGGCAGAAGAAATGCAAACAATCAACAATGCGCCTCTATTGGCAGCGTTGGAAGCACTACGAGTAAATCAAAATGAACAAACTGACCAAGCCTACACACAAGCATTGTTGGAAGCGCAATTTATTGCACCAGTAAACTATAAGCAAGCACCTAAGCAAAACGATGCGGGTGAATTAGAAATGCCTGAAGGGGCAGAAATTGCATTAGTAACGCTAGTCGCTGGTGAAGGTGAAGAAGTATTCCCTATTTTTACAGATATGGATGCTTTTAATGCCCAACCAGAAACAGATGGGGCACAAAAGATTCACCCATGGGTGATGTCAATTTCTGATTACTTCCCGTTGATTCTAAACGAAGCTAATCCTAAGATTGTGGGAATGGCGTTAAATCCATTTAGCGATGGTATGCCTATTTCTCGTGACAACGTTGAATACTTAGCAGCAATGAGCGAAGCCCTACAAGGTGGTCAAGTTGAAGTGAAGTCAGGTGATGATGTTGCGTCTAACGAATTACGTTATGAATTGATTGGATTTGGGGATGATCATCCTGAAGCAATTAATAAGATGACGCTTTTGCGTTTGGTGACAGAAACAGAAGGGCAATACTTGTTGGTTGTCGGTGGTGAAGATGAAGCCGCTGTTTCAATGTTGTATCCAGAATTGGAAGCCATTTTTGAAGAATATGCAGGCGAAGAAGGGCCAGCATTTAGTTTGATGATGGAACAAAATTTTGATGCTGATTTGTCAGAATTTACAGCATTGTACAACCGTGAAGGTTAATTTTGAAAGGACATTTGCATGCGTGATGTGACAATTGTAGGTGCAGGACCTGTAGGTCTATTTACAGCGTTTTATGCAGGTTTACGTGAACTAGACGTTGTATTGTTAGATAGTTTGGAGATGGTCGGGGGGCAAGTAGCGAGCTTGTATCCACATAAGCAAATCCTAGATATTGCAGGATTTCCAGCAATAACGGGACTTGCCTTAATTGAACAACTCACACAACAAATGACGCAATTACCTGTAGATGTACAGTTGAATACAACCGTGGAAGATATTGTGCCAAATTCTGATGGATTTATGATTAAGACGAATCAAGGCGAATTTGAAACAAAGAAGGTCATTATGGCGACGGGTGGTGGTGCTTTTGAACCAAGAACGTTACCCATTGAGATACCGGATTCAGAGGCAGTGCACTACTATGTCAGTGACCCTGCTCGTTTTACCAATCGCCATGTGCTAGTTGCGGGCGGTGGGGATGCTGCGTTGGATACCGCGTTGGCTTTAACTGAGGTTACGAAGCAGGTTACTTTGACACATCGTCGGGCTAATTTCCGAGCGTTAGAACACACCGTAAGTCAAGTTGCTGCATCAGCAATTGACGTGCAAACGCCGTTCAATATTTTGTCTGTCGAAGAATTGAGCGATGGTAAGTTGTCAGTAATCTTAGAAGAATTCCGTGGTGATGTGAAGCAAGAGTTGATTGTTGATGATTTAATCATTAATTACGGTTTTCAATCCGACCATCGTGAATTAACGGAATGGGCCATTCATCCTGAACAAGACCGTCAGCAATTTATTGTTGATCGTCAGATGATGACGAGTGTCTCTGGTGTGTATGCAGTAGGAGATATTGCAGGATATGCTGGTAAAGCGGCTCTTATGGCCACTGGCTTTGGTGAAGGACCGTTGGCGATTAATGCGATTATGCAACAACTAAAACCGGAAGATGCCGTGCCGATGCACTCATCTAGCGTACGTCTTGAAAATGGTCATGTTGCAAAGTGATGAAATTGGCTAGCTTGTGACTGGTTGAACAGACGGTAATCTGTTATAATTAAAAAGATAAAATTTATATAAAAGAGGTAGCGATAATGGCTAAGTTAGTTATGATCCGTCACGGACAAAGTGAATGGAACGCAAAGAACCTATTTAACGGATGGGTAGACACAAAGTTGAGCCCTGTTGGAATCGAACAAGCAAAGACTGCTGGTAAGATGTTGGCAGAAGCTGGTATTGATTTTGATCAAGCGTACACATCAGTTTTGACACGTGCGATTGAAACATTGGATTTGACATTGTTCGAAGCTGGACAAATGTTTATTCCAGAAGAAAAGTCATGGCGCTTGAACGAACGTAACTACGGTGCGTTGCAAGGATTGAACAAGGCAGATGCTGCTGAAAAGTTCGGTGCTGACCAAGTTTTGCAATGGCGTCGTTCATACGATGTTTTGCCACCACTTCTAGAATCAGCTGAAGAAACAGTTGAAGTTGAAGGGCAAACTTACGCATCATACGACCGTCGTTACGCTGAAGTAGCTGCTGAAGAATTGCCATTGGGTGAAAACTTGAAGGTTACTTTGGAACGTGTTATGCCATTCTGGAACGAAAAGATTTCTGCAGACTTGAAGGCTGGTAAGAACGTTGTGATTGCTGCCCACGGAAACTCACTTCGTGCATTGGCAAAGCATATCGAACAAATTTCAGACGAAGACATTCTAGGTCTTGAAATTGCGAACGCACAACCAATCATCTACGACTTCGATGGTGACTTGAACGTGCTTTCAAAGGATATTTTGACAGCCGAATAATTTTTTAAAAAGCATACCCATTTTGGGTATGCTTTTTTGTTTATATAAGGTTTCAATGGTAGAATAATAAGGATAGTGTTGGCTATGCATAAGCAACAGCCAAACAAATTGACATGAATGGTGGAGTAGGATGTTGGAAAATAAAGTAAAAGTAAATGGTGAATTTCTGACAAAGCGCTATGAAATGGCTCCAACACGCGCTGATAAAGTGAAGGCACTTTTGCTGGGGAAAACATACCCTAATTTTTGGGCTTTACGTGGGATTGATTTCCAAGCGATGGCAGGGGAGAGTGTTGCCGTTATTGGAACGAACGGATCTGGAAAATCTACGCTGATGAACATTATTTCAGGGGCAACCGATGCAACAACGGGTGGTTTCTCTGTTGATGGTGTCGTGTCTTTGATTGCGGTACAGACTGGGCTAAAAGGTGACTTATCTGGTCGTGTAAATATTCGCATGAAAGGTTTGATGATGGGGATGTCTGAGGCAGAGATTGATGCAAAGACAGACGACATTATTGCGTTTTCAGAATTAGGTGTTTTTATTGATCAACCGGTTAAAACGTACTCAAGTGGGATGCGTTCAAAATTGGGATTTTCTATCTCAGTTCATTCTAATCCAGATGTTTTGATTGTGGATGAAGCGTTATCTGTTGGAGATGCAACTTTTACACGAAAGTCATTGGACAAAATGAAAGACTTTCAAAAGCAAGGAAAAACGATTTTCTTTGTTAGTCATTCATTGGGACAAGTACGTGAGATGGCCGACAAAGTACTGTGGATTGAACGTGGTGAAGTAAAGCAATTTGGCCCCACTGCAGATGTGTTACGTGCATATGGCGAATTTGTGGATGCCAATAAAAAAATGTCAAATGTAGAGCGTAAATTATTGCAAACGACAGAACGCTACGAACAAACCAACTTTACTTTGGATAATTTAATGACCAAAGAAATGTTAATGAATGGTGCCAAAACGCGTGCTGAAAAGAAAGAAATTGAACAACGCTCAAAGTTAATCAATGAACCTGATGGAATGTCTTGGCAGGGATGGTTAGGTCTAGGATTAGGAATCGGAATATTAGTTCTGATGGCATTTATGCTTATCTTGCAGTTGTCAATTTCAGATGTATTAACAAATCCAAGTCGGTTGATAACTGATTGGGGAAATATTCGAACATTAAGCGCACGTTAATTGTGCCAGAGAAGTAGGAGATAGATTAGTGCAAAATGTGAAGAAATTTATACAAGAAATCATGGCTAATCGGGTAGTAAGTCACCGTTTAGCCCGATTTAATGTAGATAATAAATGGGCGAATAGTTATTTAGGCGATTTTTGGGACTACCTGGAGCCGATGTTGTTTATCGCGACTTATTTTTTGGTTTTTGGTTTAGGGTTCTATCAAGGAAGTGTTTCAGGGCAACCATATTTATTGTGGTTAATCACCGCTATTATCCCCTGGTTTTACATCCAAGGTGTATTTAATCGTGGATTAACAAGTGTTAAAGATCAGGTCAAAACTTTATCTAAAACACGTTTTCCGTTTAGTATCGCTGTGATTATCCCAATGATTGAAGAATTTCGTCGATATGTTGTCATGACAATTGGATTTGTAGGGATTCTGTTAATCTATGGATACCATCCATCTATTTATTGGTTACAATTTCTTTATGCCGTTTTTGCAATGGTTATGATGTTAATAGCGATGAATTTAATTAATTCAACTTTAACTATCCTGATCCCGGATTATAAAGCGGCCATGAGTGCCTTGTTCCGGTTGATTTTTTACTCATCAGGGGTGATTGTAAATTTGAATTCAGATTCTATGCCGTATATCGTTACAGCTGTTTTGAAATTGTCACCATTTAATTATGTTGTTAATACATTTCGAGATACATTTTTGTATCACCAATGGTTTTGGGAAACACCAGGATATACCCTGTTTTTCTGGGGCCTAGTTGCATTGATGATGTTTGTGGGTGCATTTATGCATATCCGCTTCCGAGGGTCATTTACAGAACTTGTCTAAAGACATGGTGTTTTCATAGAAAGGAACAATGATGAAAGCTGATTTACGTGTTGAAATGGGGACTCACGTACTTACTTTAAAGAGCTCACGCATGCTGGAAAACTTACGTATCAGCATGAAAAAGCGAGAGCTTGATTGGTTATGTGAAACGTCAGGCAACGAATTTATCTATACGTTAAGTTATGACCAAATTGGTGCCTTCTTTGAAGGACAAAAAATGGAAATGGCAACGATTAGTTATCAAGATGATGGTCAATGGACCATGTTATCTGTGAATGATTTCAATATGACATTCGGTGAGACGCTAACGCACGTTTTTGAAAATAATAAAATTTCAATGTACGTCAGTATGTTAGCAACTCTCCGAGTAGGCTGGAATTGGTTTGGTGCTACGGCAGCATTGACTGACCAACGAAAAATCCAACATTACGAAATGACATCAGAAGGTCTTTTGATTGATTTTATGATTGAGACACGCTATTTCAAACCAGTGTGTGTGGATGTCGTGGCGGTGGGAGAGTTACTGGATGCACCCATACGTTATGCTGTTAAGGATATTCAAAGTAGTAAAGTGTCTGCAGAAAAATATGTGAATACGTTGAAAGTACTTGTTCCTGAACGCGATTTAGATATGATGCGCCAAAAAGTATCACAATTTGAATTAGTACAAAAAAAACTTCAGTTCAAATTTAATATTGTCCTTTCCGAGTATCCTCTTAGCAAAGAAACGCAGGCTTGGACCATTGATGAGAATGTAATCTTGGAAAATCCATTAATTGGAACATCTATTGATGACAAGAAGGTACTAAGTTTTGCGAGTTCCTTGTCTAACGATGGCAATCTTGTGTTTATGCCAAGTGTGGTAGCCCATGATGAATTTGAAAAGCAACGTCAGTGGTTGTTGAATAATCATGGAAAAATTGAGACGAATAAAATTGTGTTAGTTGACCAAGGGTCGGAAAACGGCCGCACAGAGATTAGAGAATTATTTAAGTCATTGATTGCGCTGGGACATCAGAATGTTTATTTGATTACGGATGATCAATTTAAGGTAATATGGACGCAATCGGAATTACCATATGTCGTTTACAGTCACACCATGGCACACTTGGAGTTATATCCAGAGATTAAAACCGTCATTTGGTCTGATACCCCCCGTAGTTTAGTACCTTTAGGTGCGCAAAAAATGAAGAAGTTACCAGAAATAAAGCAACATATGTACCTTGTTTTTGATTTGGAATCACAAATCAAAGATGAAGGGTTCAATCCGGTAATGACAGATGGTGTCCATTTTATCGTTGGAAACAAGCAGACTAAGCATTTAGTTAAACAAGTATATCCTAATGCGAAGAAAATTCATCTGACAGGCCTACCATCATATTCAAAACTAGAAAAAAACAATCCAATGATTCAATCTAGCGGGATTGGGCTGTCTGTGACGACTGAAATGGCGGAACTACTTCGAAATGTTAATTCTGAAATAATCTTTAGCACAGTCAAAGAGCGTGATAATTTGAGGCAATATCATGTTATTTTAACGGATAACTATGTAGTGGCTAAAAAAGCTAGTGTTTTGGGTGTTCCAGTAGTTTATATTGATAGTGCCTTAACAGCTGAAACTGTGGATCATTTTTATCGTTTATCAGGTCCTGTTATTCGTGATATTCAAACTGGATGGCCAATTCTACGTGAAGTATTTTCGGAGGCCTTTGATTTTAAGCCGTATATTACACATGCGCAAAATAATTTGAATGAATTCCATGATGATAACGCATCACAACGTATCTCAGAAATTTTGTGAATCAATTGAAAAAATAATTTTTTTCAGGCTCATTTAATACTTGCCCCGTATATTAATTATTCTGTATAGCCCATAAAACGGTTTGACGCTATGAGCGTAGAAATGAGGAATATAATGGAGCAGTTTATTGAGACCGCAATCAGCCAATATGGTTACTTGGCCATTGCCCTTTTGATTACCCTAGAGAATGTGTTTCCACCGATTCCATCTGAATTAATTTTAACTTTTGCTGGATTTGTGACCTATTCAACTGACTTGTCAATTGTAGGGGCGGTGCTAGCAGCAACAGTTGGTGCTGTTTTAGGTGCGACGATTCTGTATTGGATTGGAACGTATCTAGACATGGAACGTTTAGAACAATTGGTTAATAGCCGCTTAGGACGTATTTTACGATTGCGTTTGGCTGATTTCCAAAAAGCAGAAGAACATTTCATGAAGCATGGACGTGCGGCGGTGTTCTTTGGTCGTTTCGTACCGATTGTGCGTAGCATGATTTCTGTTCCAGCAGGAATGACAGGGATGCCATTTGGTCGTTTCTTGATGTACACAACATTAGGAACGTTGATTTGGAATACTGTGTTAGTTTCATTAGGACACTTTGCTGGTCGTGCTTGGACACAAGTGTTGGCGGCGGTTGATAATGTAACGTCAATTATGACGGTTGTTTTGATTATCGTCTTTATTATTGGTGGAATTATCTACCTAGTACGTCGTAATAAAGAAAGTGCCTCATAAAAATAAAATAAAAAAAGCAGTAAACGGGATTTGGTTCCGTTTACTGCTTTTTTTGATTAAAACCGAAAGATAAACAGATTGATAGGTATAAAAAAACGATTCCAATAAATTGAAGTCGTTGTATCACTTATTTCTTAGTGTGGAAAAGTGCGATTAGTAGGTAGTAAATACCTAGTAGGTCTGCGAAAACACCTAAGATAATTGATTGAGTGCTGCTAGATACTTGTGGGAAGATGGTTAGGTACATCCCCATCAAAATACCAAGAACTCCGATTGCGATACTGACAAGCGTTGCCAATTGCTTAGTAATTCAGGTGCCCATGTTTGGGCCAAGATGCTAATGGCGTTAAATAGTACCCAGAAGCCAAAGACAAGCCCTAGGAACTCGCTCGTAACGTCTTGACGGAATAACATAATCAAACCAATGACAAGGCTTAGCAAGGCGCTTACTAGGAAGCTACCACGTAATGCTTGGCTCTTAGTGAATAACATGACGTCGAGCACGGCGATAAAGAGTGCGTAAATCGCAAATAGGGCACTCATTGTTGCTAATCCCTTAGTTGAGAAGGTGAAAGCAAAGATTCCCAAAACAATGGCGATCATTCCCGCTGCAAAGAATAGCTTACGTGTTAAATCATTTAGTGTTAAGTGTTGTGGTTGATTGACATACGTTGTGTTTGTCGTTGGTGTTTGATCCATAGTAATAGTCCATCCCATATCTTGTTATAGTACTTTAAATTTATCAGTCTTGTGAATAAAGGTCAAATGTATAAAAAAAAGACGCCGAAGCGTCTTTAATGGCTTAGAACCAAGCAGAGATTAATTCAGGTAGACCGTATAGATCTAGTCCAATCAAAATCACAACAGATGTCCAAGCGATAAACTTAATAATTGGGCCGTTTGCGTATTCACCCATGTACTTCTTACTTGATGTGAAGTATACAAGTGGCACCATTGAGAATGGTAGGGCAATTGATAGGAAGACTTGTGAGTTAACCATCAATGTATCCAAGGCATGTTCGTTACCACCGTACATAACAGTACAGATCATAACTGGGATAATCGCTACCAAACGTGTTAGCAAACGACGAGCCCAAACAGGCATCTTCAAGTGAATGAACCCTTCCATAACAATTTGTCCAGTCAATGTTCCAGTAATTGTAGAGTTTTGACCAGATGCTAGCAAAGCAACCGCAAACAATGTTGATAGCAATGGTGAGGCAATCGCACCAGCTAATGTTGGGTCTTGCAAGGCATCATATAGCGCACGGAAAGTTTCTAGACCTTCACCGCGACCAAAGAACATCGCAGCCCCGACCAACAATAGCAACATGTTAATGATGAAGGCAATCGTCAATTGAATGTTTGAGTCAATTGCTGAGAACTTCAATGCTTGCTTCACTTCACCATCATCTTGACGGTTAATCTTACGTGTTTGTGACAATGATGAGTGTAGGTACAAGTTGTGTGGCATAACTGTCGCACCAATGATACCAAGTGCCAATGTCATCGCACCCTTGTCCATGAAGATTTCTTGGTGTGGTACCAAGTTTTCAACCATTTGTTCCAAATCAGGGTTAGCCAACCAGACTTCGTATGTGAAGACTCCTAGGATAACGATGATTAGCGTAATAACAATGGCTTCAATCTTACGGAATCCAAGTTTTGTCAGGAACAATAGAAGGAAGACGTCTAAGATTGTTAGCGCAACACCCCAAACTAGTGGAATGTTGAACAACAAGTTTAGGGCGATGGCCGCCCCGATAACTTCGGCGATATCGGTAGCCATGATGGCTAATTCAGCGATAATCCAAAGCATAATCCCAACAGGCTTGTTTGTTAACGAACGTGTCGCTTGCGCCAAGTCTTGTTGAGTTACGATTCCTAGCTTAGCTGACATGTATTGTAGCAACATGGCAATTAAACTTGAAAGTAGGATAACAGAACCTAGTAGGTATCCGTATTGTGCTCCACCGACGATTGATGTAACCCAGTTACCTGGATCCATGTATCCAACGGCAACCAATGCTCCGGGTCCTGAGAAGGCGAACAAAGTACGCCAGAATCCAGCATTTTTGGGAATTGAAACTGAACCATTCACGTCACCAAGGCTGGCATCATCTGATGTTGCAGCAGTGAAAAAACGGCTCGTTTTTGCTTGTGTTTTGGCTTCTTCAGCCGGGTTATTCTCGAGCATTGAGAATCCCTCCTCATATAACTTAATTCATTTTCAAACTTAAGTTACTCTTATGTTTGTCCTAGGTCAATACTTTTTCTTGATTCCACCAATGGTGAAATTTATTCGCTGAAAAATTTTCACGGATACGAATAATTAAATATATGACTAACAAAAAATCGTACAGCGTAACTAATGGTATAGTCGCGTGTACGATTTTTTATAGGGGGTAAACTAATTAAATTAGGGTTGTAACAACTTCTTCCAAATGAATTCCATGAGATCCCTTCAATAAGATGATATCTTGGTCTGTCAAAGTGGCTTTCAAATCGTTAGCTAGTGTGGCTTTGTCCGTCTTTTCGTAACGGTGTAGGTGACCAGCGTATCGGTCAGCTAATGCTGTTTCTAAATTGGCCATTAATTCACCAACTAGATACACATCCGTGATTGTTTGTGGGTCCAATGAAGACGCTAATTGGGCATGTAGATCTGGACCCGCTTCACCTAGCTCCAACATGTCACCCAATACAACAATACGACGTCCGTTTGTAGGTGCTGTGCTGAATAGGTTTAAGACCTCATGTGTGGCCGTTGGGTTAGAGTTGTAGACATCAGATAGGATTTGACCACCAAAGCTTCCAGATAGCCATTGTGTACGATTAGCGGTCATTGTAGCTGTTGCTAAACCTAAGGCCATCTTATCTGCAGGAATATCAAGTAGTGTTCCTACTGTGATAGCGGCTAATGCGTTGGCAACATTATAGTTACCACTCATTGGAATTGTGTAATTGTCACCAGCTGAAGTTGTGAACTTAGCTGATTGAGGTGTTGTTTCAATGTTTTCGGCAGACAAATCATTGCTTGCGTCTAATCCGAATGAACGCGCGTTTAAGTTTGGTAGGGCGTTAACACGCTCTGTTAGAAGCGGTTCATCCCCATTGTATACCAAGGTACCATCTGCTGGGATACCAGCCACGATTTCCATCTTACCGTCCGCGATGCGGTCACGAGTCTTAAAGAATTCGATGTGGGCTTCACCAATCATTGTCAAAACCGCAATATCGGGGTTAACCATTTCTGATAGCTTTGTCAAATCACCAGGGTGATCCATTCCCATTTCAACTATCAACAATTCTGTATCAGCAGGCATGGCTAGGATGGTTGTTGGGACACCAATTTCGTTGTTGAAGTTGTTGGGTGTCTTGGTTGTCTTGTAGATCGTTGCACCGATGGCAGCGATGAAGTCCTTAGTCGTCGTTTTTCCGTTTGAACCAGAAACAGCGACAATCTTTGGTGCGACTTGCTTCAAATAAGCAGCAGCTAGCGCTTGGAAAGCCGCTAGTGTGTCGTCAACTAAGATTGTCGGAATGTTCGTTGGGTAGGGTGTGTGATCACGTTGCCAAAGGGTTGCACTGGTACCATTATCGATGGCGCTTGTTAAATAAGCATGCCCATCGTTATCTGCAATTAAGGGGATGAATAGGCTACCTTGTCCAGCTGTACGTGAATCAAAAGTAGTTGATGTGACAGTGATGTCTGCTGGGTTAATGAATTCAGCATTTAGTAGGTCCGCGATGTTTTGAGCAGAAAGTTTCATGGCTTTAAGTTCCTTTTATTGATTTTACTTTAATTTTACACTGCTAAGGAATACAAGAGCAAATTTATCTCAAATTGTTGTATACTTATAAGGATACATAACTGATAAAACAAACAGTGGGGAAGCCCATTTAAAAACAAGAGGTGGAAACATGGCTAAAGGAATCGGAATCGATTTAGGAACGGCAAACGTTCTGATTTACGTAGAGGGCGAAGGAATTGTTTTGAACGAACCTTCTGTCGTTGCGGTAGATACGAAAACAGATAAGGTATTGGCAGTCGGATCAGACGCTTACCGCATGGTTGGTCGTACACCCGGAAATATCCGTGCTGTGCGTCCATTGCAAGATGGTGTTATCTCAGACTTTGATATGACAGAAGCAATGTTGTCATACTTCATGTCTAAGTTGAATGCACGTGGTTTGCTATCACGTCCAAACATCATGGTGTGTGCACCAACTAACATTACAGAAATTGAACGCAAGGCGATTATCGAAGCTGCTGCTAAGTCAGGTGGCGGAAAGGTATTCTTGGAATACGAACCAAAGGTTGCGGCTGTTGGAGCTGGTTTGAACATCTTCTCACCAATTGCCTCAATGGTTATCGACATGGGTGGTGGAACATCAGACATCGCTGTTTTGTCTTTGGGAGACATTGTTGAAAGTGCCTCAATCCGTATGGCCGGAGACAAGTTGAACGCTGATATCTCTAACTACATCAAGCGTGTTCACAATTTGCAAATTGGGGAACGTACAGCTGAAACAGTTAAGATGACAATTGGAACAGCTTTGCAAAAGGCTGAACCAAAGGTGATGGAAGTCCGTGGACGTGATATGTTCTCAGGAATGCCAAGCACAATTGAAATTAACGAAAACGAAATTGAAATCGCGATTCATGATACATTGGCCCGCGTTGTAGAAGCTGCACACGAAGTGTTGGCACGTTTGCAACCAGAACTAGCCGCTGACATCATTGATCGTGGAATTGTTCTAACTGGTGGTGGTGCTTTGCTATCAGACATGGATCAATTGCTAACAGAACGTTTGAACGTACCTGTTGTAATTGCTGACCAACCATTGAACAACGTTGCACGTGGAGCAGGTCAATTGCTTGACCACATGACAGACAAGTAAGGAGACATTATGGCACGTAATAACAAGCCAGTTGCTGTAGAAATGATTGATGCAGCCGATGGACGTACAGAAGTAAAGATTAACAAGGTATCACTTGGTTTCGTGGATGACACAAACAAGATTACTTTCTCTGATGGTCGTACAAATTCAGCCAGTGATTTTGATGAAGCAGTTGCAATGCTGATTGCTGACTTCAATCTACATCATTAAGCTGTAAGGGGGACAACATGTTAAAAAGATTTTTTAACACCGATGGAGAAATTGATTGGTCTATCATCTTTGTTGTCTTGATGTTAGCGTTGATTGGATTGGCTGCATTGTATGTAGCCGGATCACACGACACGAGTGCGACGATTAATGTGCAACGTATGGTCATGATGCAGGGAGCTTACTATGTCGTAGGTATCGGTGTTGTGGCACTTATCATGCAATTTGACTCGGAACAATTATGGCGCGTGGCCCCATATCTATTTATCATTGGTGTCATTTTGATGATTGGTGTTTTGTTCTTGTATAACAAAACGTATTACGATAATACAGGTGGGAAATGGTACGCGATTGGACCAGTTACCTTCCAGCCTGCCGAAGTGATGAAGCCGGCATTCATTATTATGTTTGCGCGCGTGATTGCGAACCATAATAGTGAATATCCAGAGCATACAATGCGTTCTGACAAAATTTTGTTTAAGCACATTATGATTTGGAGCTCAGGGATGATTTTCTTGATGCTCTTACAAAAAGACTTTGGAACAATGTTGGTGTTCTTGGCCATTATTTTTGGGATGACCATTGTATCAGGGATTACCTGGCGCATATTAGGTCCCATTATTGGTGTCGCTGCTGTATTAGGTGGGACAGCAATTTTGTTTGTTACGCAAACATGGGGTCGTCGTATTCTAGAAAGAATCGGTTTTAAAGCCTATCAATTTGATCGTGTCGATTCATGGTTGAATCCACAAGGTGATACAACCAATGCGGGATTCCAATTGTGGCAATCTATTAAAGCTGTTGGGTCTGGTGGATTGACTGGAACTGGGTTTGGTGTTTCTAATGTCCAAGTGCCCGTTCGTGAATCAGATATGATTTTCTCAGTTATTGGTGAAAATTTTGGTTTTGTAGGTAGTATGTTGGTGTTGATTCTATACTTCTTGTTGATTTATCAAATCTTCCAAGTTGTGTACGATACAGCGAACCAATTCTATGCCTACATTGCTTCAGGGGTGGTGATGATGTTAATCTTCCACATCTTTGAAAATATCGGGATGACAATTGGTTTGGTACCTTTGACAGGTATTCCATTGCCGTTCATCTCACAAGGTGGATCAGCTTTGATTGGTAATATGATTGGAATTGGGCTGGTGATGTCGATGCGTTACCACAACAAATCATTTACGTTATCAAATCAACGTGGATTCCACTAAACGTGATAAAATAGAAACGACCCTGATTATAAAGGGTCGTTTTTATTATGGTTAAAGGTCATAGAAAATTAAAATCGTTATTATAAGGGAGAACAAAGATGCTAACAATTGGATTTATTGGCGCTGGTAACATGGGGCAAGCAATGATGCAGGGTTGGGCTCCAAATCAAGAAATTAAGCAATTGGTGTACAGCACAACGATTGAAAAGTCCGAAGCTGTCGCTAAAAAAATTGGTGGTGAAGCGCGCGGTTCAATTATGGAATTGTGGCTGGAATCAGATATGGTGGTTGTTGCAGTACCACCAGTCGCATTAGATAAGATTGCTGTTGAAATTAAGCAAGCAGCGATGTTGAAGCCAAGTGTTATTTTGACATCCGTTGTGGGTGGGGTTGATCTAGCAAACTTACACCAAACATTTGGGGAACAATTGATGATTGTTCGTGCCCTACCAAATATCAATGTGGCGTTGCGTTATGGTTACACAGCATTGGCTTTTGATGCAACTGTGGACGCTGATACACGTGGTGCGATTGCAATGTTGTTCCTAGACTTTGGTCGTGCAGATGAATACCCTGAAGAACAATTCGGGGCAGTAAGTGCTTTGGCCGGATCTGGGCCAGCCTTTGTCGCAGCATTTACTGAAGCTATGATGAAGTCAGGTGTTGCGGCTGGGATTGATGCGGAAAAGGCAGAAAGTCTAGCTGTTCAAACTGTGGCTGGAACTGGTAAGAACATGATTGATTTGAAAAAGACACCAACTGACTTGGCTAATGAAGTGATGACACCTGGTGGTTCAACAGCAGCGGGATATGATGTCTTGTCAGTTGATTTGGATGCATTAGTGCGTGCAACTATCGATGCAACGATGATTAAAAACGCTGAAGCGAACGAAAATTAAATAAAAAACCAAAAAAATTAAAATAAATACCAAAAAAGGGTTGCACACCCTGTAAATACTTGGTATTATAGATTTTGTTGTTAAGGCAACGAAGTTTATGGCTCATTGGTCAAGTGGTTAAGACTCCGGTTTTTCACACCGGCATCCAGGGTTCAATTCCCTGATGAGCTATCAGATAAAAAGGCATCTACATTCGTGTAGGTGTCTTTTTTTGTTACAATTAAAGGGTATCAACTAAATGACTGAGAACATGAACAAAAGATCGGAGTAAGCGATGTTATTTTTAACAACAGATTTAGATGGGACTTTTTTACATGATGATCATGACTTTGATCGTGCGCGCTTTGAAAAGGTATTAGCAGCTTGGCGTGAACAAGGGAATCGTTTTGTCGTTGCGACTGGGCGTGAATACAAATGGGTTGCGTCTGTGTTTGCGGATTACCTAGCTGACATTGATGTGATTTCAAGTAATGGAACGGTTGTGACGTTGGCTGGTGAAGAACCACATATGGCAGCGATTGCGCCAGAAAGCCTAGCGGCGCTACAAAATATTATTGCGGAGATGCCGGTTAAGCCAAGTGGGTCAGTGCGTGCTTATACACAAAATGTCGTCCATCTATTAAAGACGGATGCATATGGTGAAATGGAAGCGGCGGATGTGGCTTTTATGACGCCGCTATATGATGACATTATTGGTATTGACGATTTGTTGGCGATTAAAGACGCCGTCTCAACTGTAACCGGTGTTTGGGCTGATCGAGATAGTAGTGAAGCGGTCTCTAAGGCAGTGAACGAGGCTAATATTGGTATCCACGCGACAACATCAGGCTATGGGGCGGTGGACTTCTTACCAAGTGGTGTAAATAAAGCGGAAGCGATTAAGCGTCTGTTGGCACATTATAAGGCGACGACCGATGATGTATTAGCCTTTGGTGATGGAATGAATGATCTGGAGATGTTGCAACTGGCTGGTCAAGCGCATGTCATGGCAAACGGGGATGATAAGTTACGTGTGTTTGATTTTGAAGAATTACCACACACGCATATGGAAGATGGTGTCTTGGTAAAGTGGGAATCAGTCATCTAAAAAACATCAGGTTTATGTTTGATTTATTTCAAAAGCGGTATGTTATTACTTAATTTTTATAATTAACGATATCGACAGCATACAGGGAGAGTAGTTATGGCATTTTTAGAATTAAGAGATATTTTTAAGTCATACTATATTGGGAAAGATGAATTTCCAGTTTTAAAAGGGATTGATTTGAATTTTGAATTGGGTGAATTTGTCTCAATTTTAGGTGAATCAGGTGGTGGAAAGTCTACCTTGATGAACATCATTGGTGGTTTGGACCGTAATTTTGATGGGCAAGTAACATTGGCTGGTCAAACATTGGACCACAAACAAGAGAAGCAATTAGATGAATACCGACGTTCAACGATTGGTTATATTTACCAAGCGTATAATTTAATTAATCACCTATCTGTCTTGGATAATGTCTTACTATCATTAGATATGACGACACTGTCACATAGTCAAAAGGTTGAGCGTGCTAAGGCATTGTTGGCGGATGTTGGTTTGTCTGATCAAATCAAAAAATATCCGAATCAATTATCTGGTGGTCAAAAGCAACGTGTCGCCATTGCGCGTGCCTTAGCGAAGGACCCTGATGTGATTATTGCGGACGAACCTACAGGTGCGTTGGACGCAGTTAACACACAGGAAGTCTTAGAAATCTTAAACAATATTGCGAAACAAGGTAAGTTAGTGATTACCGTGACGCACTCACAAGATGTTGCGGATAATGGAACCCGTATTGTTCGTTTGGTCGATGGTAAGATTGCGAGTGATGATATTGTTCGCCCTTATGAAGTACCAGCTGAACCAACGGAAAAAGCCTTTACGTCTAAGCCACTACGTTATATGGATAGCTTGCGTAGTTCATGGAAGCATCTATGGCGTACATTTGGTAAAAACTCATTGATTATTATTGGAACGGCGATTGGGTTGTTCGCGGTAATTCTATTTGGTGGATTGGGTAACGGGGTGAAGTCATATATTAATGATCAAGTGAATTCACTCGTTAATCCACAAGCGATTACAGTTATGAAAGCAGTCGATGATCAAAATATTGATCCGGCCAACTTTGATATGAGCAGTATGGGGATGTCAGACAAGCAAGTTGATGATTTGAAGAAAATCAAAAATGTAAATAGTGTTGAAGCGGGATATGAATTCCAAGGCGCGCAAATGTCTGGCTTGACTGAGAAGGCAGTAAATATGTCTAGCATTCGTAGCTGGACGTCACAATACAATGAAGACATGATTGTGGCGGGAAAGCCGGCACAAGCAAATGAAATGGTCGTTGATAAGAAGACTGTTGCTGAACGTGTTGATAAGAAGGATTGGAAGTCTGTTATCGGTAAGACGGTTAAGGTAACGTTTACGACCGCAGATAAGGATGGACTACCAGTCATTGTTGAGCATGATGTGAAAATCTCAGGGATTACTGAGAATGAACAAGGTGCTGTGAATGCGATGCAAGCAGATACAATGGCAAAGATTTTGAAGGATGCTGGCGCAGCATCTGAACCAGCATTCGTGGGTATGCAAGCCAACTCACGTGATGATGTTGAAACAATCCAAAAGGACATTGAAAACATCAAGGTTGATGGTAAGGCCGTGTACACTGTTATTACAGTGGGAACACTATTATCAACAGTTAACGTCTTTGTTGACCTAGCAACGAATGTTTTGGCGATGATTGCCGGTATTTCACTAATTGTTTCAGCGTTGATGATTATCGTCACGATGTACATGTCAGTGGCGGAACGTACTAAGGAAATTGGTATCTTGCGTGCACTTGGTGAATCAAAGCGCGATATTCGTCGCTTGTTTACAAGTGAATCAATCATGATGGGACTAATGGCCGCGACTTTGGCGACTGGATTAGCCTTTGGATTAGGTTCAGTGATGAATAAGGTGCTATATAATATTGCGCAATTCAATATGATTCAAATTGGTGTGGGAAATGTGGTTTCAACCTTTATTCTGGCACTAATCATTGCGTTCTTGGCAGCGTTGTTGCCAGCACGTCGTGCGGCAAAGTTGAATCCAATCGATGCATTGTCAGCTGATTAATTTAATAAAAGGAAGATCTACTGTTCAAAAGTAGGTCTTTTTTTACGTCTGGGGTCTTTGTACTGGAAAAATTGGACTATACCATATATAATAAAAGTATAAGTTACAGTTACTAACCAATTATGCGGAGGTAGAGGAAATGAGTAAGGTCTTAACACATGTAGCCATCTATACAGGTGATGAAGAAAATCCAGTTATCAAGGATGGGTTTATTCGTTTTGATACAACAATTGAAGCTATGGGAAGTATGAAGGCGTTCGTACCGCTTGCATCTGATGATGTAACACGTGGTGATCGTCAAGTGGTTGTGCCAGGATTCGTTGATGTGCATGCACACGGTGCATACGGTTTCGATACAATGGATGGGAAAGCATCTGACATCGTGAATATGGCACATGGGCAAATTACTGAAGGAATCACGTCAGTATTTCCAACAACAATGACACAAGCTGTTGAAAACATTGATCAAGCAATGTTGGCGATTAATGAAGCAGCGCAAGAAGAACCATCAATCGTTGGGGTTCATTTGGAAGGGCCATTTATCAACCCACACTACAAGGGTGCACAACCAGAACAATACATTATTGCCCCTTCAGTTGAATTGGTTGAAAAGTGGCACCACATGTCTGGGGACCGTGTGCGTTTGATTACGTACGCACCAGAACAAGCGGATGATCTAGCGGCCTTTGAAAGCTACTTGTTGGAAAACAACATTATTGGTTCAGTGGGACATTCAAATGCAACTCGCGAATTCTTGCAAAATGAATCAAAGGCAAGTCACATTACACACTTGTACAATGCGCAACGTCCAATGAGTCACCGTGAACCAGGTGTGGCCGGACATGCGATGTTGGAAAACAGTGTGCGTGCCGAAATGATCGTCGATGGATTCCACATCAAGCCTGACATGGTGAAGCTAGCTTACCAAATGAAGTCTGCTGACCGTATTGATTTGATTACAGATTCAATGCGCGCCAAGGGACTTGGGGATGGTGAATCTGAATTAGGTGGACAAAAGGTTTGGGTTGCTGACAAGCAAGCACGTCTTGAAGACGGAACTTTAGCTGGTTCAGTACTTGAATTTGACGATGCTTTCCGTAACATTATGGCCTTCACAGGGGCTAGTGTGCATGAAGCAGTTAAGATGTCATCAGTTAACCAAGCTGAAGAATTCGGTTTGACACAAAAGGGTGCCTTGCAAGTCGGTAAGGATGCTGACTTTAACGTGTTCAATGCTGATTTCTCTAACTTGGATGCAACTTACAGTCTAGGGCGTCGCTTTACTAAGGCTGATGCACCTAAAGGAGAAATGATTTAATGAAAGCTCCAGTTTATGTTCAAATTCACGATGATATTCGTGAAGCTATTGATGCTGGCCGTTGGCAAGCAGGAGATAAAATTCCGTCAGAACGTGAATTGGCTGATCAATTTGATGTGTCACGTATGACATTACGTCAAGCAGTGATGTTATTAGTAGATGAAGGAGTACTTGAACGCCGTGTGGGTTCAGGAACTTATGTTGCCGAACAAAAAGTGCAAGAAACTTTGAATGGACTAACATCATTTACTGATTTAATGGCAGCTATTGGTAAGGTCGCCACGACAAAGACAATCAGTTATCACATTGGTCAAGCAACTGCGTCAGAACAAAAGCGTTTAAATATGAATGAAGGCGATAATGTCCTTCGTATGGAACGTGTTCGTTATGGTAATGACGAACCCATCGCTTTTGAAGTCGCAGCTATTCCAGCTCGTTTGGTACGCGGACTATCTCGTGAATCACTTTCAAATTCTTTGTATCACACACTAGAAGTTGAACGTGATTTACATGTCAATTATGCCCGTCAAACAGTGACTGCCGCCGCTGTTACTGAACGTGTTGCAGACTTGTTGGATATTAAGCGTAGTGATCCAGTTTTGGTACTACGTCAGACAACATTTGCACAAAATGATGAACCATTTGAATATGTGCGTACCCAATATGTTGGGTCGCGTTTCGAGTTTTATTTGGAGCGTTAATTCTTGCTTGCATGATTTACGCTATTTTGCTATGATAATGAAAGTGTTGAAAACTGCAGCGGATTACCCGCAAGCTCGTCAACAATTTATCGACCTGTTTCAAATTTATGGCAGTGAAAAAGCTAGTACCCGCGCTGCAGCGGTGAAAGTTAGGATAAATTGCACGAATGTGAGGTAATTCTCCTAGAATTCAACAAAAATATAAATTCTGGAGGACATTTACATGTCACGTTATACTGGACCAAAGTACCGTTTGTCACGTCGTCTTGGCGTATCATTGTCAGGTACAGGTAAGGAACTTGCACGTCGCCCATACGCACCTGGAGATCAAGGAAATGGACGCCGTAGCAAGCTATCTGATTACGGAATTCAATTGGCTGAAAAGCAAAAGGTACGTTTCACGTACGGTTTGACTGAACGTCAATTCCACAACTTGTTCAACAAGGCCGGTCGTGTTCGTCAAGGAACACACGGTGAAAACTTCATGATCTTGTTGGAACGTCGTTTGGACAACATGGTTTACCGTTTGGGATTGGCATCTACTCGCCAACAAGCGCGTCAACTTGTTAACCACGGTCACATCTTGGTAGATGGAAAGCGTGTTGACATTGCTTCATACGAAGTTGCTGTAGGTCAAGAAATCTCAGTTCGCGAAAAGTCACGTAACAACGTTCACTTGGTTGCATCATTGGATGCCCAAGCTGGAACTTTGCCATTCGTTGAATTTAACCGCGACACAATGACTGGTTCATTGGTACGTTTGCCAGAACGTTCAGAACTAGACAACGATTACAATGAATCATTGATCGTTGAATACTACAACAAGTTGGGATAATTTTTATTATCACGATGCGTCGTACAAAAAGTCTCAAGTCTCGTACTTGGGGCTTTTTTGTTTGTCCAAAAACATAGAAAAAAGATTAATGAACGGATTTGTCTATCTTTATTGGTATACACATTTATATCAAATATATGTCTATTACTTTTAGTATGTAATATTTCTTGTTTACGGGTCTTTCTGTATGGAAATGTTTAAAAATGTGTGAGAGATGAGACTATTTTAAAAACCAATCCATTAAAAAAAAGTAAAGAAAGACAAGTAAACCTAAAAGAAACGGTAAAAACAAGCATGAAATTGATAGGCGTGATAATCTAGAGTTAATAAAGTCTGGACAAAGGGAGTTAGGTGGTTTTGAGACCATCAGAATGTGACTGAGTATGACACAAATTGGACATATCGTAATCGGCCTAATTGTTGTATCTGCAGCAATTTATTTAATCATTTTTTTGGCGCAATACGTGACGAAGCGTAAAGTTGCGGATTTAATTGTGCGTAAAGAAAAATTGATGACCATTCCCATGCGTGATCGCTTGGTAAAAGGACGTCAGATGAGTTTGACTGGACAATCATTACGCCAATTTGAAATTTTGGAACGTAAATATGTCACGTTAGAGACAGAAGGTTTCGCAGAAATCGATGATTTAGGGAATGCTGTCGTGTATGAATCACGTGGTTTAAATTTTGTGAAGTCAGCGCAAAGTTTGCGTCGTTTGCAAAATACAATCCGTGAAGCAGAAGCAACAATCGATATCGTGAATCAAGGATTGAGTGACTTAGAACAATTAGATATTGCACATAAGAAAGCTGTAGCTGACTTGGAAGGTAAGTATCAAGCTGTTCGTACGCAATTGTTGTCTGAACGTGAACAATATGGACCAGCCTTACCTGAATTGGAAAATGTGTTGGACTCATTGGAAGAAGATTTTAATGAATTTGCGCGTTTAACTGAAGAAGGTGATCATGCTGCTGCGGCACAAGTATACGAAACGCTAGGTATGGAGACGACGCAACTAGAACAACGTATGCAACAATTACCAGCATTAGTCCATACGCTAGAAGAGGTTATGCCTGATCAATTAACTGAATTACATGAAGGGTACCAACACATGTTGGGAACTGGATTTAAGTTCAACATTGACGTTGATACAGAATTGAGTGATATCGAAAAGTCACGCCAAGTTGGTGTAACTGCATTAAGCAATCTCCAACAACGTGCAACTTCAGAAGCGATTGACCAAACAGCTGAAAAGATTGATACGCTATATGCCTTGTTTGAAGCAGAATTTGATGCCTCACAACAAGTCGTATCAGATGATCAACAATTGGGCGAATACGCTCGTCATGATCACAAGTTGAACCATGAATTAGAAATCGAAATTGACCGTCTATCACAAGACTTCATTTTCACTAAGAGTGAAGCTGCACAAGTGCGTGGCTGGAAGTCTGAACTATTGAATGTGGATACAGCATTGCGCGCGATGCGTAAAGCGATCAAGGCAAAAGATGTTGTGTATTCAAGCTTATTAGGACCACAAGCAGCGATGCATGCTGACCTTGAAAAGATTGAAGAAGCGCAAGTCGCTATGCTCCATGAATTTAAGGAACTACCATTACTTTTGAAGCAAGAACGTGATCGCTTGGTACGTTTACAAGAAAAGATGCGCCAAATCCAACGTTCTGTTGAGCGTCAAGCGTTGGCGGGTGTACCTAAGAGTTACATGGATCAATTCTATGTGGTGACTGATGAATTAAGCCGTGTGGAAAAGCAATTGCAACTGAACCGCGTTGATTTAGATGATATTCAACGTCAATTAAGTGTTGTAGCAGCGGATCTAGATACGCTTGATGAAGCAACAAATGATTTGATTGAAGCGGCAACAGTGACTGAACGATTAGTTCGTAAGGCTTCTACATTCCCAGAGAATGAAACGCTAGAACAAGCAACTGGGATGGCAAAGCATTACTACGAAAGTGAATTTGATTATCCTAAGGCGATGCAAGTCTTAGCGGATGCATTGGAACCATTGGTGCCAGGTATTCTAAAACAAACGATTAACACATACCGTCAAGAACAAGCTACCCTAAAGGCTGAATTTGCGGAAAAAGAATCAACACGTTCTTTGAACTAAAAAAATAGACTGTTACACGATGAAGATGGTGTAACAGTCTATTTTTCTTTAGTCATGAATATGCTTCAGATTGTGTTTTAGTGTTTGCCAGCCCTTTAGCAGTAGGTGTAGTAATGCCGTGAGTTTAAGTATGGCAATAGTAAAAGCGGGGATTAATATAGCATACGGATTTTTTGCTTGTAGTAGTATAGCGCCAAATAGCGCGATATATCCAGCTACTTGTATCCGTTTGAAATAGGGGTGAGTAATTATTTTTGCTAAGTGTGTCAAATATATAACTCCTGTAGGAATAGATAATATGTCTTTAGTATAAACATAATCAGATGTAAAGGACATAGAAAAAAGGCTAGTCAGTTGACTAGCCTTTTTTCATTGCTTAGTGATTAATCAAGAAAATAAATGCGAAGAAGATAATCGCTAAGATATACATCAATGGATGAACTTGCTTAGCGCGCTTTGTCGCAATCATCATGATTGGGTAAAGCATGAATCCTAATGCAATTCCATCACAAATTGAGTACGTTAGAGGCATTCCAACGATAATAACAAATGCTGGTGCAGCAATGGCGAAATCATCCCATTCGATATCACGTAAGCTACCAGCCATTAGAATTCCAACCACGATCAATGCCGCAGCAGTTACTTGTGTTGTAATGACGGCTAGCAATGGTGAGAAGAATAGGGCGAACAAGAATAGAATTCCTGTTACAACAGACGTAAATCCTGAACGGCCACCAACAGCGATTCCAGCAGATGATTCAACATATGTTGAAGTTGGTGATGTTCCTAAGACAGCACCAGCAGTCATTCCAAGGGCATCAGAGAACAATGCCTTGCCGGCGCGTGGCATCTTACCATCCTTCATGAAGCCAGCTTGTGTTGCCAACCCAATCATTGTTCCGGCTGTGTCAAAGAATGTTACGATCAAAAATGTCAAAACAACTGTTAGAAGTTGCAAGCTATTAATATCACCCAAATGTTGGATAGCAACTCCAAATGTTGGTGCAAGTGATGGTACACCGGCAACAACTGAATGAGGTACGCTGATCAAACCAGTGAACATTCCTAGGATAGCTGTTGCTAGCATTCCGATGAAGATCGCAGCAGGAACATTACGTGACATCAAAACGAATGTTAGAATCACACCGAAGATAGCCAATAGTGTGGTTGGTTCAGTTAAATTTCCCAAACCAACCAATGTGGCATCATTGTTAACAACAATACCGGCATTAACTAATCCGATGAATGTAATGAACAATCCGATTCCGGCAGCAATCGCTGCTTTTAGATTTTCGGGAATGGCATTGATGATTGTTTCACGAATCTTGAAACACGTTAGAATCAAGAAGATAATCGCTGCGACTAGCACACCTGCTAGGGCAGTTTCCCAAGGGATTCCCATTCCAAGCACAACTGAGTAGGCGAAAAATGCATTTACACCCAATCCAGGAGCAATCGCGATAGGATATTTAGCAACAACTCCCATGAAGATGGTTGCTACAGCCGCAGTAATACCAGTAGCGGTAAACACGGCACCTTGGTCCATACCAGCGGCCCCAAGCACGCTGGGGTTCACGAAAAGTATGTATAACATTGACACGAATGTGGTTAATCCAGCAATAGATTCTCTCGTAAAGTTCGTGTTTAGTTCATCAAAATTAAAAAAAGTACGTATAGCCTGCATGGTTTCCTCCAGGTGAACCTATTCTAAAATGCGGTAACACCCACAGTGTAGGTAAATGGAAACCATAAGTCAACTTTAAAACACGAACATTGAATATTAAGAAAAATACAATTTAGCTATTTATGCGAACTTTAAACGTTTTACTGCTTGAAAAATATTTTCTTTATTGTTAGAATGAAATTAACGATTTAAGAGTTAATGTTCGTGTTTTAGTGATTTATAATCAATTTTGATGAGAAACAGAGGAGAGAATCATGGCAGGTATTGTAGTTGTTGGTAGTCAATGGGGTGACGAAGGTAAGGGTAAGATTACGAACTTTATCGCGAAGGACGCTGATATGGTCGTTCGTTACCAAGGTGGTAACAATGCTGGACACACAATTTATGTGGACGGTAAGAAGTTCGAACTTTCAGCGGTACCATCAGGTATCTTTAACCCAGAACGTCTAGCGGTTATTGGAAACGGATCAGTTGTTAACCCTAAGGCGTTGCTTGAAGAATTGGCAAGCATCCAAGTTGAAGGAATTACAACTGAAAACCTACGTATTTCAGACCGTGCGCATGTTATTTTCCCATACCACATGTTGATTGATCGCCTTGCTGACGCCAAGAAGGGTGACGGTAAGATTGGAACAACTGGTCGTGGAATTGGACCTGCCTACATGGACAAGGCTGCCCGTACAGGAATTCGTGTTGTTGACTTGCTAGATGAAGAAGTTTTGCGTGAACGTTTGACAACTGTATTGGCTGAAAAGAACGAAATTCTAGAAAAGATCTACGGTGAAGCACCACTAGATTTGGAAGAATTGGTAACAGAGTTTGCACAATACGGACAAACATTGAAGCCTTACATTACTGATACAACAGTTATCGTGAACGACTACTTGGACGCTGACAAGCAAGTTTTGCTTGAAGGAGCACAAGGGGCTATGTTGGACATCGATCACGGAACATACCCATATGTCACATCATCATCACCAGTTGGTGGTGGAGCGACAATCGGAGCCGGAATCGGACCTACTAAGATTGATTCAGTTGTTGGTGTGGCCAAGGCCTACACATCACGTGTTGGTGATGGACCATTCCCAACAGAATTGTTTGATGAAACAGGTGAACGTATCCGTGAAATCGGACATGAATATGGTGTTGTGACAAAGCGTCCACGTCGTATCGGTTGGTTGGACACAGTTGTATTGCGCCATGCATCACGTATTGGTGGCTTCACACACTTGTCATTGAACTCATTGGACGTATTGTCTGGATTGCCAACATTGAAGATTGCGGTTGGTTACGAACTTGATGGAAAGCGCATTGACCACTACCCAGCAAGTTTGGCTGAAGTGCGTCGTGCTAAGCCAGTTTACGAAGAACTACCTGGATGGGATGAAGATATCACTGACATCAAGTCACGTGATGCTTTGCCAGAAAACGCACAAAAGTACTTGAAGCGTGTTGAAGAATTGATTGGTGTGCCTTTGTACACATTCGCAGTTGGTCCTTCAAACGAACAAACAATTGTTTTGTTCGACATCTGGAACGAAGGTTAATCAGATGGAAAAGATGACATTAGAACGTGTTGTTCTAACGCCGGAAGAAATTGCGACGATGGTTGACCGTGTTGCAGCTGAAATGAACACGGAATTGGCAGACGTTGAACGTCCTGTCTTTGTCGGAGTGATGAAGGGTGCGTATGTATTCATGGCCGATGTTCTTCGTGCCATGGACCGGGATGTTGATATGGACTACATCGATGTTTCTAGCTATGTCGGTGATTCGTCAACGGGACACATTACCATTCAACGCGATATTAAGACGAACTTAGCTGGGAAAACGGTTGTGATTTTAGATGAAGTTGTGGATACGGGACTAACATTGAAGTATCTAAAAGCCGATTTTGAACGCCGTGGTGCTAAGAAAGTCTATGTTGCGGTTGCGGTAGATAAGCGTGATGATATTAGTGATGGTGGCGTTACCCCCGACTTCGTTGGGGCGAAGGTACCAAATGAATTCTTAGTTGGATATGGAATGGATTACAAGAATCATTTCCGTAACTTGGGTTCAGTTTATGTTTTGTCATTACAACCATAAAATACAAAATCAGAAAAGACTCGTCATCATGGCGAGTCTTTTTTTGTAAGCTGGTATAATGGCGGAAGGGTAATCAATTTATGAAAATGTATTTTTGAGGGATAGCTGTTTTGAGTGAGAGGTAATAATTATGGACTATATAGATCGATTCACCAGATATGATAGTGTTACTTGGAAAGATAGTGACATCATTGGACGTTTGCAAGGGCTTTTGAAAAAAGAGAAAACGTCAGTAGATATACTAGAATTAATTACATTTATCATGGAAACATCTCTTCTAAAGCAGAAAAATAACTCTGAATTAAATGAAATGGTGTCATCCATAAAATCAAGCATCTATATATGGATTAATCAGGTTGATACTGATGTCATGAACGAAACATTTGGATGTGTCTTTGAAGATAATGATAAATCATATCAATATGTAGATGAGCTTGTATATTTGGTTAATCAATTCAGTGATCAGTTAAAAGTTAGTGATGCGGAGATGCTACATCTGTTTGAGAAGTATAAGGTACGTTCTTTATTACCGTGGATAAAATATAAAAACGTTGTGACAAAATATCCGGAAACAATAAAAACGATCATGTTGTCTGATAACGGTAATATTGAATACTTGATTAATAATTTTACAGATTCTAAGAGTGTGAATTATTTTCCAGATAATATTACTAAAGAAGAGTATTCTAGTATGTTAGATCTGTATATAGACTCGGATCATCCCAATGGTAGTTTGTTAGAAGTAGTCCAATATATACCTGAAGGTATTACAGGATATCTTAATTTGACGTCAAAACGAAGATTGAAATTAAAAAAACGAATAGAAAATTTGAATTCTGAATTAATGGCACACGGGCATATCACAAAGATCGGGTTTAATGTGTATACTGATTGGGTTGAATATAGGCAAGCGGACGAAATAAAATTCTTTTTAGATAAAGATGCGATAAGTACAAATCAAAATGATAATCCAACAATCTTGAACGTTTTATACTATCTTGAGGGATTATGGACTCCGAATCGAATTTTGAATTTATCATCATTTCCTAACATCGAAAGTAGTCCACTAATAGAAATACTGACAACTAAATCGAAGAGATATTACAATGACACTGGTGCTTTTAAAATGAAATTGGAACTGGTGTTGCTTCAACTAGAAATTATTCAGTCTACGCTGATAGAGAAAGACAGCTCGCTTGAAAATGTTTTAGAGTATTTTTTTAGTGAATATACAGAAGCCGAAGGGATGAAGTGGCTTCCGTTAGATATTCCGACAGAAGGTACGTATAAAAACAGAAATAAAGCACTATTTCCTATTGAAGAAAATATTAGAAAACAGTGGTGTTTATGGGTTCGAAATAAGGAGATAGACCTGGAAATGTTGGAATTTGAAAATACACCCAATTTTTCAGAAATCTCTAGCGTAGTTGAAGATAAGTATATATATGCAAGTGATAAATTGAAGCCTATATTACGAATGTTATTTTCGGATCAATCTCCTTTACATTATATTAATAAGAAGATTAATGCGCCTTCTTTTGTGGAGTTAATAGATAATCACAATCTCGCAATAGCGGATTTTCATGCACATCAACAAACCGGAATCAGTGACTTATTGGATCTGGATGTAGTAACATTAGACGCGCAGAACAAAATAAGCATGACTGACCGACAGAAATTACAAATATATCTTTTCGAACAACTATGGATGTATGAAGTCATAAATAAACGAGCATTAGAAGAAAAAATAAATTTACCAAATTATTATCAAGATATGTACCATACAATGTGTGATGAAAATCTAATCTTTATGGAAAGTGCTCTGTATTCAAAGCCTGAACAAAACTTTTTGAATTACATGTTAAATAACAAAATGTTTGATAACTCTTTAGCGATTCGTAATGGGTATGGACATGATAAAATAGCCGAGGATGGCGTGTACCATAGGGATTATTTGGTAGCCTTATTAGTAATATTAGTTCATGTTATGAAGATAAATGAAGAGTTACATTACATGAATGAAGATTCTGATAATGACGGATTTTGGTCGAAATTAGATCCGAATATATCTTGGCGAACAATTTTTATTAAATAACTTTTTAATTACTTGGGAATATACTATACGAGTTATAGGAGGAATAATGATGGCGAAAGTGAAGTTTCATATTCAATCACAAAATGAATTGGTGTTAGATCAAGACGCTAAAATTGGGGATGTGATTGATTTAACTGAAGAACAAAATATTGATACATCAGTTATTTCAGCTAATATTCAAACGATGGTCGAAGAACAAAGTAAAAAAGATCAAGATGCTTGGCAAAAGCAACAAGAGATCGTTGCGGAAGAACGTATGAAGGCTGCATTGGCGAAAGCGCAAATTGAATTTGAAGCCGACTTAAATAAACGTGCGCAAGAAGTTGAATCATTGCATATGAAGTTAGATGGACTAACAGAATCTAATGAAGCTGCCTTGAAGACGAAGTTGTTGGAACAAGAAGCTGCGCAACAAAAGGCGATGAATGAACAACAACAAGAAATTACAACGCTGAAGGCACAATTAAAAGAACAAGCGTTAGAAAAAGATGCGGAGAAGCAACAAGCGATTGCGGCGTCTACGCAAGAAGTGACGGAACTAAAAGGTCAATTGCAAATTAAAGACCAAGAAAAAGAATTAGTGAAAAAAGAAGTTGAAGGTAAGTTTGCGCTAGAGTTAGAAAAAGCCAATGAACAAGTAGAGTTCTATCGTGACTTTAAAGCACGCCAATCAACTAAAGATATTGGTGAAAGTCTAGAACAATATGCGATGGATGAATTTAACAAGATTCGTATGACAGCCTTCCCAAATGCTTATTTTGAAAAGGATAATGAAGTTTCTAAAGCATCTGGATCAAAGGGAGACTTCATCTTCCGTGATTCAATTGACGGGACGGAATTTATTAGTATTATGTTCGACATGAAGAATGAAGCGGACGCAACAGTAGCGAAAAAGCCTAACTCAGCGTTCTTTAAAGAGCTAGATAAGGACCGCCGCGAAAAGGGGACGGAATATGCCGTGCTAGTTTCAATGTTGGAAGCAGATAGTGACTACTACAATACTGGAATCGTCCAAGTGTACGAATACGAGAAGATGTACGTCATCCGTCCACAGTTCTTCTTGCAAGTGATTGGTATTCTACGTAATGCAGCCTTAAATAGTGTCGGTTACAAAAAAGACCTAGAAATGATGCAAGAACAAAACATTGATATCTCTAACTTCGAAGCTGAATTGATGGCCTTTAAGGATAACTTTGGTGTAACAGCTAAGAACTTTAATGGGAATCTAGAAAAGCTAGATAAAAACTTAGATGATAGCATCAAGAAGTTGACGACTGCACGTGATGAATTGCGTAAAGCGATGAAGAACCTAGGGGTCGCTGAAACGAAGATTGATAAGGTTGATATTAAGAAGTTAACTAAGAACAATCCAACGATGGCACAAAAATTTGAAGCATTAAAAGCGGAACGTGAAGATTTGTAGTCCATCTGCGTGAACAAAAATAATGCCATAAATAAAAAACGACTGATATTCAATATCAGTCGTTTTTTGATGATGTTAGGCTTATTTCTGTTGTAAGAAAATCGCTAAAATTGTAATGGCTTGTAGCGCAGATAAAATGCCAAACATGTATTCAGTTTTGATGGTTAGATTGATTAAGATTAGCCAAGTAAAGACAATCAAGATAACCGCTAACAATGTCCAAATGTTCCAAGGCAATGTTAGAACAATAATCATCAAAATAACACCGAAGATTAACGATGCAATACGCTTATGGCGGGTATTGGTGATGAAGATACTAGCCGTGTAGTACAAATATGAAAAGAACAAAGGTAGTAAACTGTAGATAAACGGAATCGTCAGAAAAGTGTTTTGTTGATAAAAGATGGCAACTGGAACAGATAAAGTCGCAATTGCGGCATATAAGTTCAAACCAACGATATTTTTTAGGTTGAAATAATGAATATTGATTAGAATTAAGGTAACGGGTAATAAACTTAGTAAGGCGACTTGTTGTCCCGTCATTTGTTGATATAGGAAATATAAAAACGCGACGGGTATTAATACAATGGCAAAAGTGCTGATTTTATAGCGGCTTTGACCAATTGTAAAATAGACCGCAATGGCTAATAAAATCGTATAGATGACGAATAGTGGATTTTGTTGCCATTGACCACCGGCGAGATTACGTGAATAAATTAGTGGGTACACCCACCAAATCGCTAATTGCGAGATGATAGAAATCACCAAAGTAATTGCAGCGGCTTTAGTAAATTTAGTAGCGCGTTTTTTTGTTGGTTTTTGTGGTTGTTTTGGATGTGATGGTGTTGGCTCCGCGGTGATGTCGTTTAGACGATTCAAACGGGAAAGCCGTTCTTCATATTCTTGATCCATGTTAAGTCCCCTGCTTAAAATGTTTAATTAGCACGTGTTTTATAAGTTGCTGTTAATATTGTATCAAATTTCGCGTAAACCGGTTGGTTTTGATATAATTCTAATCAACGAATCGTTTGAATTGGGAATTATTCAACAAATACATAATTTTAAAATTAGGAAAGTAGGGATAGGATAAATGACTATTAAATTAATTGCCACAGATATGGATGGGACATTTTTGCCAGATGACCGTAACTACGATGTTGCACGTTTCGATGCTGTTTTGACAGAAATGGAAGCACGCGGCATGAAGTTTGTTACTGCCAGTGGTAACCAATACGAACAATTGCGTAATTACTTTGCACCAGTTGGTGCTGATCGTATTACGTATGTCAGTGACAATGGGGCATTTGTAATTCATGACAACAAGGTCTTGTACGAAGGCGTTTTGTCACCTGAAAAAATTGCTGATGTCATTGATTGGAACAAGAGTGTATACGGTGTTTCAGGTAACATTATTGTGTTGTCAGGTGTTAAAGGTGCCTATGTATCAAACCATGCAACACCAGAAATGATTGCACATGCGAAGATGTTCTATCCAAATGTCTACCAAGTAGAAAAGTTCAAGGATATTGATGACGATATCTACCGTGTATCATTTAACTGGGATGAAGGGGCTGACGTGTATGAATACATTGTGAAACTTCGTGAAGCCTTTGGGGATACAGCCCACATCACTGGTTCTGGATTTGGATCAGTTGACGTGTTGGCAGGAAATGTTAATAAAGCACAAGGATTGGCTGAATTGGCGAAGGCTTGGGATATCAAGCCTGAAGAGATGGCTGCCTTTGGTGACAATGGTAATGACTTAGAAATGCTAAATTACGTTGGGCTTGGATTTGTGATGCCAAACGCTGAAGAATTTATGTTAAACAAGATTCCTGAAAAGGCTTTGAATGATAACAATAACAACGGTGTTATTGAAACAATGGAAGCTATTTTGGCAGGAAAGTACGATAAATAAACTGCATAGTTGAGTAGAGAGGCGTTGGGTCAAAGGACCTAGCGCCTTTCTAAGTTATATAACCTGTTGAATTCTTAGGGATTTTTAAGAGTGAACTGAGAATATGTAGTATAATTAAAAGATTGAAAACGAATCCAGCGGGTTCAGTGTGAAGGAGCAAATATCGTGCTATTTAAATGGACACAGAAGAAACAAGCCCCGGTAGCGGTTGAGTTAGATATGGAACGTATTCCAAATCACGTCGCGATTATCATGGATGGGAATGGTCGCTGGGCCAAGCAACGTAGTATGCCGCGTATTGCAGGACATCAACGCGGGATGGAAGTTGTAAAAGAAATTACGAAGTCTGCAAGTCAATTAGGCGTTAAAGTTTTGACACTGTACGCTTTTTCAACAGAAAATTGGAAGCGTCCAGAAAAAGAAGTTGGCTTTTTGATGCAATTACCAGGTAAGTTTTTCGACACTTTTGTACCAGAGTTGATTGCGCAAAATGTTCGTGTGCAAGTGATGGGATATATTGATCAATTACCTGAAGACACACAACGTGCTGTTAATGATGCTGTCGCACAAACGGCTAATAACACGGGGATGGTATTGAACTTTGCGTTGAATTACGGTGGTCGCGCAGAAATCACAACTGGTGTACAAGAATTGGCACAACGTGTGGTAACTGGTGAAATGACTGTTGATGAAATTACAGAAGAAACAGTTTCAGCATCAATGATGACTGCACCTTTGGGTGAATATGCTGATCCAGAATTGTTGATTCGTACTAGTGGTGAACAACGTTTGTCTAATTTCTTAATCTGGCAATTGGCCTATGCGGAATTTGTGTTCATGGACCAACATTGGCCAGAATTTACACCAGCGGTGTTTGAAGAGGCGATGATGATTTACCAAGGGCGTGATCGTCGTTTTGGTGGACTAGCTGAAAATAAGAGTGATAAAAAATAATTTGAGGTAGGATTAAACATGAAAACACGTGTTATTACAGCAACAGTGGCGTTAGCAATTTTTGTGCCGCTTGTATTGCTTGGGGGATGGTGGATTCAAGGGTTAGCAGCAGTGTTAGCTTTGGTAGCCACAAGTGAAATTGTACGTATGCGTCGTACGCTTTTGGTAGACTTTGGTGCAATTCTTGCGATGGTGGGAGCTGTCGTTTTGACTTTACCAACAACAGTATGGCAAGACTGGCATTTGCCAGTTGCGCTACAAGGAACAACGTTGATGTATGTCTTTGTTGTCCTAATGCTATTCCATACAGTAATTGCTAAGAATAAGTTCAGCTTTGAAGATGCTGGAGTATTCACACTAGCAATGATGTATGTGGGAATGGGATTCCATGCATTTGCCCAAGCGCGTTTGGCAGGGATTTCAACAATCTTCTTCGTTTTGATGATTGTATGGATTACTGACTCAGGTGCATACATGGTTGGACGTAAGATTGGGAAGAACAAGTTAGCACCAAACATCAGTCCTAATAAGACATGGGAAGGGTCAATTGGAGGAACAGTTGCAGCGGTATTGTTTGCGGCTGTTTATCTAATTTTCTTCCCACAACAATATGGTTGGTTAACAATGGTCGGTATTGCGTTAATTGTATCTGTTGCAGGACAATTCGGTGATTTAATTGAATCAGCTTTGAAGCGTTTCTACAAAGTGAAAGATTCAGGAGATATTTTGCCAGGTCATGGTGGAATTCTAGATCGCTTTGATTCAATGTTGATCGCATTCCCTGTATTCTACTTGTTGGGTGGATTTTAAGCAGGTTTAGACATCGACATTTAGTCGGTGTCTTTTTTTATAATTTGAGATAAACAATGATGGGGGAAAGTATGCAAGCATTTATTGCGTTTATTTTTGTATTTGGACTGATTGTGGTCGTACACGAATTTGGTCACTTTTATGTTGCGAAGAAAGCGGGCGTTCGTGTTCGTGAATTCGCTGTGGGGATGGGACCAAAGCTATTTCAAAAGCAACGAAACGGGACAACATACACCGTTCGCGTTTTACCCTTGGGTGGTTATGTTCGTTTAGCTAGCCAATTGGATGATCAAGACAGTTTACAAGCAGGTATGACAGTCACGTTAGCTTTAGAAGATGGCATTGTTAAGAAAATTAATGCATCTCGCGAAGCAGATTTATTTGTTGGACAACCGTTAGTTGTTAATCGTTTTGATTTAGTTGATGAGATGTATATCGAAGGATATCGTGACATGGAATCAGAAGAATTAACACGCTATACAGTTGACCATGACGCAACAATTATTGAAACAGATGGAACTGCAGTCTTGGTTGCACCACGAGATACATTGGTGGAATCTGCGAAGCTATGGCAACGTGCTTTAATTAACATCGCGGGATCATTCAATAATTTGATGTTAACAATCATTTTGTTCTTAGGATTATCATTTGCGCTTCCGGGTGTCACAACAAGTACCGTTGATACGATTGCGCCTAATACACCGGCGGCAACGGCCGGTTTGAAATCAGGTGATAAATTAACTTCCGTTGATGGTAAGTACATGACGAAGTGGGGCGATATCCAAGGAGCTATTCAAGCGGCGCCGGATAAGGAAATTACCTTAGGATTAGTACGTGATGATAAGGCGGAAACTGTTAAAATCACACCAAAGGGAACTGAAATCCAAGGCATGACAATTGGACAAATTGGTGTAACGCCAGCGATGGATACATCTGTATCTGCACGCGTCAATTATGCCATTAATGCAACAGTCACATCTGTGACACAAATCTGGCATGCGATTTTGAACATGACCAAAGATTTTTCACTAGATAAGTTGGGTGGTCCTGTTGCGATTTATAAGACGACAGAAACTGTTAGTGGATTTGGTTTGTTAGGATTATTGGGATTTGTCGCAATGTTGTCTGTTAACTTAGGGATGATGAACTTGTTGCCAATTCCAGGATTAGATGGTGGTAAGTTGTTATTGAATTTGGTGGAGGCGATTATTCGCCGTCCGGTTCCAGAAAAAATTGAAACAGTGATTACGTTAATCGGTGTCGCTATCTTAGTGCTATTGATGTTAGCTGTGACGGGAAATGATATTCTACGCTATTTTGTACGCTAGGATATGGTAATATATATAACTATATAGCGCTAAATTGTTTGGTGAATTTGGAAAAAGAGGATATGAGGATATGAAGCAATCAAAGGTATTTATTCCTACGCTGCGTGAAGTACCAGCTGATGCAGAAGTAATTTCGCATCAATTACTTGTTCGTGCTGGATACATTCGTCCAGTTTCAGCGGGAGTTTTTGCATACTTGCCATTGGCACAACGTGTCTTGAACAAGATTACAGCCATTATTCGTGAGGAAATGGAAGAAATTGATGCAGTTGAAATGGCTGCGCCAGTTTTGTTGCCGGCTGAAATGTGGCAAGAATCAGGTCGTTACGACACGTACGGTCCTAACTTGTTTAAGTTGAAGAACCGTCACGAACGTGACATGATCTTAGGCCCAACACACGAAGAAACACTAACAACATTGATTCGTGATGACATCAAGTCATACAAGCGTTTGCCTTTGACAATGTACCAAATTCAAACGAAGTTCCGTGATGAAAGTCGTCCACGTTTTGGTTTGTTGCGTGGTCGTGAATTTATTATGAAGGATGCCTACTCATTCTCAGTGGATGAAGAAGGTTTGAACCAAGCGTACAATGAAATGGAATCTGCATACATCAAGATTTTTGATCGTGTAGGATTAGACTACCGTGTTATTGTTGGGGATGCTGGAGCCATGGGTGGATCAGATTCTAAGGAATTCTCTGCCCCAGCTGCTGCTGGTGAAGATATCATTGCTTACTCAGATGCCTCTGACTACGCAGCGAACTTGGAAATGGCCAAGGATCTTTACACACCTAACAAGTCACATGCACCTGCGGTGGCTTTGGAAAAGATTGCTACACCAGAAGTGAAGTCAATTGATGAATTGTCAGAATACCTAAAGACAACGCCTGACCAATTGGTTAAGACATTGGTGATGTATGCTGACGAACAACCTGTTTTGATTTTGATTCGTGGTGACTTTGAAGTTAACGAAGTTAAGGTACAAAACCTATTGAACGCTGACGAACTACGCATGGCAACTGATGAAGAAGTTGTGACTTTGCTAGGAGCGCCAGCTGGTTCCCTTGGTCCTGTTGGTGTTGGTGAAGATGTAAAAATCATCGCTGACGAATGGGTAATGGACATGGTCAACTTGACTGTTGGGGCGAATGACGCTGGGTTCCATTACTTGAACGCTAACTTGAACCGTGATTTCCGTGTTGATGAAGTTGCTGATGTGCGTACAGCACGTGAAGGTGATTTGGCTGTAGACGGTAAGGGTCACTTGAAGTTCACTCGTGGAATTGAAATTGGACACATCTTTAAGTTGGGAACACGTTACTCAGAATCAATGGGTGCACAAGTTCTTGATGCGAATGGACGTCAAGCAGATGTTATCATGGGTTCTTACGGAATCGGTGTTTCACGTCTATTGTCAGCTATTGCGGAACAAAATGCAGATGAATCTGGATTTGCTTGGCCACAAAGTGTTGCACCGTGGGATGTTCACTTGGTACCAATCAAGTACTCTGATGAACTACAAGGTGCTTTGACAAATGATTTGAACACAGCGCTAGAAGCAGCTGGTTACGAAGTTTTGGTCGATGACCGTAACGAACGTCCAGGGGTTAAGTTTGCTGATTCAGACCTAATCGGATTGCCAGTCCGTGTGACAGTTGGTAAGAAGGCCGGTGAAGGTATTGTTGAAGTGAAGTTGCGTAATGCTGAAGAAGGTATCGAAGTTCGTGCCGATGAATTAGTTGATACATTACGTATTTTGCTAGGACAAAACGCCGACTAAGATTATGAAATAGAATAAAACCAGTGCTGTTAGAAGCGCTGGTTTTTCTTTTTCTTAAATTACGCCAACGAACACGGTAATTTAGGTGTGAGGTTGGTATAATAATGGGATAGAAATTTTTAGTAGGAGATAAATTTATGGCTTTGAATGCGCAAGAACAATTTCAAGTTTTACTACAACAATTGAATATTGAGTCAGTGCCTGCATGTTTTGAAAATGCAGCATTGGATAAAGTTGTTGTCCATAAGAAGTCAAACACGTGGCAATTCTTTATGTCATGGATGAATTTGCCTGACGTAACAGAAACAGCTGAATTTGTGAATCGTATGCAGACGTCGTTTACAGCGATTGCAGGTACTGATTTTCAAGTGACGATTGCCAACCAACCCGACAATGCGACAATTATTAATTACTGGCGTTGGGTATTACAACAAAATCAAGCTGAACCAGGTGCCTTTCGACAAGCCTTTGGGCAAATTATGCCACAAGAAATTGATGGCAAGTTAACGCTAGTCTTTAGTAATGCGGTTTGGGCGAAGTATGCGGCATCAACGGGATTGCCTATTATTTTGAAGACCTACGCAAAGTTAGGGGTTAATTTAACGAACGCGTTTGATATTCGCGTAGATGAAGCTTTAGAAGCTGAAAACTTAGCGGAGCACAAACAAAAAGTGGCCGAACAAGATCAACAATTAGCTGAAACCGCAAAAGTGCAAATTGAACAAGAACATAAGCAACGTAAGAAGGCGCCTAGCAAGAGTGCTGGTGGTAACGCGAATGCTGTGGGACGTAAGATTGGTGCTGACGCTGAACGTATGGCAATGGCGGATGTTGATTCAGAAGAACGCTCAGTTATTTTTGAAGGATATGTGTTTGATGCCGAAGTTCGAGAACTAAAATCAGAACGTAAGCTACTGAACTTGAAGATGACTGACTATACGAGTTCATTTATTGTGAAGAAGTTTTCTCGTGATGAATCTGATGAAGCGTTCTTTGATAACATTAAGCCTGGTGTTTGGCTACGTGTACGTGGACCGATTCAACAAGACGATTTTGCCCGTGATTTGACGATGACTGCTTTTGACATGGAAATTGTTAAGCACCCAAGTCGTCAAGAAGAATACGCTGGTGAAGAAAAGCGTGTTGAATTGGGGACACATACATTGATGTCAACGATGGATGCAACCAACAGTATTAGTGATTATGTGAAGCAAGCTGCTAAGTGGGGCATGGATGCAATCGCGATTACAGATACAGCTGGTGCGCAAGGTTTCCCTGAAGCGGCGTCTGCGGCAAAAAAGAATGGCATCAAGATGATTTACGGAATTGAAGTCAATTTAGTTGAAGATGGAGAACCAATTGTCTTTAATCCAAATAATACGAACCTAGAAGATGCTGAATATGTTGTTTTTGACATTGAAACAACTGGACTATCAGCGGCTTACGATAAGATTATTGAATTGTCAGCGGTTCGCATGCAAAAAGGAAATGTCATTGCTGAATTTTCAGAATTCATTGATCCAGGTTTCCCGTTAAGTGAAACAACGGTTAATTTGACATCGATTACGGATGCTGATGTCCAAGGGTCAAAGTCAGAAGAGCAAGTACTTCGTGAATTCCATGAATTCTATGGGGATGCTATTTTGGTTGGGCACAATGTGACGTTTGACATGGGCTTTGTAAATGAAGGGTTTATGCGTCATGGGATGCCATTGATTGAAAATCCGGTTATTGACACTTTGACGTTAGCGCGTTTCTTATATCCAACAATGCGTTCATACCGATTGAACACGCTGGCAAAACATTTTGGTGTTCTTTTGGAGCAACATCACCGTGCCATCTTTGACGCGGAAACAACTGGACATTTGAATCGTATCTTCTTAGCTGAAGCTAAGGAGAAATATGGGATTACTTCAGCTGATCAATTAAACGATCATATGACTGAAAATGACGCATGGCGTCATGGTCGTCCAAATAAAGCAACGGTTTTGGTACAAAACCAAACAGGTGTAAAAAATCTGTATAAGTTGTTATCAGAATCAAATACACAATATTTCTTCCGTGTACCTCGAGTACCGCGTTCATTATTGAATAAGTATCGCGAAGGATTGTTAATTGGAACGGGTGATACGTCCGGTGAATTCTGGGAAGCGTTAGTTCAAAAAGGACCGGCGCAAGCACTAGAAAAAGCCAAGTATTATGACTACTTAGAAATTCATCCGTCACCTAACTATGTACCAGCAATTGAAGCGGAGTTGATTCAAGATGAAGCGCGTTTACGTCAATTGATGACACAAGCGGTTGAGATTGGTGACCAATTGGATAAGCCTGTTGTTGTAACAGGGGATGTCCATTATCTAAATCCAGAAGACTATATTTATCGTAAGGTATTAATTAGCTCACAAGGTGGGGCGAATCCGTTGAATCGTTATTCATTACCAGAATTGCATATGCGTACAACGCAAGAAGTCTTGGATGACTTCGCGTGGATGGGTGAAGACTTAGCAAAGCAAGTTGTTATCGACAATACTCGTAAAGTTGCGGACATGATTGAGGATGTAGAGGCGATTAAAGGTGGGAACTATCCGCCAAATATGCCAACTGCTGAAGAAGAAATTAAGCAATTAACGTATGACACTGCACGTGAAATGTACGGAAATCCTTTGCCTGAAATTATCGAAGCGCGTATTGAACAAGAATTACAATCAATTATTAATAATGGTTTCTCTGTTATTTATCTTGTGGCACAACGTTTGGTGGCGAAGTCAAATAAAGACGGGTACCTGGTTGGATCTCGTGGATCCGTTGGATCTTCATTAGTTGCCTTGTTGATTGGGGTGACGGAAGTGAATGCCTTGCCGCCACATTATCGTAGTTTAGGTGGAGATTATGTGGAGTTTGTTGACCCACGTATTTACGACTCTGGATATGATTTGCCGGATAAGTACAGTCCAATTGATGGTAGTTTGTTGATTGGGGATGGGCACAACATTCCGTTTGAAACTTTCCTTGGATTCTTAGGAAACAAGGTTCCCGATATTGATTTGAACTTCTCGGGAGACTACCAACCATATGCGCACAACTATATGAAGTCATTGTTTGGTGAAAACAATGTATTCCGTGCTGGAACAATTGCGACAGTTGCGGATAAAACAGCATATGGGTATGCAAAGGCATATGAACGTGAAAATGAATTACAATTACGTGGCGCTGAAATCGACCGATTAGCATCTGGTGCCACTGGGGTAAAGCGTACAACTGGGCAACACCCGGCGGGGATTTTGATTGTGCCGGATGATATGGAAATCTTTGATTTCACACCAATTCAATTCCCGGCGGATGATGTTAATGCTACTTGGAAGACGACTCACTTTGATTTCCATTCAATTCACGATAATATCTTGAAAATGGATATTCTGGGGCATGATGACCCAACTATGATTCGTGCGCTACAAGACATGTCTGGTATTGATCCACAAACAATTCCAATGGATGATCCAGGTGTCATGAGTCTGTTTACAACAACTGAAGGATTAGGTGTTACAGAAAATCAGATTTTCTCAAAAACGGGAACACTAGGAGTGCCTGAATTTGGAACGGCCTTTGTTCGTGGTATGTTGGAAGAAACACAACCTAAGAACTATGGAGAACTATTACAGATTTCTGGTTTATCACACGGTACTGACGTGTGGCGTGGTAATGCGGATGAACTGATTCAAAAGGGGACTGCTGACATTCGTACCGTTATCGGAACCCGTGACAAAATCATGACCGACTTGATTAACTACGGAATGCAACCTGAATCCGCCTTTCAAATTATGGAAAAGGTGCGTAAAGGAAAAGGGATTTCGGATGAATACCAAGTTGAAATGCGTGCTGCCAAGGTGCCGGAATGGTATATTGAATCTTGTTTGAAGATTAAGTATATGTTCCCGCGTGCCCACGCGGCTGCCTATGTTTTGATGGCCCTTCGTATTGCTTACTTTAAGGTGTACTTCCCAACGTTGTATTACGCCGCTTATTTCTCAGTGCGTGCAACGAACTTTGATATTGTGTCAATGTCCCGTGGAATGAATTCTACGAAGGCGAAGATTCAAGAGATTAAGAGCATGGGTAATGAAGCTTCAGCGAAAGATAAAGATTTGCTGACTGTTTTAGAGTTAGCTAACGAAGCATTAGAACGTGGTATTACATTTAATATGGTTGATTTGTACAAGTCTGACGCGGAACAATGGGTTCTAGATGGTAAAACATTAATTGCGCCATTTAACGCGGTACCTGGGTTAGGTGATAACGTTGCCAAGCGTATTATGGCTGCACGTGCTGAAGGTGAATTCCTATCTAAGGAAGATTTAGCGCAACGTGGAGGTGTATCGAAGACTTTGATGGACTTCTTTGACCAAAATGGTGTCTTGGAAGGTATGTCAGACCAAAATCAATTAGATTTGTTTTAATTTCTACTATAGGTAAGAAGTTCTTTACATCGCATAATAAATAAAAAGCACTGATGTCTCATACATCAGTGCTTTTTATTTGAAAAAATAGGAGACCCTGCCTATAATGAGATATTGATTATTTAAGAGATGAGGAAGAGACATGAGTGATATTGATATTAACAATGCAATTGATTACCGTAATTTAGGGGATGACTTTAAAGGGCTTAGTAATGAAGATATTATGCAAGCACTTGACCAACGTCGCGGTGAGATGATTACTGTTTTACAAAATATTAGCCATGACTTCAATAAAGCGACGGCCGTACGTAACCATAATGCTTTTTCAGGTAAGGAAATTGTCTTCTTGAATCCAGATAATCCCATGGATACTGAAAATGAAGAAGGTGCCAAGCGTTGGAATAAAAAAGGGGCCGTTGGTGCCCAACATTATGAACACATTAAGCATGCCCGTATTAAAGATTACGAAAAGTTGTTTTCTGATTGGCGCGCTGATGGCTACACGATTTATGCAGTAGACAATACACCTGGATACGAATTAACAAGTATCTTTGATGTTCAACTGCCTGCGAAAAGTGTCTTCTTGTTTGGAGAAGAACAAATCGGTTTAGCTGATGCCTTGATTGAAGCTGCGGATGGTATGATCTATATTCCGCAAACAGGATCTGTTCGTTCGGTGAATGTTTCTGTTGCGCACGGCATTATTAGTGCCTTATATTCTGCCCAACATCCAATTCAACTGTAAAACGAATGGCATAACGTTCTATATAGATAATAGATAAAAAAGGAGCCCTAACAGAAATGTCTGTTAGGGCTCCTTTTCATATTGACGCTTAAACTAATAATTCAAATTCCAAATTATTGTAGTTATCACGTTCGCGAATTTGGCGGTAACCGAATACTTGTTCTTCACGAGTTAGTAGATCCGTGTGCCAATTAATTGTTTGTTCGTCGCGAGCAAACATATCTTCTTTCAACTTATTGATAAGTGATAGGACCTTTGTGGCGTTGTCAGCAGTCACTGACATGTACGCACGTTCGTCGTTTCCATACTTTTTTGAGATACGCTTTAGCGTTACAATCATAACTTGGCGTGTGTAAGCAGGGTTACGGTTTAATCGAACGCTAACGTTAATATGGTTGAAATTGTTATCACGACTATATTGTAATAATGTCGCTAGGAATAATTCTGGATTGATTTTATCTTCTTTTTTTGACATGATGACCTTCCTCGTTTTTTGCTAGTATAGCATGATTTGGCGCGTTAAATATTGATTATAAAAAAACTTTCGAAAAAGTGTTGACATTACATAGGGTGGTCTGTAATATTATACGAGTTGTTAAGGGCAAGCCGCTAAGGCAAGCACGAGACAGCAAATCGTTTAAAAAACTTTCTTAAAAAAGTTGTTGACATTCAGTTAACTACTTGATAAGATAATTAAGTTGTCTCAGGGAGACGTTAGTCAAACGAAACAACGAAGTAGATCATTGAAAACTGAATATCGTTTCGATGTAACAAATGTGTAGGTCGACCAACTATTAGTTGGTCCAAACATTTGCGAAGTCAATTCGCTAGTAAATTCGTTTAACATCTGTTAAACAACAAAAAAAATTGAGTTATACTCAAACTTCAAATTGAGAGTTTGATCCTGGCTCAGGATGAACGCTGGCGGCGTGCCTAATACATGCAAGTCGAACGCACTGTGGTTCAACTGATTTGAAGAGCTTGCTCTGATATGACGATGAACATTGCAGTGAGTGGCGAACGGGTGAGTAACACGTGGGAACCTACCTCTTAGCGGGGATAACATCTGGAAACAGATGCTAATACCGCATAACACTAGCAACCGCATGGTTGCTACTTGAAAGATGGTTCTGCTATCACTAAGAGATGGTCCCGCGGCGCATTAGTTAGTTGGTGAGTAATGGCTCACCAAGACGATGATGCGTAGCCGAGTTGAGAGACTGATCGGCCACAATGGGACTGAGACACGGCCCATACTCCTACGGGAGGCAGCAGTAGGGAATCTTCCACAATGGACGAAAGTCTGATGGAGCAACGCCGCGTGTGTGATGAAGGGTTTCGGCTCGTAAAACACTGTTGTAAGAGAAGAATAGCATCAAGAGTAACTGCTTGGTGTGTGACGGTATCTTACCAGAAAGGAACGGCTAAATACGTGCCAGCAGCCGCGGTAATACGTATGTTCCAAGCGTTATCCGGATTTATTGGGCGTAAAGCGAGCGCAGACGGTTTTTTAAGTCCGAAGTGAAAGCCACAGCTTAACTGTGGAAGTGCTTTGGAAACTGGATGACTTGAGTGCAGTAGAGGAGAGTGGAATTCCATGTGTAGCGGTGAAATGCGTAGATATATGGAGGAACACCAGTGGCGAAGGCGGCTCTCTGGACTGTAACTGACGTTGAGGCTCGAAAGTGTGGGTAGCAAACAGGATTAGATACCCTGGTAGTCCACACCGTAAACGATGAGTGCTAGATGTTTGGGGGTTTCCGCCCTAAGTGTCGCAGCTAACGCATTAAGCACTCCGCCTGGGGAGTACGACCGCAAGGTTGAAACTCAAAGGAATTGACGGGGACCCGCACAAGCGGTGGAGCATGTGGTTTAATTCGAAGCAACGCGAAGAACCTTACCAGGTCTTGACATCCTTTGACCACGCCAGAAATGGCGCTTTCCTTCGGGGACAAAGTGACAGGTGGTGCATGGTTGTCGTCAGCTCGTGTCGTGAGATGTTGGGTTAAGTCCCGCAACGAGCGCAACCCTTATTACTAGTTGCCAGCATTCAGTTGGGCACTCTAGTGAGACTGCCGGTGACAAACCGGAGGAAGGTGGGGATGACGTCAAATCATCATGCCCCTTATGACCTGGGCTACACACGTGCTACAATGGCAAGTACAACGAGTCGCTAACCCGCGAGTACGCAAATCTCTTAAAGCTTGTCTCAGTTCGGATTGTAGGCTGCAACTCGCTACATGAAGTCGGAATCGCTAGTAATCGCGGATCAGCACGCCGCGGTGAATACGTTCCCGGGTCTTGTACACACCGCCCGTCACACCATGAGAGTTTGTAACACCCAAAGCCGGTGAGGTAACCTTTTAGGAGCCAGCCGTCTAAGGTGGGATAGATGATTAGGGTGAAGTCGTAACAAGGTAGCCGTAGGAGAACCTGCGGCTGGATCACCTCCTTTCTAAGGAAAATCGGAAACCTACACATTCGCATTGAAACGATATTTAGTTTTGAGTGGTTTACACTCAATGTAATAGACGAGAGAGAACCTCGGGACTGTAGCTCAGCTGGTTAGAGCGCACCCCTGATAAGGGTGAGGTCGGAGGTTCGAGTCCTCTCAGTCCCATTCTACGGGGAATTAGCTCAGCTGGGAGAGCACCTGCTTTGCAAGCAGGGGGTCATCGGTTCGATCCCGATATTCTCCATTGCCACTCACGTGGCAGTGACTTAGATCTTTGAAAACTGAATAATATTGTAAATTTTAAATTCATTTCAAATTAATTATTTAATTAAATTGAGCCGAAAAAAAATACACCGCGTAATTTTTTTGAGTTTTTTTAAATTTAGTTTAAATCGCATGTGGCCTTGAGCCACATACTCAAACTTGAATCATCAACGTAAGTTGATAGGTTAAGTTATTAAGGGCGCATGGTGGATGCTTGGCACTAGGAGCCGATGAAGGACGGGACTAACACCGATATTCCCCGGGGAGCTGTAAGTGAGCTTTGATCCGGGGGTTTCCGAATGGGGGAACCCAGCTTGTGTATGCAAGTTATCACCTGATGAATACATAGTCAGGTTGAAGGTAGACGTTGTGAACTGAAACATCTCATTAGCAACAGGAAGAGAAAGAAATATCGATTCCGTCAGTAGCGGCGAGCGAAAAACGGAAGAGCCCAAACCAATGTGCTTGCACATTGGGGTTGTAGGACTGTCGTTGTGGAGTTACAAAGTTGTTTGTTAGCAGAATCAGCTGGGAAGCTGAGCAGGATAGGGTGATAGCCCCGTATGCGAAAACAAATAACCTCCCGTACAGGATCCTGAGTACGGCCGGACACGTGAAATCCGGTCGGAATCCGCGAGGACCATCTCGCAAGGCTAAATACTCCCTAGTGACCGATAGTGAACCAGTACCGTGAGGGAAAGGTGAAAAGCACCCCGGAAGGGGAGTGAAAAAGTTCCTGAAACCATGTGCCTACAAGAAGTCAGAGCCCGTTAATGGGTGATGGCGTGCCTTTTGTAGAATGAACCGGCGAGTTACGATAACGTGCAAGGTTAAGGTGGAAAGACCGGAGCCGTAGCGAAAGCGAGTCTGAAATGGGCGCTTGAGTACGTTGTTGTAGACCCGAAACCAGGTGACCTACCCATGTCCAGGGTGAAGGTGCGGTAAAACGCACTGGAGGCCCGAACCGTGCATGTTGAAAAAATGCTGGGATGAGGTGTGGGTAGCGGTGAAATTCCAATCGAACTTGGAGATAGCTGGTTCTCTCCGAAATAGCTTTAGGGCTAGCCTCGGAATGAAGCGTGTTGGAGGTAGAGCACTGTTTTGGTGCGGGGCCCATCTCGGGTTACCAAATTAAGATAAACTCCGAATGCCAATCACGTATGTCCGGGAGTCAGACAGTGAGTGATAAGATCCATTGTCGAAAGGGGAACAGCCCAGATCGTCAGTTAAGGTCCCTAAGTGTGTGTTAAGTGGAAAAGGATGTGGAGTTGCATAGACAACTAGGATGTTGGCTTAGAAGCAGCCACCATTTAAAGAGTGCGTAATAGCTCACTAGTCGAGTGATTCTGCGCCGAAAATGTACCGGGGCTAAACACACCACCGAAACTACGGGTGCCACGTAAGTGGCGCGATAGGAGAGCGTTCTATGGGCGATGAAGTCAGACCGTGAGGACTGGTGGAGCGCATAGAAGTGAGAATGCCGGTATGAGTAGCGAAAGACAGGTGAGAATCCTGTCCACCGTATGACTAAGGTTTCCTGGGGAAGGCTCGTCCTCCCAGGGTTAGTCGGGACCTAAGGCGAGGCCAAGAGGCGTAGTCGATGGACAACAGGTTGAGATTCCTGTACCAGGTGAACATGTTTGAACGATGGAGGGACGCAGAAGGCTAACAGATCCCAGCTGATGGATATGCTGGGTTAAATCATAAGTCTTAGAGTGAGTTAAATGCTTGCTCTTCCAAGGACAAGTGATGATGAGGACCGAAATAAAGTAGGGAAGTCTGTGATGTCACGCTGCCAAGAAAAGCTTCTAGTTAGTGTTTACCTGCCCGTACCGCAAACCGACACAGGTAGTCGAGGAGAGCATCCTAAGGTGAGCGAGTGAACTCTCGTTAAGGAACTCGGCAAAATGACCCCGTAACTTCGGGAGAAGGGGTGCTCAGCGAAAGCTGAGCCGCAGTGAATAGGCCCAGGCGACTGTTTATCAAAAACACAGGTTTCTGCAAAATCGTAAGATGACGTATAGGGGCTGACGCCTGCCCGGTGCTGGAAGGTTAAAAGGAGTGCTTAGCGCAAGCGAAGGTACGAATTGAAGCCCCAGTAAACGGCGGCCGTAACTATAACGGTCCTAAGGTAGCGAAATTCCTTGTCGGGTAAGTTCCGACCCGCACGAAAGGCGTAACGATCTGGGCACTGTCTCAACGAGAGACTCGGTGAAATTTAAAGACCCGTGAAGATGCGGGTTACCCGCGACAGGACGGAAAGACCCCATGGAGCTTTACTGTAGCTTGATATTGAGTGTTTGTGCAGCTTGTACAGAATAGGTAGGAGCCGTTGAAATCGGAACGCTAGTTCGATGGAGGCATCAGTGGGATACTACCCTCGTTGTATGACCACTCTAACTCACATCGCTTATCGCGATGGAAGACAGTGTCTGGCAGGCAGTTTGACTGGGGCGGTCGCCTCCTAAAAAGGTAACGGAGGCGCTCAAAGGTTCTCTCAGAATGGTTGGAAATCATTCGTAGAGTGTAAAGGCACAAGAGAGCTTGACTGTGAGACTTACAAGTCGAGCAGGTACGAAAGTAGGACTTAGTGATCCGGTGGTTCCGCATGGAAGGGCCATCGCTCAACGGACAAAAGCTACCCTGGGGATAACAGGCTTATCTCCCCCAAGAGTCCACATCGACGGGAGGTTTGGCACCTCGATGTCGGCTCATCGCATCCTGGGGCTGTAGTCGGTCCCAAGGGTTGGGCTGTTCGCCCATTAAAGCGGTACGCGAGCTGGGTTCAGAACGTCGTGAGACAGTTCGGTCCCTATCCGTCGCGGGCGTAGGAAATTTGAGAGGAGCTGCCCTTAGTACGAGAGGACCGGGGTGGACGTACCTCTGGTGTATCAGTTGTTCCGCCAGGAGCATCGCTGAGTAGCTATGTACGGATGAGATAAACGCTGAAAGCATCTAAGTGTGAAACTCGCCTCGAGATGAGATTTCCCATTCTTTATGAAGTAAGACCCCTCAAAGATGATGAGGTAGATAGGCTAGAAGTGGAAGTGCGGTGACGCATGGAGCGGACTAGTACTAATGGTTCGAGGACTTAACCAAGTTGAACAAAACGTGGTGTTAAGGCTCAATTAAAGAGTGAAGTAAAATTTACATATTATTCAGTTTTGAGAGACGTAAGTCTTGAAAATATCGTGTTGTGATGATGGCATTGAGGCCACACCTGTTCCCATACCGAACACAGAAGTTAAGCTCAATAGCGCCAAAAGTAGTTGGGGGATCGCCCCCTGCGAGGATAGGACGTCGCAATGCAAACGAGAAACACCATCAGAAATGATGGTGTTTTTTTTGCGTTCTTTTATTTTTAAGACGCTCTATTCATATGAAAAGAGAAAACAATGATGTAGGGCGTGAATATGTTGTAGCATTTAATGGTATGAGTGCAATAAGTAAGCAAAGATGTAATCGATGTCAGGCAAAGGTATTAAGGTGGATGGTCGGTCCACAAGGGAAATACTGTTGGACTTGTTCATCTATGGGAACGGTCACTGATCATAAGTCGTTAGAAGTTATAGCAACAAATAAAAGAATTGATGTACCCAAATCTTTGATGCGTTGGGAGGGAACATTAACCAGTCAGCAAGCCAAGCTTGCGGAGTACTTATGTAGAGAGACAAAAGAAAATCAACTGGTACACGCAGTTACTGGGGCGGGCAAGACAGAAATGTTGTATCCTGTGTTAGAAAAATACCTGAGTGCCTATGCGAGGGTAGCCTTTGTGGCACCACGAGTTGATGTGGTCCATGAAATTGCAGCACGTTTAAAACCAATCTTTAATGTGACACAAACAACGATGACCGGGGAACAAAAAGATACGCATCAGTATGGTCAGCTAGTATTTGCGACTATTCATCAGTTATTTAAATTTAAAGACGCATTCGACTTAGTCATTGTGGATGAATGTGATGCATTTCCTGTCTATAGGAATAGCTGGTTACAAGGTGCGATTACAAAGGCATTAAAACGAAATGGTCGCTTAATCTGTTTAACGGCAACATTGCCAAATGATTTACATCAACAATATGGAATTACAAAGGAGCATACGTTACAGTTATATTGTAGGTTTCATGGGTATCCATTACCGAATCTGATAATTAGATATTGTCGAAATTGGCGGCGGAAATTTCCAAAAGATGCTTTACAGGTTCTGAAAAATCAAAAGAGCCCAATCTTAATTTTTGTGCCAGAAATTAAAGACTGTGTATACGTCAAAAATATCCTTGAATCAGTGTTAGGCCAATCGGTAGGCATAGTGTATGCGGGTATTGAAAATCGATCAGAGACAATCAAACATTTTAAGCGTGGGCAGACACACTATCTGGTTACCACGATTTTGCTAGAACGTGGGGTCACATTTCCGGGAATTGATGTCATGATTATTGGCGCAGAATCAGCGATTTTTAGTACAGCATCGTTAATTCAAATCGCGGGACGTTGTGGTCGATCTATCGATAGGCCGACGGGATATGTCTATGTGTACAGTGAATGGAAAATGCGTAAAATAACGCGAGCATATTCAGAAATTAAGAGGATGAACAAATGAATTGTTGTTTATGTGAGAAAGTAATAACGAGTAATCTGAGTTATTTACTTAGAAATGTGTACCTTTAAACAGACAATTGTCAGGGTATGCGTTCTTTGTCGGCAAGCATTTCAACCAGTGAAAGCAAATCGCTGTTATTGGTGTGGAAATGCAGTTAATAAAGATAAGTGTAGGCAATGTAAGGCACGAGGTAAAACAGAGCGACATGTTGCGTTGTACGCTTATAATGATGCTATGCGAGCTTATATCGATCTGTTTAAATTTTCGGGGGGATATCATTTAAGAGAAGTATTTTCTAAAGAGCTGCAAAGGGAGATTCGAAAGCTGGGGCATCGTATAATTGTGCCAATTCCAAGCAGTCGTGAGACGCTTGACCAGCGGGGATTTAATCAAGTTGAAGCATTATTAGATGGATTAGTCATTCATAGCATGTTGAAGTGTATTGCATATGAGAAAACATCGCAACGAACATTAAGTCGCATTGATCGATTACAAAGTACACAACCATTTATGATGAATTTTGATATGAAGTTACCGGATAAAAGTGAGAAAATTTGTCTAGTAGATGATATTTATACCACTGGGCAAACAATTTCTCATGCGACGTCCTGCTTACGTAGGTATGGGTTTGTTGACATTGTGAGTGTGTCGTTAGCACGTTAAAAGGTTGATAACGCTTTCAAACTTAATTGAACTACGTTATAATATTAATACTAAGAGATTAGTAAAAAAAACATCATGAAAATGATGGGATGTAGATAGGAGAATTATTATGTTAAACTATCAAGTTCGTGGAATTAATTTTGAAGTAACTGAGGCTATCCAAGAATACGTTGAAAAGCGTGTTTCAAAGTTGGAGCGTTATTTTAAGGATGACGCCGACTATACAGCCCATGTAAAGTTGACAGCAAATAAGAACAAGCAATTTACAGTAGAAGTCTTGATTCAAACACCATACGTACTAGTACGTGCGGAAGATACACAAGAAGATTTGTATCAAGCAATCGATTTCGTTGTCGAAAAGTTGGAACGTCAAGTACGTAAGTACAAGACAAAGGTTAACCGTAAGTCACGTGAAAAGGGCTATAAGGGACTAGAGTTCGATGTTGAAGACATTGATATTGAAGAACCAGAAGACAGCTTGAACATTGTGCGTAAGAAGAGTGTTGAACTAAAGCCAATGGATCCAGAAGAAGCAGTGCTACAAATGGAATTGTTGCAACACGACTTCTACATTTTCATTAACGCTGAAACGGACCAACCAGGGGTTGTCTATAAGCGTAAGGATAACAAGTATGCTTTGTTGGACGGTGAACAATAAAGTGCTAAAATTAAAATAGACTTTCTAAGATGACTTAGAAATAAAAATCAAATCCACGTCTGATGACTATCAGCGTGGGTTTTCTTTTAGGGAGGATATATGGGTATGGGAATGTCTAATAAGAATCTTTATCAAGCAACACCAGATGAGGTTGCTCATGAATTAGACTCAGATTTACAAAAAGGATTAAGTCAAACAGAGGCAAAAGCCCGTCTGACAACCTATGGGGAAAACGCCTTAGAAGGGGCTAAAAAAACAACGCTGCTTGAGAAGTTTTTGAATCAGTTTAAGGACTTGATGATTGGTGTACTGTTGGCTGCGGCACTGATTTCAGTATTTGTGGGTGAAGGGGCAGACGCATTAATTATCTTAGCCGTGGTATTCTTGAATGCGATTTTTGGTGTCTTTCAAGAGTCTAAGGCAGAAGATGCAATTAACGCATTGCAAAAAATGTCTGCGCCAAATGCGAATGTATTACGTGATGGACAAGTTGTTACAGTTCCTGCAGCTAACTTAGTACCAGGTGATATTGTTATGCTTGAAGCTGGTGACGTTGTGCCAGCTGACTTGCGCTTAATTGAAACAGCCAATTTGCAAATTGAAGAATCCGCGTTAACTGGAGAATCAGTTCCTGTAAATAAGGATGCGCAAACATTAGATGATGTAGATCTACCATTAGGTGATCGCATTAATTTGGCATTTATGAGTTCTAATGTGACCCACGGTCGTGGAACTGGAATTGTTACGGCAACTGGAATGCAAACAGAAGTCGGAAAGATTGCGGGTATGTTAGACAAGACGCAAGCAACCAAGACACCATTGCAAGAAAGTCTAACGCAATTAGGTAAGGTATTGACGGTTATGATTTTAGTCATTGCCGTTGTTGTATTCATTGTTGGGATTCTACGTGCCCCAGGTGGCGCAACAAGTCAAACCGTGATGGAGATGTTACTAACAGCCATTGCTTTAGCCGTTGCGGCCATTCCAGAAGGATTGCCGGCCATTGTGACGATTACATTGGCGCTTGGAACAACACGTTTAGCAAAGCGTCATGCATTGATGCGTAAGCTACCCGCCGTTGAAACATTAGGGGCAACACAAATCATTGGTTCCGACAAAACGGGAACATTGACGCAAAATAAGATGACCGTGGAAAAGTACTATGTTGATGGTGTCTTATTTAATGCAGATACACCGTTGGCTAGTGATGGACAAATGTTAGCGGACATCATGGCTTTGAACAATGATACGAAAATTAATTCAGATGGTGAGAAGTTGGGTGACCCAACGGAAACGGCTTTGATTACATTTAATGAAGTCCAAGGGCGTCATGTACCTGATTTGTTGGCGGAATATCCACGTGTTAATGAATTATCTTTTGATTCAGAACGTAAACTAATGTCTACGTTCCATGAAATGAATGGGAAGATTATTATTACTGTTAAGGGAGCACCTGATGAATTATTAAAGCGTGCTAAGCGACAGTTGGTTGATGGTAAGGTTCACACATTGACAGATGATGAAAAGACAACGTTGCTTAATGTGAACGATGATATGGCACGACAAGCATTGCGTGTTTTGGCTTTTGCATACCGTGAAGTGGAAACATTGCCCACAGACGTTACAAGTGAAACAATTGAAGATGATTTAGTCTTTGTTGGATTTGTTGGGATGATTGATCCTGAACGTCCAGGTGTTCAAGAAGCCGTGTTAGAAGCAAAATCTGCGGGTATCCGTACGTTGATGATTACCGGAGACCATAAAGTAACGGCTGCGGCCATTGCACGTCGTTTGGGTATCTTAGAAGAGACACAGGGTGATGAGGCCATCATTACTGGAGCTGAATTGGATCAATTGTCAGACACTGAATTTGATAAGCAAGTTGTGAACTATTCAGTTTATGCACGTGTGGCGCCTGAACATAAAGTGCGAATTGTTAAGGCCTGGCAAAAGCAAAATAAAGTGGTTGCGATGACTGGAGATGGTGTCAATGATGCCCCAGCGTTGAAGACTGCGGATATTGGAATTGCGATGGGAATTACAGGAACAGAAGTTTCAAAGGGAGCTTCTGATATGATTCTTGCAGATGATAATTTCGCTACGATTGTCCATGCGGTTGATGAAGGGCGTAAGGTGTTCTCTAACATTCAAAAGGCCATTCAATATCTATTGTCAGCAAACTTGGGTGAAGTGTTGACTTTGTTTGTGATGACAATGATGGGATGGAGTATTTTGGCGCCAGTTCATATTTTGTGGATTAATTTGGTAACAGATACTTTGCCAGCGATTGCGTTGGGAGTTGAACCTGGTGAGCCAGGAATCATGAAACAAAAACCACGAGGACGAACGACAAACTTTATGTCTGGTGGACTAGGTAGTGCGATTATTTATCAAGGTATCCTAGAAGGAGCCATTACACTGTTTGTCTACTGGTTTGCATTAACATATCCAGTACATGCAACGGATACGGCAATTCACGCTGATGCGTTGACAATGGCCTTCATTACTCTGGGATTAATTCAATTGTTCCATGCCTTTAATGCTAAGAGTATTTATCAATCATTATTTACGATTAAGCCATTTAGTAATAAGGCATTCAATTGGAGTATTGCGATTGCAGCGACATTGATGGCGGTAACTGTATTAGTTCCTGGATTAAATGGGATTTTCCATGTGACAGAATTAGATTGGCATCAATGGTTATTGGTTCTAGGTAGTTCATTTGCAATTATTCCGATTGTTGAATTGGTAAAACTATTCCAACGTCGTGTCTTGCATAAAGGATAAATATGGCTTGAATCAAGTTATATGAATTAAAATAAGGTATAAAAAGACGAATTCAAAATGTTGAATTTGTCTTTTTTTATGGTCGTTGATCTATACTGTTAGAACCAGTCAGCTACAAGGTCTGTGGTATAATAGATACCAAAATCTAATATAGAAATGAGTAATAATCATGGTTAAGAACAAGTTTGGAAACCCACAACAATACGCAATGCAATTGAGTGAAATTGTACAAAAGACAGAAGAAATCGGAACAAATGTTGCACCTTTCTTTGCTAAGCTAGAAGAAGCAATGCAAGCTGACAAGTTGGCCGAAATGCCTAAAAATGAATTCCAAGAAATCGCGGCTGAATTTGATGAAACAGTTGAAGCATACGAAGAAACAATTACACGTATGAAGCAATTGAAGGCACCTGTTCGTGTTATGGGTACACACCAAAGCATGATGACAACATACCGTGAATATGTTGACGCCACACGTCAAATGGCAGAATCATTGGATGTAACAAAGCAAGAAATTGCACAACCTGCTTTTGGTGAATCAGAAGTGGCACAAGAAGATTTGATGGATAAGTTTACGGCACAAATTAACCGTATTTTGACATCAGTTTTGTAATTTAAAGAGGTTAAAAATATGAGTGGGGATGCATTAATTAAGCAAACTGCTGCAGAGTTAGATTTGCCGGTACATAAAGTATCTGCAGTCAGTGCTCTGTTAGCAGAAGGAAATACAGTCCCTTTTATTGCGCGTTATCGTAAAGAGGCGACTGGTGACTTGGACGAAGTCCAAATTCGTGATGTTCAATCTGTTACTAAGCGTTTAGAAGACTTAGCAGCACGTAAGCAAACCGTGCAAAAGGCGATTACTGAGCAAGGTGCTTGGAATGATGCTTTGGCTAAGACGCTACAAAATGCTGAAACGATGCAGATGGTTGAAGATATCTACTTACCGTACAAGCAAAAGCGTCGTACGAAAGCAACAATTGCTAAAGAAGCTGGCTTGATGCCTTTTGCGCAAGAAGTACAAAAGTTCTCAGCGGTTAATTTAGATGATGTTGCTGCAAAGTATGTGAATCCTGATGCAGATATCGTCACAATTGATGACGTTTACGCAGGGGTTAACGAAATTTTTGCTGAAGTCATTGGAGAAAATGCGGGATTACGTGATTGGGTACGTCAATATACACGTAAGAATGCGCAGCTTGTGGTCAAGCAAAAACGTGGTAGTCAAGAAAAGGATCCGCAAGAGATTTATAAGTTATATTATGAATTTGCTATGCCGATGCAAAAATTAGCTAATCACCAAGTCTTAGCAATTAATCGTGGTGAGAAGGCTGGTGTCTTGTCTGCTGGTTTGGATGTTGATGTCGAAAGTATCTTACGTTATTTGAATTTCCGTCTAATTGGTTCTAAGACTGGTCCGTCAGTTGATGTGTTACAAAATGCAGCACAAGAAGCTTATAAGCGATTCATTGGGCCGGCGATTGAACGTGAGTTACGTAAGGAATTATTCGAACAAGCATCTCAAGATGCGATTGATGTATTTGGTAAAAACTTATATCACTTATTGATGGCGTCACCATTGCGTGGACAAATCGTTCTTGGTTTTGACCCTGGAATTCGTACAGGATCTAAGCTAGCGGTGGTTGATGAAAATGGTAAATATTTGGATAAGGCTGTCATTTACCCACATAAGGCTGCGAAGTACGATCCTGCTGGAGCGAAGAAAATCATTGTTAACTTAGTTAAGAAGTATGGCGTACAATTAATCGCAATTGGAAATGGGACAGCTAGTCGTGAATCACAAACCTTTATTGCTGATTTAATTCGTGATGAATTACCTGGTGTTCAATATGCTGTGGTAAATGAAGCTGGAGCATCTGTCTATTCGGCCAGTGATATGGCACGTTCAGAATTCCCGGATCTACAAGTAGAACAACGTTCTGCCATTTCAATTGCTCGTCGATTACAAGATCCGATGGCGGAGTTGATTAAGATCGATCCAAAAGCGGTAGGGGTTGGACAATACCAACACGACTTACCAACGAAAGAATTGGATCAAGCTGTGGATGCAGTTCTAGAAACAGCAGTTAACCAAGTTGGAGTTAATTTGAATACAGCATCAGCGCCATTGTTGATGCATATTGCAGGGTTAACAAAAACAACCGCATCGAACATCGTGACATATCGTGATGAGAATGGTCCTTTTGGTTCTCGTGCTGCGCTAAAAAAGGTGCCCAAATTGGGTCCTAAGGCGTTTGAACAAGCCGCTGGATTCCTTCGTATTCCTGATGGTACAAATGTCTTAGATAATACAGATATTCATCCAGAATCATATAAAGCTGCGAAAGCACTATTACAAAAGGTCGCAACTAAGCCTGGTAATGATGCTAAAATGGCATTCCAAAAGCTTAACAAGCAAGCACTTGCTGATGAGCTTGAAATTGGACTACCAACATTAGAAGACATTATGACTTCACTAGGTGAACCGGGACGTGATTTGCGTGATAGTGCCAGCGGTGCTATCTTACGCTCTGATGTTTTATCTTTGAAAGATTTGAAGCCGGGGATGCAACTTCAAGGGACGGTACGTAATGTGGTCGACTTTGGTGCGTTCGTTGATCTAGGTGTTCATGAAGATGGATTAGTCCATATTTCACGTATGTCTAAGCGTCGTGTTAATAATCCACATGAAGTTGTGGCGGTTGGAGACATTGTTAAAGTTTGGGTGATTGATGTCGATATGAAGCGACAACGAATTGGCCTAACGATGTTACCACCAAAAGAAGAAAACGCGTAATAAGTTCAAGCAGGCTATCTTGTGATTACGGAGATAGTTTGATAGGATATGGTGTACACAAAAATGTACACGTCGCGGTCGTGGCGGAATTGGTAGACGCGCAGGATTAAGGATCCTGTGGTAGAAATACTGTGCGGGTTCGATTCCCGCCGACCGCATATAATAAAGACATCTCTATGTATTTAGAGGTGTCTTTTTTTAATGTTGAAATATGTGTTAACATATTAATAGTAAGAGAAATGGAAGGAGGATGCGTATGAGTAACTGTGAAACCTGTTGTTGTCAGGTAACTGACATTGAGTTAATAAATGTACCACAACCTGTGATGCATATGGTCAGTGGGCTGGATGTTGATATTGCATCCTCTGAAGAAGATGGACCACTTCCGGTCGAAGATGAACCTCCGTGACGACGCTGTTATTTATTGCTTATTGCGTTAAAAAACGGGGAGGAACATCATGAACAACGAACACAACGAACACAACGAACACAACGAACACAACGAACACAACGAACACAACGAACACAACGAACACAACGAACACAACGAACACAACGAACACAACGAACACAACGAACACAACGAACACAACGAACACAACGAACACAACGAACACTGTGAGAACCATACGATGCATCATGACATGATGAACATGGATGACCACATGCATATGAGCCATCATGAGGGAATGGACATGTCAGCAGGACATATGCATCATATGATGGATATGGCAGATATGAATCGTCGATTCTGGGTGTCATTAGCATTAACAGCGGTCGTCATTGTATTATCTCCGATGATGGGAATGAATTTACCGTTTACGATAACTGGATTACCAGGCCAAAATTGGCTGGTCTTAGCATTGGGTTCAATTTTGTTTTTTTATGGCGGAAAACCGTTCTTTGATGGTGCAAAGCAAGAGTTGAAAAGTAAAAAGCCAGCAATGATGATGTTGATTACGATGGGGATTAGTGTGGCGTACTTTTACAGTGTGTATGCGACAGTTGTTAACGCATTATCTGCAAATGCTCACGTGATGGACTTCTTTTGGGAGTTGGCGAGTTTAATCGTTATTATGCTGTTAGGGCATATCATTGAAATGAAAACAGTGATGCAAGCCGGTGATTCTGTGGACGCACTGGCCCAATTAGTGCCTAAACAGGCGCATGTTATCTTGCCGAATGGTCAAACGCAGGATATGCCAATTGATCATGTCACAACAGATGCGACACTCGTTGTTAAAGAGAATGAACGTGTACCGATGGATGGAACGATTATTTCTGGAATGCCTACTTTAGATGAATCTCTTTTGACTGGTGAGTCTCAGGGGGTTATGAAGCATGTTGGGGATAGCGTGGTCGGTGGTGCGCAAAATATGAATAGCGCATTTACCATGCAGGTGACACAAACAAGTACCAGTGGATTCTTGGCGCAAGTGCAACAATTAGTGAACCAAGCACAGCAACAAAAATCCAATGCTGAAAATATCGCAGACCGTGTGGCGGGCTGGTTGTTTTATGCAGCAATTACAGTGGCGTTGATTGCATTAATTGTATGGACAAGTATTGCAGGATTTAGTGCCGCATTACCATTTGTTGTGACGGTTCTAATTGTGGCTTGTCCACACGCCTTGGGATTAGCGATTCCCTTAGTTGCAGCGCGTACAACAGGGCTTGCAGCGCAAAGTGGCTTGTTAATTCAAAATCGTAATGCGTTAGAACAAATTAACGAAGTTGGCTATCTGTTAATGGATAAAACAGGGACACTAACAGAAGGTAAATTTACCGTCCATGCTGTGCAATCTTTTGACGACAATATGACTAAGGACGATGTATTACGTTTAGCGGCTGCGTTGGAACAAAATAGTACACACCCTCTTGCACAAGGAATTGTCGCTAAGGCAGATGCTCAAGATGTACCAATGGTGACAAACTTCATGAACATGCCTGGGGCAGGTGTTATGGGACAGATTGATGGTCGTGAAGTCTTAGTCGTTAATGCCACGTATCTAGATCAACATCACATTGCATACGATCAAGCTAGTTATGAAGATAATATGAAGCAAGGGTATACCGTGAGTTTTGTCGTGGTTGATAATATTGTCTGTGGATTAATTGCCGCGGGGGATGAAATTAAATCAGACGCTGCTCACCTTGTGACTGAAATGCGAAAGATGGGCATTGAACCTGTAATGGTGACAGGTGATAATCAAGCTGCCGCTGAAAAGGTCGCACATGTCTTGGGCATTAAATTAATGCATGCACAATTAATGCCAGAAGATAAGGTTGCGTTGGTAAAACAATATCAAGAAAAAGCGGGTGTTATTATGGTCGGGGATGGTGTTAATGATGCGCCTGCACTTGCACAAGCAACGATTGGTGTTGCAATTGGCGCAGGAACTGCGGTGGCTATTAATTCTGCTGACGTCATTCTGGTGGATTCTAAACCAGCGGATATTCTTAGTTTGGTCACATTAGCAAAGAATATGCGCCGTAAGATGATTGAAAATCTGTGGTGGGGTGCTGGTTATAACGTCATTGCCTTACCATTGGCGGCTGGACTTTTGGTGCCTGTAGGTATTGTACTCGGCCCATTGGCTGGTGCGGTATTAATGTCATGTTCAACCATTATTGTGGCGCTAAATGCACTTAGTTTGAAAGTTAAATAATATTGTGGACAGCTTGCAGAGCATTTCTGTGAGCTGTTTTTTCTTTATTAGCGCGATTGTGTAGACATATACCGTAATTAATGGAGAAATATTAGAAAAAAGGTTGACGTTAAGCGGTATTCGATGTAATATATACTATTGTTATGGAGGATTACCCAAGTCTGGCTGAAGGGAACGGTCTTGAAAACCGTCAGGTCGTGAAAGCGGCGCGTGGGTTCGAATCCCACATCCTCCTTTTCTTTTATTATCGCGGGATGGAGCAGTCTGGTAGCTCGTCGGGCCCATAACCCGAAGGTCGTAGGTTCAAATCCTGCTCCCGCAATTTATGGAGAATTACCCAAGTCTGGCTGAAGGGAACGGTCTTGAAAACCGTCAGGTCGTGAAAGCGGCGCGTGGGTTCGAATCCCACATTCTCCTTATTTAAAAACATATCCCAAATGCTTGGGGTATGTTTTTTTTTAACCAAAATGGGAGGCTGAGTATGGAAAAGTTAAAGTTACATTTTCTAAGTTATGCAGGAATCGCATTGTTGATGACGATTGTCACGGGAGTGTTATTACCTGTATTTGGGGATATTCCAGCAATTTATCATTTAACCGATGAACGTGTTACCTATGGATTGATGGCTGTTAGCGCATTATTTATTCTATGGACAAGCGTCCAAATGTTGCGTCAAACAGTACGCGAATTAAAAGCAAATGGGACGGGATCTGTGATCTTAGTCGCTTTTGGACAAGTGATGTTACTATCTGTAATTATTTGGCGATACATGGAACACAGTACAATGCATGATTTGTTTATGGGTGTTACATTGCCTATTTACTTTTTGAGTGTTTGTATTGTGTATTTGACTTTAAATTGGAGCCAAAATCAAGAAGAACAAGGACGCTTTCCTGCTAATATGCAACGTAAAACACGTGCATTGACAGCTGTTATTGCACTGATGGGCTTCTGTAGCTTGGCTATTTTTGCTTACCGTGGTGACATACAAGTAGCGCTTTTGGTAAGTGGTTCTTTGTTTATGGTTGCAGATCCACGTTGGCCAATGATTCGCGTCAGTCAATTACGCAAGAAAGAAATTCAACGACTATCTAATCATGGTATTGACGTTTTGCGTGATGCCAGTTTAGACCAATTACCAGGTCTTAAAAATGTGATTGTTGAAAAACAAGGTATCTTAACTGACCAAGGATTCAAAGTATACTCAGTCAATTCACTAACAAACGAGTTGAGTGAATATGACGTTTTGACGATTGTGGCTAGTTTAGAAGCTGATCTATCTGATGAATTTAGTCGTACCGTTGTTGAATTTGCAAAAGAGCATGGTGTTTATCCAGTGCCTGTTGCAGAACAAACCGTCTTACCAAGTGTTGGTGTCCAAGGGGAAGTGTTTGAGACTGAATATGCATTAGTGATGGCATCATATGCACACCAACAACAATACAAAGTGAACGCTAACAGACTGGAAGCTATTTTAGCATTGGGAAATTCAGTCCGTTTATTAGTTCATGACGATACCGTTATTGGGGCGGTAAATTACGGTGAGAGTTTCCGACGTGATTTAGGTGATCTTGATCAATACTTTAAGACATATGGTATGGATGTACGTCTGGCGACAACTGACACAATGGGTTCTGTACGACCAGTTCGTGAAATCATGAAGAGTGTTGTTACCGTGCAAGCAGATTTGACTGCGGCACAACAATACGCGCAACAAGCATCATGGGCAGAAGAAGTCCCAACGTTATTCTTAACGACTGGTGCAGTGCCAGCGAAGGTTGACCCTGCCGTTGTCATCAAATCAGGTGATAATGAACGTAGTGCGGATATTATGTTGGCTGAAATGGAACAAATGTCTGTCGTACATCAAACGGCATTGAAAATGCGCCGTATTAATCGTTGGACAGCAGTACGCTGGACGCTTTGGACAATTTTATTGGTCGCTGCATTATTTACAACTGAATTAGGTGTTAACGAATGGCTAATTGTGCCAAACTTGGCTATTTTAATTCGTGCAATTATGACACTTATTTTGAACTTGTTAGACCCAGAATTGAAATAATTATGAAATAGAGACTTAGGTCTCTATTTTTTTGTAATCCAGCAGTCATTAAATTGACATTAACACGTATAAACCTTAAAATTAAACTTGTGTGAATAGCACCCAAATCGTGTTAGTAGTTACTAACATAGAGACAGGAGAAATATAATGGAGAACTTACTCATGTTTATCCTTGTTTCGTTTGCCGCAATCGTAATCGGTGGTTTTCTGGGTTATTTTTTTGCGAATAAAGCAATTAATAAGCGACTTTCAGATGCCCATAGAAATGCAACAGATATCACGAATCAAGCAACTGTCGAAGCGACACAATTAAAAAAGTCTGCTTTGGTGGAAGCTCGAGATGAAAGCCAACGTTACCAAGACCGTATTGAATCTGAACTACAAGAACGTCGTTCAGAAGTAAAAGTACAAGAAGAACGACTTGTTAGTCGTGAATCTGTATTAGATCGTAAAGATGCTTCGTTGCAAAAGCGCGAAGAAGGAGTTGTTGATAAGGAAAAGATTCTGGATCAACAACGTCAAAGTGTCTCAGATAAGTTGAAGCATGCAGATGCTTTGGTTGATGCACGAGAAACAAAGTTAAGTGAAATTGCCAATCTTGATCAAGAAGAAGCACGTGAACGCGTGTTAGCTGAAACGAAGGATGCTTTAGCAGCCGAACGTGCAGTCATGATTAAGGAAAGCAATGCCCAAGCCAATGCTGAATCAGAAAAGCGTGCCAAGGAATTAATCGTTGGTGCCATTCAACGTTCTGCAGCGGACATGGTAGCTGAAACAACTGTTTCAGTTGTTAATTTGCCTAATGATGATATGAAGGGACGAATTATTGGTCGTGAAGGACGTAATATTCGTGCCTTGGAGACAGTAACTGGAATTGACGTTATTATCGACGATACACCAGAAGCGGTTGTATTGAGTGGTTATGACCCAATTCGTCGTGAAATCGCCAAGAATACATTGGACAAGTTGATTTCCGATGGACGTATTCACCCAGCTCGTATTGAAGAAACTGTTGAAAAGTCTCGTAAAGAGATGGACGAACATATTCGTGAAGTTGGGGAACAAGCTGTCTTTGATCTAGGGATTCATAACATGCATCCTGATTTGATTAAGACAATTGGACGTTTGAACTACCGTACAAGTTATGGTCAAAATGTCCTAGTTCATTCAATCGAAGTTGCGAAGCTATCAGGTTTGTTAGCTGCGGAACTTGGAGAAGATGTTACACAAGCCAAGCGTGCTGGTTTGTTACATGACATTGGTAAGGCGATTGACCATGATGTTGATGGATCACACGTTGAATTGGGTGTTGAATTGGCAACCAAGTACAGCGAACGTCCAGAAATCATTAACGCAATTGCGTCTCACCATAATGATGTAGAACCAGAATTCGTTGTATCAGAATTAGTAGCAGCCGCAGATTCAATCTCAGCTGCTCGTCCAGGGGCTCGTTCAGAATCTTTGGAAAACTATGTACAACGCTTGAAGCAATTGGAAACAATTGCCAACGGATTTAGTGGTGTTGATAAGTCATTTGCTATCCAAGCTGGTCGTGAAGTACGTGTTGTTGTTGAACCAGCAGCCGTGTCTGATCTAGAGGCTACTGTTTTGGCACATGATATTAAAACACAAATTGAAACAGAGTTAGATTACCCAGGTCACATTAAGGTGACGGTTATTCGTGAATCTCGTTCAATTGAATACGCGAAATAAAGAAAAGAGCGATAACTTCGGTTGTCGCTCTTTTTTTGCGTCTTAATAGGGATATGTCTCGTTAGTGTAGAAGTGAGCCTAAGAGGTTCTATATTAAGGAGGTAGGGTATGTTGTGGGATAACAAGAGGAGGCCTTTATTTTGTTGATCGATTACAGACAATCAATGTGAAATGAGAGGCGAAGACATGAGTGAACCAATCCAACCAACTGTAAAAGTGCCAATTTCAAAAGCAAAATTCTATGGCTATATGACGAAAGATGAAGCCAAAAAAGCAACAAGTGGGACTAGCAAAGGAGCAGCCCCACAATTATTGCGTACATTATTTGTAGTATCTAATGTTCGTGATTCCGAATTGATGTCTATGGCACAATTTTTTATGGATATGGGAGAAGAGGAAGTTATTTCTCACATTTTGTTGACGAAAAATACGCTAACAACGATTGGAAACTAAGGAGGCGGATATGGCTAAGTTAAATGTGACTTTTATTATGGATGCAAGTGACCGTGCAAAAGACGTTATTTGGACAATTGACCGGATTGATAAGAGCGTAACACTCGAACAAGCAGAAAAAACTTTAAAAGTTTTAAAGCGAATCGAATTTTTGTTAAAAGCTAACGGAGAGCACTTATACGGGGATGTACAGGAGATTCAAGCCGAAATTTTAGAGGAAAAACCAGTGCTTTCGGTGTCGAAAGTCTAATGAAAATGAAAGAAAACTGTTTATTTTACAAGTGAATAGGGTATAATAATCGTATTCAGAATGTTGCGGAGTTACGCCACATAACACGTGTTATGAGACAACTCTAGCCTGACTCAGAAGAACCCCAACGCGCAGGGGTTCTTTTTTTATTCAATCGTGAGTAGGCGGAATTTAGAGCGGATTTGTGTATATTTAATATAAATCATCGTGAAATACATTGTAAGACGTATATAGAGTAGTTAAAACGATTTAAACGAAACGTATGCTAGACATAAAGAAAACCACGCCGGATTCACTGGCGTGGTTTTTAATTTATGCAATTGTTTAGAAATGGTCACCACTACGAATTGTATTCGGAACAATGACAAAATCAACATCCTTTAATGCATTCAAATCAGAACCACCGGCATATGAAATCGCAGATTGTAGATCTTCGTGCATTTCGCGTAATGTTGAATGAATGCTACCACGGTATGGCACCATTAGCTTTTTTCCTTCGACGTTTTTGTATTCACCTTTTTGGAATTGTGAAGCTGAACCAAAGTAAGCTTTGAATGTTTCACCATTTAGCGTCATCAACTCACCAGGATTTTCATCATGACCAGCTAACATAGAACCGACCATCACCATTGTGGCACCAAAACGAATTGACTTAGCGATATCTCCATTTGTACGTAGGCCTCCGTCAGCAATAATGGGCTTAGTTGCGACTTCAGCACATTGTTGGATGGCGGCTAATTGCCAACCACCTGTACCAAATCCAGTCTTTAGCTTTGTGATACAAGCCATACCTGGACCAACACCAACTTTGGTAGCGTCTGCACCAGCGTCTTCTAACGCAGTAACAGCGTCAGGTGTTGCAACGTTACCGGCGATAACAAATGATTCAGGCAGTTTTTCCTTGATGTAACGGATCATATCAATGACAGAATCTGAGTAACCATGGGCAATATCAATCGTGATATATTCGGGTACTAGGTGTTCAGTGACTAATTCGTCAATGAAGGCATATTCTTCAGGTTTAACACCAACAGAAATCGAAGCAAATGTACCTTTTGCATGTGCTTCTTTGATGAAAGCGATACGTGTTGTTGGATCGAAACGATGCATCACGTAGAAGTAACCATCCAAAGCTAGTTGTAATGACAGTTCCTCGTCCAATACGGTTTGCATGTTGGCAGGCATAACAGGTAGCTTGAATTGTAAGTTACCTAGTGTCACGCTAGTATCCGCTTGGCTACGGCTAGTTAAGATACAACGGCGTGGAATAAGTTGCACATCTTCGTAATCAAATACTTTTGTTTCAATCATTGTTATCCTCTTTCATCAATTAAAGTTCGTGTTTTGGTCTGTTATTTATTTAATAGACCGCTTGAATTAGATTATACACGAAATATAATTAAAAAAACACAATATAATTCGGTTAATGGTATATGTTTAGATTTTATACCGCTAATCGTTCGTTTTTTGGTATAATATACGGAGTAACAAAACGGGGTCGTTTTGGAATCGACTAGTATTGTTCGAGCTAGTATTGCGTTTAGGGGTTGTGGCCCTATAATCCACTCAGACGAATTAACTGCAAACAATTCAAACAACTACGCTGTCGCTGCTTAAAAAACAGCACACGTGATCATTCTTAGTTGTGATTACCGGCTACTGAATGGTTTTATAAACTTAGTAATCTGCGCGTAGCGGCCTCTGATTGGGGTTTCTACGAAGAGGATAATCAATCTAGTCATCTGATCGCCGTGTTACATGGCGTGCAGCTGATGAACTTTAAATGATGTAACTATGAACGTAGAAGTATTAGTGCCGTGATGCTAGGACAGGGGTTCAAATCCCCTCGGCTCCATTTTATGGGTGTAAATAAGTGCTTGAAACACAGTCTTATCAATGGTTTTGGGGTAAATGAGTGTAGACAGGTTAAACCTAATTCAGACACTTGAATTAAATAGCGCCCGTCAATAAGTTGCCGTTGTCTTGTTATGAGATGACGGTTTTTATTTGGAGGAAAATAGTATCTGCGTTATAATTCTATAAAAGTAGAATTTTAAATCATTAAAGGAGAATCCGAGAAGTTGGCAATATCATATAATAAATTGTGGAAAATATTAATTGATAATAATTTAAATAAGACGCAGTTAATGTCTAAATGTGGAATTACGTCAGCTAGCTTAGCTCGACTGAGTAAGAATCAAGGAGTTTCATTAAAAGTGCTAGAGAGAATTTGTGTCTCATTGAAGTGTGAAATTGGTGACATAATGGAATTTACAGAAAATCAAGGTGATGAAGTATGACAGAAAAATTGAAATTTATTGATTTATTTGCAGGAATTGGTGGGATTCGACAAGGTTTTGAAGATGAAAATACTGTGGGCGTGTTTAGTTCTGAATGGGATAAATTTGCGCAAAAAACATATGAAGCAAACTATGGAGAGGTACCTCAGGGAGATATTACTCAAATTGATGCCAATGATATTCCTGATCATGACGTGTTGTTAGCTGGATTCCCTTGTCAGCCTTTTAGTTCAATTGGGAAACGAGAAGGCTTTATGCATGCCACTCAGGGGACGTTATTTTTTGATGTCTTACGAATTATCAATCACCACCAACCAAAAATGTTTCTGTTAGAAAATGTTCAAGGATTACTGACTCATGACAAAGGTAATACTATGAAAGTCATTTTGGCTTCTTTAGATGAAGCTGGATATGATGTATCGTATAAAGTGTTAGATGCACAAAACTTTGGATTACCACAAGTTCGTAAACGAGTTATGATTGTTGGTTTTCATAAAGATTTAAATATCACTAATTTTGATATTCCAGAGGGAGACAATAAAAAGGTTCCGGTAGGTAGTATTTTAGAATCAAATCCAGACGGTTATTCCATTTCAAATCGATTACAGGAATCATATTTATTTAAAAAAGATGATGGTCGTCCGCAAATAATTGACAAAGAATCAGATATACAAGTTAAAACATTGGTTGCTAGTTATCACAAAATCCAACGATTAACAGGAACTTTTGTAAAAGGAGGCGAAACGGGAATTCGTTTATTGTCACAGTTAGAAGTTAAACGTATTATGGGATTTCCGGATGATTTTGTTGTTCCAGTGTCACGTACACAAATGTATCGACAATTTGGTAATTCTGTAGCAGTTCCTATGATTAAAGCAGTCGCTGATGCTATGAAGAACCAAATGTCGAAGAACTAAATATTGGGATACAAGGAGTAGAGATATGGCAAATAAGATAAATAAGGGTGAATGGTCTGAGTTATATGTGTTTTTATCGGTCTTAGCAACGGGAAAACTATTTGCAGCAGACGAAGACTTGAATAAAATGGAAGATGTATATTACACAGTCTTAAAAGCTATTAACCAAGTTGAAAAAACTGATAGTGAGTATTTGAGAGATACGAATCGAAATGTAATTGTAATTTATAATAATGGGACACATAAATTAAGTATACCGATTTCAGAATTTGTAAAACATGCGCCGCTTGTTTTAGAAGGAATTAGGAATGGTAAGGGGAGATCCTTTGAAATCCCTGAGATTGAAAGTTTTTTGGAGACAATTTTATTAGATAAAATTAAAGCACCTAGTGATAGTAAGAAAGATTTAGTATTCCAAGTGCATGATGAGTATACAGGATTAACACCTAATGTAGGATTTAGTGTGAAATCATATATTGGGGGTGAACCAACATTGGTTAACTCCTCTGGAGCGACTGTATTTACTTATCAAACCAGTAAGTCGTTTCCGACCTCGTTTGAAGCAGAGGTGAACGCTATAAATACGCCCTCTAAAATCAAAGATCGAATTCAAAAAATATATGAGAAACAAATTCACTTGAATTATAGTCAAGTAAGCAGTCAAATCTTTCACCGTAATTTACAAATGATAGACTTTCGCTTGCCTGAAATTTTGTCATATTTAGTATTATCATCTTATTTTGTAAAAGGTAAGAGAATGCCTGAAGTTGTAAAATATTATTCTGAAAAGTACGAAGAAGATAGAGAATTAATCGAGCATAAAATTAAAGACTTCCTTGTGGCTACTGCGCTGGGAATGGAGCCAAATACCATTTGGAATGGGTTAGAAGATGCGAATGGTGGATATATTGTTGTGAAGAATGATGGAGAAATCTTATGCTATCATATCTATGATCGTAATAAGTTACGAAGTTATTTATACAATCATACGAAGTTCGATACTCCATCTACTGGAAGAACAGGATCAGGTATGCTAGAAAGCATTGAAGATGGTGGAATGTTTAAATTATCTGTACAGATTAGGTTTGAAAAATAACGTTTATGAGAACATCCGAAATGCATCGGATGTTTTTTTTGTTAAATCTCAGTAGAGAAATAAATGCTGATTGTGATGTGTAAGAGTAATTCAGGAAGGAAATGTCATCATTTACCTTAGTAATTCTTATCATTGCAGGTTAGTAAAAGTTATCATTTCATCCTAGTAATTCTTATCATTGCAGGTTAGTAAAAGTTATCATTTCATCCTAGTAATTCGTAGTATTTTCCAGTGTGTTAGGTTAGTAAAAATTAGTATTTTAATCCTAGATTTTATTAGGTCCAATGCAGTAAAAAGTAGTATTCCGTGTCTAGGTTTTTCTAGGATTTATGTAGGGTTTTGTGAGGTAGCAACAACATGTTTTAACAGGGTCAGACTTCAACTTTTTTCAACTATCAATGTAAGGTTCTAAGGGGGGCAGTTTAAGTTGTTCATCCATCCCAAAACCGCTAGTGCAAGATGTAAATAAAATAACTGCATGTAGTAGTTTAATGACTTGCTTAGGTCTAGATGTGTCTATCTAATGAGATAGAGCACTCATGATCATGTTGTATGTTCGTTCTAGAGTAGTTACTACCAATGTGATAACCCCTAACATAGTTACAAACATCATGAAGAATTGCATAAGTAGAATGACAGTAGTCATCTTGTTACTCCTTTAAGCGTTGACGAGCGCTGTTTAATTAAATCAATTTGTAAAGCCAATCGTTCAGCTTTTCAATGGTTTGTGGCTTAACGTTAGTTCGTTCCCCACTAAGAATCTTGTCCAAAGTCCAACGGCTTACGCCTGTCTTTCGTGAAAGGTCTATAACGCTCAAGTTATGTTCTCCACGTTTACGTTTTACTGCTGTAACAAGGTCGTTGTTGATTTGGGCCATATCTACCTCCTTTAACCCCATTTCGGGGAGCGTCAACAAACAAAATACTAAACACCCCAAAATGAAAAGTCGACAATTTTGCTAAAAAAGTTTTCAAATTGGGGTGTTCATGTTAATATTTGTTGTATACAAGAGGGGTTTTTCTTATGAATAGACTTAAAGAAGTACGACAATCAAATAACTTAACTCAAAAAGATGTATCTGAGGGGACAGACATCCCCGTAAATACATATTCCAATTACGAGAGAGGTGATCGTGAACCAAAATTAGAAGTATGGGGGAAACTAGCTAGTTTTTTTGGACTGGATGTACCGTATTTACAAGGTTTAACGGATGAGCCAGCATTTACACAAGAGACATTGCAAAATGCTTTGTACAAGTTAGATTCATCTAAAGACGAACAAGAATATAAGCAATCTTGGGAAGAATTTGATGAATTATCAAATAAAGAAGAAGCTCAAAAAGATTTATTCAGAGGGTTGTCTATACACAATAATGTATTTGACCACACTATCGGAAAATTGTCTTGGCGCGGCGAATTAACTCCTGAAAGAGTGGAAAAATTAACTAGTTTGGGACGGTCAGCAGACTACATGTCTCGTTTTTTTGAAAAAGATAATAGTGATTTTTTCAAGGAGTTTGAAGAATTAACGAAGATTATTTTCAATGATCATGACCCTATCATGGATGAGTATGCTAAAAACGTGTTACATGAAGCGAGTTTAAAGATACAGGTACACGGGGAACAGATAAAAGAAGAAAGAGTTAAAGCACATAAAGAAGAAAAAAATAAGCAATTATTGCCAAAGAAACAGTTTGATAGCTTATATGCAAGGTTACATGACTAACAAAATAACAGGGGATGGGAACACACAGACACATATCAGCACTGAAATTATTAATGGGAGGATGTAATGTCACCACAAGAAGTAGATTTCTTGATTAATGGATTCAATGATATGTATAAAGTGTTTTCAGAAGCAGTTTCGGAGCTAAAAGGCGAGTCTGAGCACCTCGTTTATAGAACCGAATCGGAGGCATATACAAAGACTAGTCTTAATCGAACGTACTGGGACAGAGTGAGATATAGAATCCCATATTTGGAGATTCCGCCTGAGCAAGCGGGAGGCGAACCAAAACGGGTCTACCCAGTAGCAGCCGTGAAAGAATGGATAGAGAAAAACACTATTTATCCCGAGGGTAAATAAATTAATTGAGTGCGTACAGAAACTAGGAGAGTGTTTTTTAATATCTAAGGTCAATGTTTGTTGTTGAGTGCTTATTGATGCGCAACGGTGTAATGCATCCCTTGATGCCATCATTAAGGTGGCGTACATACGTCCGTAAGGGAATGACGTTAAAAGCTATATGGGGATTTAGGGAGAGCATAATGAGTAAAAATCTGTTTAAGAAGCTAATGATTTTGGTACTGCCACTAATGGCTGTCGCAACTATGACAACAACTATTATTACTGCTGTGTCTGTACAAGCAAATAGTGTACTGGTTGTAGGTGCGTCAAGTAGTGATGATGACGGTTTTTTTGGATGGCTAAAAAGCTTGTTTAATTTTGGTGGTAAATCGAATGAAGAAAAAGCCAAAGAAAAGTCCGAAAAAGTAGAATCAAAAAAGGCTAAGTCAGAGTCAAAAGCTAAGGCAAAATCTGAAAAAGAAGCTTCTAAAAAAGCTAAATCAGAATCTAAGGCTAAAGAAAAGTCAGAAAATGACAGCAAGACTTATGAAATGGACGCACTAGTTGCTAATACAGAACTTGGTAACCAAGCTATTTCTTTTGAAGATTTTGAGAACATGGCTATTAATGGCTTCTCATTAGAGGGAGCGTTAGCTAAATATGGTAAGCCTACTAATGTACGTGGTGGATCTAAGGGCGATATTCAAATGGATGTCTACTATACGACTACTGAAAAGGGCTACAGCGCTGAATTAACTTTTAAGCACACTAACCGCTCTGGTTTCGGTAAGTGGACATTAGAAGAAAAGAACTCTGTAACAACAGATTCAATCACAGCACCAGAATACAAGTAATAGATTTAAAGACCATAGCTAGGTAGCGTAATACGGGTTCGAGTCCCGTTATGTTTTATAGGGGATGAATCCTCGTAATAAAAAAACAAACCAGTTTCAGGTTAAGTCTGATGTGAGTAGTAATATACGTCCAGATAGGACTGACGTAAAAAGGTGGAGGAGGAGAGTTTAGTTTTTATGGAATCATCAACAATAATGGGGATATTATTTTTGTTATTGGCATTAATTTTAGTGTTGTTGTTTATTTTCGCAGTAGTAATCCCAATAATTCGATTATTGTGGAATAAGATTAAAGATATTTTTAGATCAAAGACGAAAGGATACGTTTCATCTTTTCCGGCAGTAGGAACACAAGAGTGGGAAAAATTAATCACTGTAGGGATTTGGGATAAAAATTTATTAAATCAAATCAATCGTACTCTTTATGTAGGAAACACTATGACAATGGGAGGGAAAACTCCAGCCATTGTCGTAATTTTTTCAGAAAACGCAAAGACGTGGACTCAAAAAATCTTTCATTGGGATTCTAAAACATACAGAGTAGTTATTGAAGCAATAAATCAAAGTAAGTATTACTAAACAAAAAAGCCCACTCGAAAGAGTAGGCATAGGAATCATTAGCTTAATTGGTTAGAGCAGATAGGTCATTACTTATCGGGTGTCGGTTCAAGTCCGACATGATTTATTGTCTGTGTATGGACAATTATATATGTGGACAAAAATTCTATAATATTATTATAACTTTGAAAGGAACTCACATGACACTTACAACTAGCGACATCAAATCTGCAGCGTTATTAATGAATTCTATTGATACGGAATCTTTTTTTGATTCAATTACTGAAATTTCATCATCAAATGATTATTGGTTAGTGCGTACGGAAGGAGGAGCATTATATACAGATTTTAAAACCAACGGATATGTAGGGATTGGTTGGAATGAGTTGAATGTTGATACAATACAGAATAGCGATGTTCCTACGTTAAAAGAAAGACTGAAGCAAATTGATAAAGAAAAATTAAAACTTGCTGAAGCCAATGAGCTAGAAGAGTTACTATCTCCTGAAGAAATTGATGAAGGAGCTTTGCTGAATTCAGAACGTTCGTATACTGCAGCGGCAAACCAACTACATACATTCGTAAATAAAATTGCTATTGGAGATTTTGTATTAATTCCAAATACAGGATCTAAGAAATTTTCTCTTGGAAAAGTTATTAGTGGAGCAATAGAAGATTCCGAATCGGTTGCGCATAAAGATGATAATCCAAGTTTTGTTCATTCTGATTTTATAAAACGACATAAAGTTCAATGGCTTGGAGAATTTAATCGAGATGATGCAGATTCTTCGTTCTATAAGATGATATATACGCATAGAACAATTTCAAATATTACAGAGTATCAGAGTGTTATTAATAGAGCTGTGTTCGACATTTATATATTAGATGACAGTGTTCATTTGACATTTCATGTCACAGAACCTGGCGCTGTTAATATGAAGTCGATGGGAGCTTTTGCGTATAATATCCCAGGAATGGTTGAATTAGTCTGTCCAGAAGATATCGTATCAATGAAATCTAATGTGCAATCTCCTGGACCAATCGAAACGATTATCCCATCTAAAAAGGCTGCGGCAACGGTGCTTATTGCCCTAACTTTTGCTGGAGGTGTTTCTGCATTAACATACGGTGGAGAGCTAGAGGTTGGAAACATGTCTTTTAAAGTTCCAGGGGTCTTAACTCAGCAAACAGCGAATGATAAAGTTTCTGCAGAAACGAAAGCTGCGGAACTACAAAATACAGAAACAGAAAATAAACAAACATTGGACGTACTTAATAATTCTGAGCAAATTATTGAGAAGGCTATTGCACTAGGAGCGGATATTGAAGACCTTGGACTGAAGTATCCTAAAGAAACATTGCGATTGTTACAAAAACAACTAGATCAGAAAAAAGACGTAGAAGAAGCAAAAGCCTCAACTACGTCGGATAAGTAATTCAAATTTGATTATTACTAATAAACTGAATTGATAAATTTAAAACAATGAAAGTGGCTGATAATGCGCTAAATATTATAATAATCCATTCATTTTTGATGAATTTCAATTCGAAAAGTGTGTACAGAATTAGATAAAATAATATTATGATTAGGATTAGATTGATTGCTAGAGTACTTATGACACTAAAAATCATCTACATCCCCTCCTTTTTTAACTATGATATATACACTATTATGATAGCAAATGTAAGTGCCAAAAGAAATCTTTTTGTATCCATGATTTAATATTCAAAAAAATAAAAAAGTGTACGTATGCAAGTTAGTCTAGTATCAAAAATGAGTACGTCCAAATTACTGATGACGTTAAAAGCTGAATCTATTTACTCCTAATACAGCTTTGACGAGCGCTCTATTAGTATGGAGTGAGTAAATGAGTATTACAGAGAAGCCAAACGGTAAGTATAAGGTGCGTGTATTCATTGGTACTGATCCAATTACACAGAAGCAATCTTATAAAACCGCTACGGCAGGCAGTATGAAAGAAGCAAGATTAGTAGAAGCCCAACTAGCTTTACAAGTAGATAATGGCGAACTAGTCCCTAAGTGGGAACGTCAGAAGCCAAAAGAACATTACACCTTTGATATGGCGTATGAAGAATGGTTTGAGATATATAAGCAACAAGGTTACACCAAGGCTACGGTTGATAAGACTGAAAAAGCCTTTGCGTTACATTTTCTAAAACCCGAGTTATTTGGTGGTATGTACTTCGAGAGAATGACTAACAAGGATGTACAAGAGCGGGTTAATAAGTTCTTGGTATCTATGTCTAGTAGTAGAAAATTATTATCTTATGCTAGTAAGGTGTTTAAGTACGCAGTGAATAGCGAGCATATTAACTGTGACCGTAACCCACTAGATACAATCCAAATGGTTAAGCCTAAAAAGGCAACAAAGCGAGAGGTTAGATTCTACGATGAGCAACAAGCCCAGCGCTTTGAACAGGGATGACAAGAGAACATTAGAGCTAGATGTACGCACATTAGAAGTTTTAAAGAGATGGAGAAAAACACAGGTAGAACAGTCGATGTTGAAAGGCTTACCTGTGACAGGAGATACTTTTGTAGTGAATATGAAGCGTACAAGCCTAGCTAATGTGCTATATAAGTTTAGAGAGTGGTATAGCAATACTCACGAAGTTGAATTACCACATCTTAATTTACACGGCTTACGTCATACGCATGCTAGTTTGTTGATCAGTAACGGAGTGAGATGAAACAAGTTTCTGATAGATTAGGACATGCTGATATGATGACGACAGCAAAGATTTACGCAGAAGTAACGCCAAAAGCCAAGCAAGAAGTGGCAGATAAATTCAGTAGAATTATGGGGAGCTAAAACCTGTCCCAGACACTTTTTTATATTGAAGTAGTGGGAATGCCTATATAAAGGCGTTTGTGGGCACAAGGGTTCACCCCCTCTCGGCTCCATTGTACGGGTGTAAATAGATAAAAACAAGTGAAAGAAAACGAGTCGTAGCAACGGTTTGAGTGAAAGCAATTTCAGACTCAATCCAGACTCGTTTACGAAACTAAAACTAAATACGTCTGCCCATTCTTTGCCGTTGTCTTTGATAGATGACGGTTTTTTTATTTCAAATTACTTAACAATGGTTGCAAGTTTGCTATACTTCTTGTTGGCATTATTTGCGTATTTATTTTAACGTGCTATTATGTGTATATAAAACAAGTACGCAAATAGGGCCGGAGGTAATTATGACGAACGTTGAAGAAATAACACATACGGGTTACATAGAGATTGGGGACATAGAATTATATTCTCTTGTGACGAAAAGTGGGAAGAGACTTATCTCTGCTAGTGATGTATTCAAGGCTGTTGGTAAGTCTCGACGTGGGGATGTACGTGTAGAAGGATACCCAGCGTTTATCGGGGCGCGAAATATCGTGCCATATATTGATGATGAGTTGAGAACTAAAATGATTCCAGTGGCTTACAAAGCCAAGAATGGTCGTATAGCCGAAGCCTATGACGCTACTATTATCCCTGGAGTTGCGGATTTGTACATTGAAGCGAAGAATAGGGGAGCGCTGACGAAACCCCAAGAGCAAGTTTACGAGAGAGCGTTAATTATCGTGCGCGCCTTGGCTAAATTAGGTATCACGGCTCTGATTGACGAAGCAACTGGATTCCAAAATGATCGAGAAAGCCAAGCTCTGCAAACTCTTTTGCAAGGATATATTTCAGATGATTTGATGAAATGGCAAGCAAGATTCCCTAAAGAATACTATGAACAAATCTACAGACTATACGGAATTTCTGACCAATTTGATCCTGCTAACGTGAAACGTCCACAATGGATTGGCGAATTTACGAATAAATATGTTTATGGAGTATTCCCAGAAGTGGTGATGGAAGAAATAAAAAAGAAAAATCCAACCAAAGAGAGCGCGCGTGGTGTTATGTATCGTGGGCATAAGCATTTTCAACATTTGACGGAAAAAGTCGGACTGCCACAATTAGACACCCATTTATCTCAGCTTATTATCGTAATGCGAATGTCTGCGGACAAGGAAGAGTTTAAAGTTAACTTCCAACGAATGTTTGCTAAGGAATTGGAAAGAAAAGAGATTCAAGACGACATTAAAAATGGAGCATCACTGCTGTTCGAAGAATTGAACTAATAAAAGAACTGCAACAACGACCATCTAGTAACAAGGGTAGCTATTAAGTTGATTACTCTTTTTGTAGAATTTTACTTAATTGGAGGTGGATAATAAAGGGTAGTTAGTAGGCTATCTAATGTCACAAGAGCCGTATATTTCTTGAAATAAAGCATGTCACTTTTCAAAATAACTAGTGCATTAGTCTTGTACTCGTCTTGAAACCGTTGTGAGTGTTCCATTACTTACAAGCTCCTGAGCTACGTCTTTGGCTATTTGGCTAATAAAATTGTTATAGTCGGGGATGTCAGCAATTAAATAACTGTTACCGCTATGCGAGTTCCGTGGTCTAATTAGAGGGACAAGTTCCTCTAAATCAAATATCTTGCTTCCGTTGATAATTGTTGAATGTAATAAAACTTGTTGTCCCCATGAGCGAATAGTAGGTACTGTTTTACCTGCTAGTTTGGCTACCATGGCAGGGTGTAAATTAATAATCTTTGTAGGCATGTTTCTGTTCTCCATGTCGTGAGCACTCTACCAATAACGGCAGGGTGCTTTTTTTGTCGGATAGTTTAGCGTGTATTGGCTTGAAACGATAAATATACCCAACATATTCCAAAGCGCTTAAACATCCAAATATTCCGTGAGATATGCAAGTTGTAAATTTGTTCTTGTACCAATGCAACATAATCATCTAGAGTAGCAGGGCGCTTGATTGAGTCAAAACGAACTACACCAAGCTTGTTAGGATTATCAATAGCAGTTTCTAGCATAATCAGACGGTCGTTAAGCTCTGTTAGTTCGTCACGGTAATCATCCCCATACGCTTGAATAAATTCATTTACCTTCACTCCAAACGTGTCGCTTGCGGTTGTTAGCTCTTCACGAGTGTAGGTGTCAGCATTCCCAAACAATGCTTTCAAGTCGGCGTCCAGTTGTTCAATAAATTTGGTACGATTGTCATCATCACTAGATGACGTGTTAAAGTCATTGTTAAGGGCGTACCAGTGACAGCAGATACATTCATAGTAGATATGAAACGCACTAGCCTAGCGAATGCACTGTATAAGTTTAGGGACTGGTACAACGATAACCATGAGACACCACTACCGCACCTAAATATCCATGGCTTACGTCATACGCATGCTAGTTTGTTGATCAGTAACGGGGTTTAAATGAAACAAGTTACTGATAGGCTAGGGCATGCCGATATAATGACAACAGCCAATATTTATGCAGAAGTGACACCAAAAGCACGGCAAAAAGTTGCAAATAAATTTAGTGAGATTATGGGTAGTTGAGAAAACTCCCAGACTCGTTTAATAATCAAGGTAGTAGAACCCCCATATAAAGGCATTTTTGTGGTCTAGGGTTCACTCCCTCCTTCGGCTCCATTTGAATGCAAAAGAGTTATTTACCTTTAGGTTGATGACTCTTTTTTTATATTTATTTGTGCTTGGTATATATAGGGGGCATTATTTTAATTGCTTCCCAAGTGTACAGTGACAGATATGATACAATTTTCTGAGATTAGTTTTAAAGATATATGAAGTGAAAAAGTTGTAACTGAAAGTAATCGTATTATGAATGGAGTGAAGTAATGTTTAAAAAGGTGATGTCTATTATAATTTGGCCAATTCTGGCTTATAGTTTGTTTGTGTTATTAGAATTCGTAACGGCGTTAACGTTAGATGATGATATTTTGACCGTTGCGAAACAAGATACGGCAGCTTTTATTCTGTTGTTCTTTTCACTATTCGTGTTCTTTATTACGATAAGTGTTGTGGCGTTGTTTTTTAATCATCGATATTTTGAAATTAAGGGCACATATGATGGTGCGTCTGCGGTTTTGAACTTAATTACAACTTTCACCAGTGTCACGACGTTAGTTGTCCAATTTGCAGGTGGAGAAGTACCAAAAGGATTTTTGACATTGACGCTAGCAACTATTCTTTTAGCCATGGCATTGTCGATTACATCACACTTGTTAAAGTGGCAACGTGCACGCGATATTCGCAAACGTGTACAGAAAAAATCGTCAAATGCAAGTTAAACGCTTTAAAAATTGTATGTTTCTTCAAAAAAACTAAATTTTATGCGTAAATAGCGTATGTTTAGCCAAAAAATTTGGTAATATAGATATTATTGACATACTAATTACAGGGTAGGGGAAACATATGGCGGGTGCCGTTGAAGAATTTATAATTTACTGTATATTCATGCTGTTTGTAATGAGTACAGTGTTTACACTAGTTTTTGTTACTACCTTAGATGATGAAATTGTATCAGAACGATTCCGAAGTCGTTTGATGCTTCCTCTTTACATAGGGTATACATATTTGATTGCCTCATTGACAGGTAACGCATTCGGATTAGTTATGATGGCGTATATTCCAGCATTGATTGCGACAATCTTTTCTGATTGGCGGACCGCTAGTTTGGTAGCTTTCATGAAGCCGTTGGAAAATGTTTTATATTTGAAAACAGCCTATGGTTGGGAAGAGATTCCAAATATTTGGATGTCTGTACTGATTAGTTGGATTGCCTTGATTCTGTTAATTGTTTTATTTCAGAAATTTGGTAAATCAAGAATATTTTACATTGCAATTGCCATTGGTTTTGGTGCGCTAGAAAACTTGCAGTCCGCATTTTATCCACGAGATGTATCGGCAATGTATTCCGAGCAGATAGTTAACGTTTTGAGTTATGTGGCGATTGTCTGGTTTGCATTGATGTTAAAAGATCGCTTAGTACGTTATGAGAACAAAATGACGGATGAATTATTACGCGATCCATTAACGAACGTATACAATCTAAAAGCGTTCAATGAAGATAAGGTTGATGAAGAAAAGTTTAGTGGCTATGCATTAGGTGTCATGGACATTGATAAGTTTAAGCGATTAAATGATACTTTGGGGCATACTGCTGGAAACGAAATTATTCAATTAACGGCGGATACATTATTAGCGACGCTAAAAACGCAGTATCAAACAGGTGAGTATAAGGTATATCGTTTTGGTGGAGAAGAATTTATCGTAGTGGTGTTATTAGAAGATAATATCTCTGCAGGAATGCTAAAGTTCCAAGACGTATTAACAACAGCCAATGGTGTCCTGACAGAAAAAACAACTGAGCAATTTGATACGCCAGTCGCGTTTTCTGGAGGAATTACCAGTCGATTGATTACAGAACCACGTTATTCTGCATTCCGTCGTGCGGATGTCTTGTTGTATGAAATGAAAAATAATACACCGGGAATAATTGCTATAGACGGTGAAGTAGACGCATAAGTGCGTCTATTTTTTTTGTTTTAAAATGAATATTGTTAATGTGAAAAATTTAAAAAATTGAACAGATTTAAAATGCTAAAAAGTTCAAGATTCATATTTATTTTTAGAAAAACAGACATGAAATCAGTTTTTTGATATGCTACTATGGAAATCAATCGTAATTCATACATATACGAATATCTATCCGAGTAGGTGGATATAGTATCTTGGTTATTAAATAACACCAAGACATAACGAAGTATTATTTTCATAAATAGGGGATGAGTTTAAGCATGCAGATTAAAATTTATTACGTTTCCGTGATGGGAACGAATCGGGTATTAGCGGAAGAAATGGCGGAGTACTTACGTACAGACAATACTGTGACGTTAGATGAAATGAACAATGTCGATATTTTCTCAGTGAATAAAGAAAATACGGATTTGTTGATCTTGGTACCATATACATTTAATTATGGTGAAATTCCATTGGAAGCATTGGATTTTTATGATGATCTGGAAGATGTAACGCTAGAAGGTGTGAAGACTTGGGTTGTGGGGACTGGGGACAGCACATATGGTGGAAGTAGTTTTGCTAAATCAGTGGATATCTTTACAGAACGCTGTGCTGGTAAGGGTGAAATGGCCGCACCAAGTTTGAAACTAGATATGTATCCATGGGCTGACACACGTGCGACAGTACAATCTGCTTTAGATGGCATGACAAAGTAACATATATATTTTAGATAAATAACATATAGGGGTATGTTATACTGATTCTAAAATCAGGAATAGAATTAGAGCTTTGGGGGGCGTGCGGTGTTAGATTTAATAGACGAGATTTTTAGTTTTGGACTAGTGATCTTTTTGATTCTGAGTACTATTTTTTCACTAGTCTTTACAACTAAATTGAGTCAAAAGATTCCAGAGAAAACACGACTGTGGTTAATGTATCCACTATATTTTGGTTTTACATATGTGATTGTGTCTTTGACACACGCAACATTAGGTATTGTGATGCTGACATATGTGCCTGCATTAGTGGCAATCATCTTTGATGATTTTATCGTTGCGGTCGTGGTTTCATTGGTAAAACCAGTGATTACATTGGCGTTTTTGTATTTAGTCTATCCAAATGAGATTCATAATTTGATGATGTCATTTGAAATTAGCTGGTTAACATTGGCTGCGGTGATGATGCTGTTTAGACAATGGGGAAATCATGCTTGGACATATTATGTTGCAGCGATTGTATTAGCCTTGCTGGAAGATGAATTAGGCTTAATTGGGCCTACATTTTCGTTAGGGATTGCAGTGCTCACAATAGCAAGTTACATTGCCGTTGTGTCGTTTATGTTGTACTTAAACAAGCATTTGATTTCGGATGAAGAGGCGTATCTAGCTGAATTGAACATTGATCCATTAACCGGATTATTTAATTTACGAGCATTCAAGGACGATTTGGATACCGTGAATACAACTGTTGATCATGATGAATATCTCTTGTTGATTATGGATTTGGATAAATTTAAAGAATTAAACGATACATTAGGGCATGATGTGGGGAATCATGTTCTGAAGGCTGTTGGGGATAAAACCAATGAACTGTTGGGGATGAATTTTCCGGAAAGTGATTTTAAAGTCTATCGTTTTGGTGGAGAAGAATTAATCTGTGTGATTAAAAATCGTGGTAATATTTGCCGTTTAGCTGCGCAAATTGCACATTTGTTTAATGAATTGAATGAAGAATTAAGCCAATACACACGAGACACGCACGAAATGGGCGTTAGCTTCTCGGCGGGTGTATCTAGTAATGTATGGAATGAATTTGATCATGATGAAACATTTAAGCATGCAGATAATCTGTTATATCAAGCGAAGCGTGCTGGTGGACAACAGATTATTCTAGATGATAAGGCTATTTCATGTGCTGATTGTGATCGTTACAAAACGGGTATTATAACAATAAAATAGAAATTGGGAGAATGAACAATGACAAATACTGCAGAAATGTTTAATAAGTTTGAGACAGGGATTAAGCAAGTAGAAAAGCGCTACAAATTTTACGTGCATCTGAATTCTTGGATTTCAATGTTGAGTATTGTTTTGTCATCAAGTATTCCGATTTTAATTAGTATGGCTGAAAGCCAAGTACATCTGTTGCTGGTTGTTTCCATCTTTTCAGCGCTGATTACATTACTACAAACGTTTAAATCAACATTCAGCCTATCTGATAAGATTCAACGTTTGGGTGTTGTGGTGGCCGAATTAAAGAAAGAACAATTATTGCTAATGACACGTACTGCACCGTATACAGGTACGGATGAAGAGAATATGCACCACTTTGTGACTAAGATTTCTGATAATGCAGAAGAATTTATTCAACACTTAGAAGCAGATAATAATTAACAACAGAACAGATATTAATATATATTCTCTTATGTATATATATTAATATCTGTTTTTAATTTTTGCATATATGGACAGAATTGAAAAATGACACCGTGTCATTTTTTGTGATTGATTGAACTATGTGATATAGTGAATGCGTTTCATATGAAAAAAAAGGGGGATGAAGATATGGCAATGTTTCTACATATTTTTATTGGATTAGTGGCATTTATCGGGGCAGGTGTTATGAGCATTAGCTTCAAAGGTAACATGCAATCACTTAACGCAGTGCAAAAGTGGTCATTGATCGCAACAGTTAGCGCTATTGGCGTTACTGCAGTGTTTGGTTTCTACATGGCAGCTGGGCCAATGGGCGCAGTTTTGTCAGCAGCACTTCTAGCAGTGTTTGAATACGAATGTTTCTTTAAAGTTCGTCAAGCTGCGTAATAGTATATAAAAAAAGCGTAACCGTTATGGTTACGCTTTTTTATTTTAAATATAGAATTGATATCCCGATTAATGACGTGAGGTGGTCATTAATGCGTGAATTACTTGTTCTTTTGAACAAAGGCATCAAAGTCTGCAGCAACACCGGCAAGGAATGATGCAGTTCCTTCGTTTGTGATTTCACCGTTTTCGTTAGCTAGTTCAGGTGTGTTTCCGATGTATAGTTCAGGTTGTTGCATGATGTTCATGTCCAAGAAACCAAGTGTTTGCTTCAATGAGTGGTTTGCAAGTGCACCACCAAGACCGGCGATTGATTGTGAAGCAGGCAATACTGGCTTACCAGCCCAAACATTTTCTCCCCAAGGACGTGAAGCAATGTCCAAAGCATTCTTCAATGCAGCAGGAACATTACGGTTGTGTTCAGGTGTTGCGATGATGAATGCATCTTGTGCAGCAACTGTTTCACGGAATTCAACATAGCTCTTAGGTGAGTCCATGTCGTAGTCTTGGTCGTAAAGTGGTAGATCACGGATAGGTAGGAAAGTAACTTCAGCATCAGCAGGCAATCCTGCAACCAAAGCACGTGCTACACCTTCTGAAAATGAACCCTTACGTAGTGAACCTACAAGTACGCCATATTTAGTCATAATAATATCCTCTTATCTCTATTTGTTTTTTTGTTTTAATTACTAAAAGTAAGTATATTGGAACGGACGATAGAATTCAACCCCTGAAAACAAAAAAATAAAAAACTTTTTATAGCTGTAAGTGCTGTTAAATTAAAAAAAGTGAAAAAATATAAAAAGGAAAGCGTTTGCAATTTAAAAAATTAGTGATAGACTATGTCTTGTAAGTTAGTTAAACGTTTAACCATTTTGTAGTATATTCACAGTAAGGACAAATGAGGAGTCTAATAATGGCAAAGACAGTTTCAGTTTTTGGATCAACGAACATTGATAAGGTAGTTCCAGTTGTACGCTTTGGGAATAGCGGTGAAACATTACACACGCCAAATCCTATGGTTGAAGCAATGGGTGGTAAGGGATTGAATCAAGGTGTTGCAGCTGCACGTTCTGGTGCAAAGACACACATGATTACAAAAGTTGGCCAAGAATTCGACGTTTCAAAGAACATGAATGTTGAAAACTTGGAAACAGAACATGTAATGCGTTCAGAAACAGCAGAAACTGGACAAGCATATATTACTGTATCTTCAGAAACTGGAGATAACATTATCTACATTTACGGTGGCGCTAACGCTGACATTAAGCCAGACGAATTGCATGATCATGCTGATGCTATTGCAGAATCAGATTTCTTGATTGCACAATTAGAAACACCAATGGAAACAGTTATTGAAGCCTTCAAGATCGCACGTGAAAAAGGGGTTAAGACAATTTTGAACCCTGCACCAATGCCAGAAGTAGGTGGACTGCCTGCTGAATTGTTGAACTTAACAGATATCATCGTGCCAAATGAACATGAAACATTCTTGTTGACTGGTATTGAAGTGACTGATGAACACTCAATGATTCACAACGCTGCTTATTACTTCGAACGTGGTATTGATACTGTGATCATTACAATCGGATCAGCGGGATCATTCTACATGCGTGATAACGGAGCGCAAGGAATCGTGCCAGCCTTTAAGGTTGCTGCAGTAGATACAACTGCTGCAGGAGACACATTCATTGGGGCGGTGGCATCACGTTTGGATACAGATCTAGGCAACTTGGCTGAAGCAATGCGCTTTGGATCAGCTGCGTCATCAATCACTGTGTCACGTCCAGGTGCACAACCAAGTATTCCAACTGAAGCTGAAGTACTTGAAAAGCTAGCAAACAACTAAGGAGAACAACATGCGTAAGACAAATCTATTAAACACAGAATTATCAAATGCTATTTCAGAAATTGGGCACACACAATGGCTAACAATTGGTGACGCCGGATTGCCTATTTTGAATGATGGTCGCAAGATTGACCTATCTGTTATTCGTGGATTGCCAAGCTTCATTGATGTTTTGGCAGCAACACTATCTGAAATGAAGGTCCAAAAGGTTTACCTTGCGGAAGAAATTAAGACTGAAAACCCAGAACAATTAGCAGCGATTGAAGCCTTGTTGGATGACGATGTTGTCATCGCTTGGGTTAACCATGACGATTTGAAGGCAATGAGCCGTGATGAAAACAATATTGCGACTGTACGTACAGGTGAAGTAACACCGTACTCAAACATTGTGTTGGAATCAAACGTTGACTTCCTTGGAGAAGCCGTTAAATAAATATTGGAGATAGATAATGAACATAGTGGGATTACTATTTGCGGGATTAGCGATTATCGGTTGGGGGGCTTACCCCACGTTAGTTTCTAAGATTGGTGGATCACCAATTCAAGCAATCTTTGGGGCTACTTGGGGAACATTGTTGGTTGCGATTGTCTTGGCATTAAGCTGTGGACTAGCAATGCCAACTGGAGCTAACTTTTGGCTAGCGCTTGTGTCTGGGGCGGCATGGGCATTCGGTAATGTGTTGACGATTCAAGCATTCCGTTTACGTGATGATGAAGGGAATGAACTAGGTTCAGCGAAAGCGATGCCGATTTCAACGGCCTTTCAAATTACAGCCAATGTGCTTTGGGGTGTGATTATGCTAGGTAACTGGCCATCAACAACATCACGTGCAATCGGTGCAGTTGCGGTTATCGCGGTGCTTATTGGGGCTTATCTAACCACATACCAACAACATAAGACGCAAGGGAACAAGGGATTGCTATTGAAGGCAATGGGTGTTCTATTGATTGCGCAAGTTGGATACTCATTGTACGGAATTTTGCCACAATATACACAAAATACCGATGGGCTACACTTGTTCTTGCCACAAGCAATTGGTATGGCGTTGTTTGGACTAGCATTAGGATTGTTTGAGACAATGAAGAACAACGACAATATCTTTGCAAAGAAGCAAACATACTTGCAACTAATCTCAGGATTGTTCTTCGCTATGGCAGCTTTGGGATACCTAGTGTCTGCACAACCAGCTATGCTTGGATTAGCAACTGGATTCGTGTTGTCACAAGTATCAATTGTATTCGCGACTGTTTCAGGAATTTTGGTAATGGGCGTTTACAAGACAAAGAAGGAATGGCTAGTTATTGGTGCTGGATTGCTTATGATTGTGGTAGGTGCCTCAATTACAGCGTTCCTATAAATTTCAAATAATACTATTTATTATAGTAAGAAAAAAGGACATGCACATGTGCATGTCCTTTTTCTATTGATTAATGCCCACTGGTCATTTTAATACCAAGGATACTAATTAGTAGTAATCCAATGAAAAGCCAAGTCATTGGGGCAATGTTATCACCGAAGTAAATATATCCAACGATAACAGCTCCAACAGCGCCGATTCCTGTCCAAATTGGATAAGCGGTACTTAAAGGGAGTGTTTTTGTTGCTTGAGATAGCAACCAAAAACTCAATCCCATCCCAACGATTGTCAAAGCGGTATAGTTCAATTTTGAAAAGCCATCACTTAGTTTTAATGTGGTAGCCCAAACAACTTCAAATACCCCTGCGAATGTTAAATAAATCCATGCCATGTTAATTGCCTCCCATAGCTTAAATATCTTACGGCAATGGCGTAAGTATGACCAATTTAAGCACACTAAGGAACAGAGGGCAAGTGCGTTGTTGCTTGAATAAGGTATAATAGTAAGAATAATAAATTTGGAAGGTCAAATGCATGCAAAATGTGGTAATGAATTGGATTGAAGAGAACATGATGTTTGTGAGTGGTATTGAAGCCATTAGCATCATTATTGGTGGGTGGTTTTTAGGGAAGTATGTTGTTCGTTGGGTGTATCGCGCAGTTTTGAACCGTCTAGATGAGAAGCGCATGGTGGCTAAACTTCTGACGGCTTTAATTGTACCGACATCATGGTTGATCTATTTGACGAGTTTTTGGATAGCAGCCTATACATTGCAATTGCCAAAGGGCGTTATGGTGATTATTGGTAAGCTTGCTATTACGATTCTAGCGATTTTGATTGGTGTGACATTTTATCGTGTGGTGCCAGCGCTATTTGGTGCAGTCAACAAGGTGGGAAACCATTTAGATGTTGATATTGATGAATTGGTATCACCTTTTATGACGCATATTCTACAAGCCACAGTTGTGATTATTGATTTCTTCGTTGTTTTTGCGATTTGGGGTATTAATGTTGGGGCGTTATTTACAGGAGTTGGTCTAGCTGGTCTAGCTGTATCGATGGCCGCACAAGATCAAATTCGTAACTTGTTAGGTGGGGTTGTTATTATCACTGAAAAGCCGTTTACCATTGGCGATAAAATTCAATCACCATCTGTTCTAGGTGTTGTTGAAGATATTACATTCCGATCAACGCGTTTGCGAACACCAAACGGTGATTTACAAGTTGTGCCGAATGCAACATTGTCTAATGAGCCGATTGAAAACTTGTCGCGTGTTGACGTGCCGCATGTTACATTACATTTCTTATTGAAAAACGACACAACTAAGCCTCAAATTGATAAATTGTTCACGTCAATTTTATCTTTCTTGCGTGAAGATGACCGCTTTATGGCTAAGCATATGGAATATGATGTGAGTGTTTCTGAGATTACATCAGAGGGAATTAAGATTTCAGTTAATGGGCCTTTGTCAGAAATAGGTGCTAATAACGTTGGTAAGACAAAAAATGATTTAAATATTGCAATTTTGAACCTTGTTGAGACGCAAGGATTGCACTTTGCTTAAATTGTTTTTGCAATCGTTTTCTTTTTGCTTGTGTAAACGTTTTCGCTATGTTATGATTTTTAGCATTGAAACAAACGAGTAGATGCCTAGTCTGCTTAAAGGAAAGAGGAGAATACACATATGTCAATTTTGATTGCGCTGATTCCGGCTTTGGCTTGGGGATCAATTGGAATTGTTACAACTAAGATGGGTGGAACTGCCGCCCAAGGAACATTGGGGATGACTTTTGGAGCATTGCTATTTGCTCTTGCAACATTCTTCGGATTTGTTCTACCAACATACGGTCTTGAATTTGCGATGAACCCTCGCATCTGGACTGTTGGATTTATTTCTGGAATGGCCTGGGCTGTGGGTACAGCTGGTCAATTCGTTGCCTTTAAGAAGTTGGGTGTGTCTGTTGGTAACCCACTTTCAACAGCTGGTCAAATCGTGATGAACGCTTTGCTTGCTGCTTCATTGTTGGGTGAATGGACTTCACCTAAGATGTGGTTGTTTGGATTGATCGCGATTGTTGCGATTGCTGGTGGAGCCGTATTGACTGCCTTGCCAGACCCAGACACAAAGTCAGATGATGCGCAAGAAACACAATGGGCAAGTGGTGGAATTGCTTTGATTCTATCAACAATCGGTTACATGATGTACTTCATCGTGCCAAACCTATTGCGTAGTGTTGGCTTCATTACTGAAGACATCGCAGGTTCAGGATTGGCTTACATGACTGGTATCGTTGGACCACAAGCTATTGGACAAGTATTGGGTGCCTTCATCGTTGTTATTTTCTTCATGAAGGAAGGAAAGACAATGTTCGAAATTGGAACATGGCGTAACATGGTTACTGGACTTGTTTGGGGAATCGGAAACTTGTTCATGTTCATCTCAGCTGTTAACCCTGAAGTTGGGCAAGCAACTGCCGCAACATTCTCACAACTTGGTGTGATTGTTGGAACATTCGGTGGAATTTACATTCTTGGTGAAAAGAAGACAAAGCGTCAAATGGGAATGATTGTTATCGGAACAATCTTGATCGTTGTGGGTGCTATTGTGATTTCTAACTTGGGAATGTTCAAGTAAAACTGCATTAAATCAGCATTTAGAGAGACTCCTGCCAAATTGGCGGGAGTTTTTTTATACAAAAATAACGAAAACGTTTTCCACTGAAAAATATTCGTGCTATAATCGGTATATACCAATTTTAAGAACTCAAGGAGAATTATCATCATGGCAACACTTAAATTTGATGCAACAAAGTTAGCACCCTTCGTTCGTGAAGAAGAGTTGGACTTGATTCAACCTTTGGTCACTGTGGCTGACCAATCATTGCGTAATGGAACTGGCGCAGGTTCAGACTACCTAGGGTGGATTGACTTGCCTGTAAACTACGACAAGGATGAATTTGCTCGTATTAAGCAAGCAGCACAAAAAATCAAGGAAGATTCTGAAGTTCTGGTTGTTATCGGAATTGGTGGATCATACCTTGGTGCCCGTGCCGTGAATGACTTTTTGAGCGATTACTTTGAAAACTCTTACGACAATGCTGACCGTACAGTGCCGCAAGTTGTTTTCGCTGGAAACTCAATCTCACCACAATACTTGAACTCATTGGTTCGTATGATTGGTGACCGTAGCTTCTCAATTAACGTTATTTCTAAGTCAGGAACTACAACAGAACCTGCTATTGCATTCCGTGTATTCAAGGAATTGCTTGAAAAGAAGTATGGTGAAGAAGAAGCACGTAAGCGTATCTACGCAACAACTGACGCCCAAAAGGGTGCGTTGAAGACAATGGCCGATGAAGAAGGATACGAAGAATTCGTTGTTCCGGACAGCATCGGTGGTCGTTTCTCAGTATTGACTGCTGTTGGACTATTGCCAATCGCAGCAGCTGGTCACGATATTGACGCTTTGATGGCTGGTGCCGCTCAAGCGCGTGAAGACTTCCAAAACCCAGATGTTAAGCAAAACGATGCTTACGCATACGCTGCTTACCGTAACATCTTGTACCGTAAGGGATACACAACAGAATTGTTGATCAATTACGAACCAACATTGCAACAATTTGCAGAATGGTGGAAGCAATTGCAAGGTGAATCAGAAGGTAAGGATGGTAAGGGAATCTTCCCAGCATCAGGAAACTTCTCAACTGACTTGCACTCATTTGGACAATACATCCAAGATGGACGTCGTAACTTGTTCGAAACTTTGATCCGTGTTTCTGAAGTTAAGGAAGATGTTGTTATCCCTGCTTCAGACGCAGATGATGGATTGTCATACCTAGAAGGTAAGACAATGGGATTCGTTAACCGTATGGCATCAGAAGGAACATTGTTGGCCCACGTTGATGGTGGTGTGCCTAACATGGTTGTTGAACTTGACGAACAAAACGAATTCGCCTTGGGATACATGATTTACTTCTTCGAAATTGCGGTTGGAATTTCAGGTTACTTGAACGGGGTTAACCCATTTGACCAACCTGGTGTTGAAGCCTACAAGAAGAACATGTTTGCATTGCTAGGAAAGCCTGGTTTCGAAGAAATCACAGCTGAATTGCGTGCACGTTTGTAATCTTAAATGAAATGTTTCTACTATATGTATGGTAGAAACATTTTTTATTTGTCAAAAAAATAATGACTAATTGGGTAGTTTTTACTGCCGAAAACTGGTAACATAATGCAGAAAGAATAAACAAATTTAGGAGATCTCAATCATGGCAACTATTGGTATGAATGATTTGAAGACTGGCTTGACAATTTTGTATAACAACTCAATTTGGCGTGTTTTGGAATTCCAACACGTTAAGCCAGGTAAGGGAGCTGCCTTTGTGCGCTCAAAGTTGAAGAACTTGCGTTCTGGAGCCGTTAACGAAGTGACTTTCCGTCCAGGAGATAAGTTCGAAACTGCTGCAATTATCAGTGAAGACATGCAATACTTGTACGCCGAAGGTGACGCACACGTATTCATGAACACTGAAACTTACGACCAATTCTCAATCCCAGAAGACCAAATTAAGGATGCTTTGAAGTTCATGTTGGAAAACATGGTCGTTAAGGTTACTTCTTACGAAGGTGAAATCTTGGATGTTGAAGTTCCAAAGACAGTTGAATTGACTGTTGCTGAAACACAACCAGGAATTAAGGGTGCGACTGCCAACGGTGGTGGAAAGCCAGCAACAATGGAAACTGGTGTTACAGTTACTGTTCCTGACTTCATCAACATTGGTGACAAGTTGATCATTAACACTGATGATGGTGGATCATACTCATCACGTGCCTAATTAGAATTTTGTCTGATTTTATGGCATAATAGAATCAAACAACTGTTCAATAAGGATGTCATAAAGTGCCGACCGGTTGCCGGCCGGCGCTTTTGTGTTAAAGAAGGAGAGTTCTATGGCTGAAGAAACCATTGTATTACACCAAGTAGATGAAACGAATGGCTCAACACAAGTGAATGTGCGTGTGATTGACATTATTGCTAGCTTAGCGGCGCAAGAAGTTGACGGAGTCGCTAGTTTGCGTGGTTCAATGTCTGAACGAGCTCAAGAAGCTTTAGGGCGACGTGTTCAAGGGAAGGGTGTTGAGTTAACACAAACTGAAGATGGTTTGGTTATCGACGTCTACGTTCTATTGCAATACGGCGTTAACGTTCCTAAGGTTGGGCAAGCTGTCCAAGAACGTGTACAAACACAAATTTCTGCGATGACTGAAGTGGAAGTTGCGACTGTTAATGTTTATGTTGAGGGGATGATTTCTCCTAAGACAGATTCATTGATTGATCCTAACAACCTTTTCGGAGAAGTCGTTGAAGAGGAGACCAAAGATTAATGCATGAATTGAATCGACACCAACAACGTCAAATTGCGTTTCAAACGCTATTTGGACTTATGATGAATCCAGAAGCAGAAGCAGAAGTAATTGTTCAACAAGTGTTGGATGGTGACCCTGAAACTGTTTGGGAAAACGACTTGCCTGTTGATGTGTTGGCTTTGGTTAACGGTGTTCGTGAAAACGATGCTAGCCTAAGTTTGCAAATCGCAGATAACTTGGCAAGTGGCTGGACTATTGACCGTTTGAACAAGACGGACTTAGTTTTGATGCAACTAGCTTTGTATGAAGCGCAAGAAACAGATACACCTAATAACGTAGCTATTAATGAAGCCTTGCAACTAGCGCATGAATTTACAGATGAAAAGTCTCGTAAGTACATCAACGCAGTTTTGAATAAGGTGTTGACAGAGAATTAATAATTCTCTATAATAATCTATTGTTAAGGAATAAAGTAATGGCGCCCGCTATTCACCTTGTTGAGAATGCTCAACGGGTTAATCACTTGATACATTATCTAATGATGTTGACTAGCGGGTTGTCGTGTAATGCGGCAAGCCGCTTTTATTATATTTCAAGTTTTTCTGGAGGTAAGGATCATAGCAAACGCACGCCAACCGCAACAACCACAAGACCTAATCAATGACCGCATTCGCGCACGTGAAGTTCGTTTGATTACCGATGATGGTGATCAAGGAGTCATGTCTAAGAATGATGCCCAACGCATTGCTGACGAAGCTGAGTTGGACTTGGTATTGGTGCAAGCAACCGCTAAGCCACCAGTAGCAAAGATTATGGACTATGGGAAGTTCAAGTTTGATTCACAAAAGAAGCAACGCGAACAACGCAAAAACCAAAAAGTCGTTAGTGTGAAGGAAATCCGCTTGAGCCCAACGATTGATGACAATGACTTTAACACTAAGAAGAAAGCTGCTATTAAGTTTTTGGAAAAGGGTAACAAGGTCAAGGTTTCAATTCGTTTCCGTGGACGTGCTATCACGCACAAGGAAATCGGGCGTGAAGTCATGGATAAGCTTGCTAACGAACTAGCTGAAGTCGCTAAGGTTGAAGCTAGAGCCAAGATGGAAGGGCGCAGCATGTTTATGGTGCTTGCACCCAAAGAAGCGAAGTAATTTAATTTTCAGTACGAAGGGGAAGAATTATGCCAAAGTTTAAGACACACCGTGCCTCAGCCAAGCGTTTCAAGAAGACTGCCAAGGGTGGTTTGAAGTCAGCGAACGCGTTTACGTCACACCGTTTCCACGGTAAGACTAAGAAGCAACGTCGTCAATTGCGTGGAACTTCAATGATGAACCACACTACGTTGAAGAACTACATCAGCATGTTGGGTCGTTAATTTTAACGATTACTAATTAAAGCAATTACACACAAAGAATTACTGGAGGAAATTATCCATGCGAGTTAAAGGTGGAACTGTGACGCGTGCACGTCGCAAGAAGATGATCAAGTTGGCCAAGGGTTACCGTGGTCAACGTAGCATTAACTACAAGGTTGCTAAGCAACAAGTTTGGAAGGGTTGGTCATACGCCTTCCGTGACCGTAAGAACACAAAGCGTAACTTCCGTAAGCTATGGATTGCACGTATTAACGCTGCAGCCCGTATGAACGGTTTGTCATACTCACGCTTTATGAACGGTTTGTCATTGATGGGTTCAACTTTGAACCGTAAGATGTTGGCTGACTTGGCTATCTCAGACCCTAAGGCATTTGCTGGTCTTGCAGAACAAGCTAAGAAGGCTTTGGCTGATAACGGACAACATGTTCCTTCAATCACGCCTGCAACTATCGAAACTGAAATCCAAATCGCAACAGAAGCTGCTGCTCCTGCTGCTAAGGAAGCTGCTGCTCCTGCTGGAAAGCCAACTGCAAAGAACACTGTTGCAGAAATCAAGGACTACTTGAAGGCTAACAACATCGAATTCGCAGCATCAGCTAAGAAGGCTGACTTGCTAGAATTGGTTTAATTTAGTTTATAAGAAACGATCTAACAGAAATGTTGGGTCGTTTTTTTGTATGTAATCACTACTTCTTAAAAATTGCTCGTAATAATCATTTCGTTAGAGGTGATTACTTGATGGTGGCAAGAATAAGCAGCCAACTGCAAGCTAAAGCAGGGACGAAAGGGAGCGTCTGTGGATGTTTGGGTGTTGTGAATTGTAAACATAATTGTAAAACACACGCAATTAGGAGCCAAAATAGCCACTTTTCGGGTGTTAACAAGGTATAACCAAGCCATAAAATATCTATGTCACCATGGCCAATGAATTTTTCTTTGAATATGTGGTTGATATATAAACACATAACGTATATCAGGATCATAATCGTATTTTGGGGATGAAATAAGCAAATTAATGTAAAAATGCTGCTTAAATGAATGAAATTAAACGTTTTTGTGTACCAATCTTCAATTGCGGTGCGGCATAAAAGTAGTAAAAACAGAAAATTTAGCATGAATTTCTCCGATCTTGAATACCTATAAAGCGTTGTTCTCATGCTATTTTGACAAATGACACGCCCGGAATTGTGGGCAAACTAAATGGCTTTAAATAGGCTTTTTTATCAAAAAAGTGTTGCAAGTATTCCGCAGAAATGATATATTATTATTTGTGCTTTGAGTGAGCGGGTATTCGTAGTGATACGATGTGCTGAACTCTTTAGCGAAAAGTACCAATTCTTCTACATTATTAAGCGACACGCCTGGTAATGTGGACTAAACACTATAGAAAAAATCTGAAAGGGGACTCTTAGACATGCCTACAATTAACCAATTGGTTCGTAAGCCTCGTAAGTCAAAGAGCACGAAGTCAAACTCTCCAGCTTTGAACTTCGGTTACAACTCACAAAAGAAGAAGATGACGCGTGTTGACTCACCACAAAAGCGTGGTGTTGCTACTCGTGTCGGAACTATGACACCAAAGAAGCCTAACTCAGCTTTGCGTAAGTACGCCCGTGTGCGTCTTTCAAACTTGATTGAAGTTACGGCTTACATTCCTGGTATCGGTCACAACCTTCAAGAACACTCAGTTGTCTTGATCCGTGGTGGTCGTGTTAAGGACTTGCCTGGTGTGCGTTATCACATCATCCGTGGTGCTTTGGATACTGCCGGTGTAGATGGTCGTATGACATCTCGCTCAAAGTATGGAACTAAGCGCCCAAAGAAGTAAAAATAGGGGGACATAAATAATGCCACGTAAAGGTTACACTAAGCAGGCTGAAGTCTTGCCTGATCCAATTTACAACTCAAAGCTAGTTTCACGTTTGATCAACCGTTTGATGCTTGATGGAAAGCGCGGAACTGCTTCAACAATCTTGTACGATGCCTTTGACATCATCAAGGAACAAACTGGTCAAGAACCATTGGCTGTGTTTGAAGAAGCTATGAACAACATCATGCCTGTCTTGGAAGTTAAGGCTCGCCGTATCGGTGGATCTAACTACCAAGTGCCAGTTGAAGTTCGCCCAGAACGTCGTGTGACGTTGGGACTTCGTTGGTTGGTACAATACGCTCGTTCACGTGGAGAACACACGATGGACCAACGTTTGGCCAAGGAAATCATGGATGCTGCTAACGATACTGGTGCATCTGTTAAGAAGCGTGAAGACACGCACAAGATGGCTGAAGCCAACCGTGCCTTCGCACACTACCGTTGGTAAGATAAAGAAATTTTGGCTACAGTCATTTTGGCAGTAGCCATTTTTCTGTATTATGCGGTATAATAATATATATAAATTGGGCTGAGATGCCCAAATATTGAAGGAGATTATTACTCATGGCTAATAAGCGTGAATACCCACTTAACCGTACGCGTAATATCGGTATCATGGCCCACATCGATGCTGGTAAGACAACTACAACAGAACGTATCTTGTACTACACTGGTAAGATCCACAAGCTAGGTGAAACTCATGATGGAGCTTCACAAATGGACTTCATGGACCAAGAAAAGGAACGTGGAATCACGATCCAATCTGCCGCAACTACTGCCGTTTGGCGTGGATTCCACGAACAATACGACAAGGATGCATTCCGTGTTAACATCATTGACACACCTGGTCACGTGGACTTCACTATCGAAGTTGAACGTTCATTGCGTGTTCTTGACGGAGCCGTAGCCGTATTGGACGGAGCCGCTGGTGTTGAACCACAAACTGAAACTGTTTGGCGTCAAGCTGAAACATACGATGTTCCTCGTGTCGTGTTCGTTAACAAGATGGACAAGATGGGTGCGGACTTCGGTATGTCAGTTGACTCATTGAAGAGCCGTTTGGATGCAAACGCTAAGGCTATTCAATGGCCAATCGGTGCAGAAGATGACTTCGAAGGAATCATTGACTTGATTACTAAGGAAGCATGGTTCCCTTCATCAGAACACGGTGAAGTTTGGGAAGCACGCGAAATCCCTGCAGATTACGCTGAATTAGTTGAAGAAAAGTACGACGAATTGGTTGAAGCCGTTGCTGATGTTGACGAAGAAATCATGGAATTGTACCTTGGTGGAGAAGAAATCTCTGAAGAAGTTTTGAAGGCCGGAATCCGTCGTGCTACTTTGGCATTGGCATTCTACCCAGTTCTTGCTGGATCAGCCTACAAGGACAAGGGTGTTCAAATGATGTTGGACGCCGTTGTTGACTACTTGCCATCACCATTGGACGTTAAGCCATACATCGCCGAAGACCCTAAGTCTGGTGAATCTGTTGACTTGGTTGCCAACGATGAAGACCCATTCGCAGCTTTGGCCTTTAAGGTTATGACTGACCCATTCGTTGGACGTTTGACATTTATCCGTGTTTACACTGGTACTTTGCAATCAGGTTCATACGTAATGAACACATCACGTGACAAGCGTGAACGTGTTGGTCGTTTGCTACAAATGCACGCAACTAACCGTACTGAAATCGAAGAAGTCTTCTCTGGAGACATCGCCGCTGCTATCGGTTTGAAGGATACTACTACTGGTGACTCATTGACAGCCGTAGAACGTCCTTTGATCTTGGAATCAATGGAATTCCCTGATCCCGTTATCCAATTGGCTATCGAACCAGCTACTAAGGCTGACCAAGACAAGATGTCAACTGCTTTGCAAAAGTTGGCTGAAGAAGACCCATCATTCCGTGCCGAAACTAACCAAGAAACTGGTGACACTTTGATCTCTGGAATGGGTGAATTGCACTTGGACATCATCGTTGACCGTTTGAAGCGTGAATTCGGTGTTGACGCTAACGTTGGTGCACCTCAAGTTGCTTACCGTGAAGCCTTTACTCAAACAGTTGAAGCGCGTGGATTCTTCAAGCGTCAATCTGGTGGTAAGGGACAATTCGGTGACGTTTGGATTGAATTCTCACCAAACGAAGAAGGTGAAGGATTCGCCTTTGAAGACGCCATCGTTGGTGGAGTTGTGCCACGTGAATACATCCCTTCAGTTGAAGCTGGATTGCGTGACTCAATGAACAACGGTCCTTTGGCTGGATTCCCATTGGTTGACTTGAAGGCTAAGTTGTTCGATGGATCATACCACGATGTCGACTCATCTGAAGCTGCCTTTAAGATTGCTGCTTCATTGGCATTGCGTGAAGCTGCCAAGACTGCTGGTGCCGTTATCCTTGAACCAATCATGAAGGTTGACATTGTTGTTCCTGAAGATAACTTGGGAGATGCCATGGGACACGTTTCTGCGCGTCGTGGTATGCTTGAAGGTCAAGAACAACGTGGTAACTCAATGATGGTTCACGCTAAGGTTCCATTGTCAGAAATGTTTGGATATGCAACTACTTTGCGTTCTGCAACGCAAGGTCGTGGTACATTCCAAATGGCATTTGACCACTACGAAGCTGTACCTAAGAATGTCCAAGAAGACATTGTTAAGAAGTACGGTAAGAACGAAGAAGCCTAAGCAATTAGTCTAATTTAGTTCTAAAAGAACACTCCTCATTTGAGGGGTGTTTTTTTGTATTGGTATAGAACTTATAAAAGAATAGTAAAGGCAATTGACACTGCTTTATAGAACAGCGTATATTGTAAGCATATCTATTATGTGAAATTAGATTCACGAGTTGGAGGGAAAATATGTTAAATATTGGGTATGTTGGATTCGGAAAGAGTACGAATCGATATCACTTGCCGTATGTTGAACAACGTTTGGACCGCATTAATGTAAAGCGTATTTATGCGCGTACAGTTGGAAAGCGACCAGAAGATGAAGCAGCATGGCGTGAACGTGGTACTATCTTTTCAAATGACATGGCTGACATTATCAATGACACTGAACTTGATTTGGTTGTCGTGGTTACACCAGCACCTAGCCATTTTGAAACAGTGAAGACATTGTTACTTGCGGGTAAGAATGTTTTGGTTGATAAGCCAATGGCACGTACAAAGGCTGAAGTTGAAGAATTGACAGCTATTGCGAAGGAAAAGGGATTGTTTTTGATGCCTTTCCAAAATCGTCGTTTTGATAGTGATTTCTTAACGCTTAAGCATGTATTGAATACAGGATATGTGGGTGAACCAGTTGAGCTAGAAGTGCACATGGATCATTACCGTCCTAATGATGGTGCGGATGCTGGTGACTATATTAATGGTGATTGGTATGGGCACGGGGTTCACTTGGTGGACCAAATGGTTTCTCTATTTGGACAACCTGAAGCAGCCAGCTATGATGTAAAATCAGTGCGTGTTCCAGGGAGTCCGTTAGACGATAACTTTGAAGCACACCTTTTCTATGAGGGTGGCTTGAAGGCTACTGTGCAAGCGACGGAATTGGCCGCCGTTCATTACCCAAAGTGGGTATTACATGGTACTAAGGGAAGTTACATCAAGCATAATATCGATCAACAAGAATATGACTTGAAGGCAGGGATCATGCCTGGCGATGTTAACTTTGGTTTGGATGCACCACAAGATTATGGACAATTGACATATTACAATCAAAACGGTGATCGTATTGAAAAGACGATTACGAGTTTGCCAGGTGATTATGGTCGTGTCTATGACCATGTCTACGAAACATTAGTGAACGGTGCAGAATCATTAATTTCGTTTGATGCCATGACAACGGTTATCGATGTGTTAGAACAAGGTGCAGCAGATGCGCGACCACATACAACATACTTTAACGAAAAGTAATTTGACGTTGTCATTAAAGACGGAATATTTTCTGTTCTAAAATATAAAAAAACACCTCAGTTTTCAGGAGGTGTTTTTTTGTGGAATTTAGACCTTAAAAAGTGAGTCTTATCCATGTCATGTAGTATAATCGAAAGTAATGAAAACGTTGTGTGGAGGTGCGTAATGCCGGATATTATTGAATTTAAAGAAGTCGCCATGCGCTACGGTGAAACTGAGGTTTTGAAATCCGTAGACTTAAATATTGAAGCGGGTAAATTCTATACCTTGCTGGGTCCTTCAGGATCCGGAAAAACAACCATCTTACGATTGATTGCGGGGTTCTTAACACCGACAGCAGGAGATATTTTGTTTGAAGGTACACGTATTAACAATACACCGCCCGAAAAACGTAAAGTAAATACGGTTTTCCAAAATTACGCCCTATTCCCAAATATGAATGTCTACGATAACGTGGCATTTGGGATGACGCTTAAAGGTAAAAGTGAACAACAAATCAGTGAAAAAGTGACTGAAATGTTGAAGCTAGTTAAATTGAATGGTTATGAAGATCGTGAGATTTCAGAATTATCTGGTGGGCAACAACAACGTGTAGCAATTGCACGTGCGTTGGCGAATGAACCTGAAATTTTATTGTTGGATGAACCGTTATCTGCGTTGGATTACAAGTTGCGTAAGAGTATGCAATATGACCTACGAGAAATTCAACAACGATTAGGGATTACATTTATCTTTGTGACCCATGACCAAGAAGAAGCGCTTGCGATGTCAGATTGGATTTTTGTCATGAATGATGGCAAGATTTTGCAAAATGGCACACCGGTAGATATCTACGATGAACCGATTAACCACTTCGTTGCGGAATTTATTGGAGAATCAAATATTGTCCCTGGTGTGATGAAGGCGGATTACTTGGTATCATTTGCTGGAAAAGAATTTGAAAATGTCGACGGGGGAATGCGTGTTAACGAACCCGTTGAAGTGGTATTGCGTCCAGAAGATTTAGATTTGGTTTCTGAAGCAGAAGGTAAGTTAGTTGTGACAATTGATGATCAGTCTTTCCGTGGTGATTACTATGAAATCACAGCGCATGATGATGATCAAAACACATGGCAAATTCAATCAACTAACGGTGCTGAAATCGGTTCACGACAAGGATTGTATTTTGATCCGGAAGATATTCATATTATGCGTTTGAATGAATCTGAAGAAGACTTCGATGCACGTTTGGAACAATATGAACCAGAAGAGGAGGACAGCCTATGACTCCGAAGCGTCCCATGAACTATATGGTGCCGTACTTAGCCTGGATTTTCTTATTTGTTTTAGCGCCATTGGTATTATTGGTCTTTCAATCATTTCATGATGTGAACGGTCAATTCACGTTGGGAAATTACCAAAATTATTTTTCAGGAACATACTTGAAAATGACGTTTAATTCCGTATTTTTTGCTTTCTTGGTAACAAGTATTACGTTGTTGATCAGTTATCCAACAGCGTACATTATGAGTAAATTGAAGAATGCGCAATTTTGGTTGATGTTGGTTATTTTACCAACATGGGTTAATTTGTTGTTGAAGGCATACGCCTTTATTGGTTTGCTAGGTCAATCAGGGAGTGTGAATGAATTTTTGACATTTATTGGGATTGGACCACAACAAATGATGTTCACGAATGGGGCGTTTTTGTTTGTGGCGGCCTATATTGAAATTCCATTTATGATTTTACCTATCTATAATTCATTGATTGAAATGGATCGTAGTTTGATTAATGCCGCGCGCGATTTAGGAGCTAATGCTCGCCAAACACTGTGGCGTGTTATTATTCCATTGTCTATGTCAGGTGTTAAGACGGGAATTCAAGCTGTCTTCATTCCGACCTTATCATTATTTATGATTACACGTCTAATTGGTGGTAACCGTGTGATTACACTTGGAACTGCGATTGAAGAACATTTCTTGGTTACGCAAAACTGGGGAATGGGAGCGACGATTGGTGTTGTATTAATCGTTGCGATGGCAATTACCATGTATGTCACACGTGATGACAAAAAGAAGCGAGGTCGTTAACATGCGAGAAATGAATTCAAAATGGTCGTATGGTTATCTGGCTATCGTCTTCTTGTTAATGTATCTACCGATTATTTATTTGATTGTCTTTTCATTTAATGCCGGTGATTACATGACAGAGTTCTCAGGCTTCTCATTACGTCATTATGCGGACATGTTTAATGATTTGCGCTTGATGCAAATCTTGTTAAATACGTTTATTGTTGCGTTTCTATCTGCATTGTTGGCAACACTAATTGGGACTTTTGGTGCGCTTGGTATTTACTATACGAAGAACAAAGGTGTACGCCAAACTATCTTGTCATTGAACAATGTTTTGATGGTATCACCAGACGTGATTATTGGTGCAAGTTTCTTGATTTTGTTTACCATATTGGGGATGCGCCTAGGATTTGTATCAGTGATGATGGCTCACGTGGCGTTCTCAATTCCGATTGTCGTGTTGATGGTATTGCCAAGATTAAATGAAATGAACCCAGCATTGTTAGATGCGGCACGTGATTTAGGGGCTAACAACGGGCAAGTATTGAGTCGCGTTGTGTTGCCATTTGCATGGCCGGGTATTCTAGCTGGATTCTTTATGGCCATTACGTACTCCCTTGATGACTTTGCGGTAACCTTTTTTGTAACCGGTAATGGATTCTCAACATTATCTGTTGAAATTTACGCGCGTGCGCGTCAAGGAATTGACTTATCTATTAATGCTTTGTCTGCATTAATGTTCTTGATGTCATTAGGATTAGTTGTGATCTACTACTTTATTTCACGACGTGCGCAAAAAGGTAAGAAGCGCCGTGGCGCTAGTGGAATGGTGGTGCGCTAATGAAAAAATTGATGTGGTTAACAGGTATTATTTTAGGGGTTGTGAGTCTATTGTGGGCTGGTACAATCTATCTTGAAAAAGAACAACACAGAGATTTAAATCAAAGCCGCTCAAAAGCTGATAATGTCTTAACGATTTTTAATTGGGGTGACTATATTGATCCTGAATTAATCAAAGCATTTCAAAAAGAATCTGGTTATCAAGTGAACTACGAAACATTTGATTCAAATGAAGCGATGTTTACTAAGATTAAGCAGGGTGGAACTTCATATGATATCGCAGTACCGTCAGAGTATATGGTATCGAAGATGACCAATGCAGATATGTTAGAACCGTTGGACTACAGTCGCTTGAAGGGGCTTGATAATTTAGACGAGAACTTTTTGAAGCAAGATTTTGATCCAAAAAACACCTATTCATTACCTTACTTTTGGGGAACATTAGGGATTGTTTATAATGATCAAATGGTTGATGGTAATAAGATTAAGACGTGGAATGATTTGTGGCGTCCTGAATTTAAAAAGAAAATTATGCTTGTTGATTCAGCACGTGATATTTTGGGGATGACACTAGTATCAAATGGGGCTTCAGTGAATACTAAGAACTTACCAGAGTTGGCAGCAGCCGATGGTAAGTTGGCAACATTGATGCCAAATGTTAAAGCCATTGTTGCTGATGAGATTAAAATGTATATGGCTCAAAATGAAGCAGCGATTGCCGTTGATTATTCAGGTAATGCAGCAGAGATGATGAGCCGTAATGAACATTTGCAGTATGTTGTACCAAAAGAAGGTGGAAATCTTTGGTTAGATAATTTTGTGATTCCTAAGACTGTTCGTAATCGAGATGCAGCCTATGCGTTTATCAATTTTATGAATCGACCAGAAAATGCGGCGCAGAATGCTGAATACGTTGGATACGCAACGCCTAATAAGGTAGCGAAGACGTATTTGCCTGCGGAAGTTCGTGATAATCCAGCATGGTATCCTGAGCGAGACGTGTTAGAGAAGTTAGAAGTTTATCAAGACTTGGGTCTTGAGTGGACTGAAACGTATAATGATTATTTCTTAGAATTTAAGATGCATAAGCAATAAAGGGGAAAGTTGTGAAAAAAATTAAGTTAGAGTATGTTATTGGAATTGTTGTGGCATTAATTTTGGTGGGGTCATTTGCCTTTATTTACCAAAAGCAAGCGAATGTCTACAAGAATGCTGTAAACGAAGAAAACAAGGTTGTATCTGATAAGCGTGCAAATAAGGAAAAGTTAGATAAGCTTGATTTTCCACAATTATCTGATGAAGTTAAAAAAGATGAGTCTGTTGTAACACTTCAAACTTCTGAAGGTGACATTAAGATTAAAATCTTTGATAAGTACACACCTTTAGCTGCGGAAAACTTTGTCACACATGCAAAGGACGGCTACTACAACGGCACAATTTTCCACCGTGTCATGCAAGACTTTATGATTCAAGGTGGAGATCCTGAAGGAACTGGTCGTGGTGGTGAATCTATCTGGAATGGTAAGGACAAAAAGAAGGATAGTGGTAACGGATTTAAGAACGAGGCGAATATGGCTTTGTACAATATCCGTGGTGCTGTTTCAATGGCTAATGCGGGACCAGATACAAACGGTTCACAATTCTTTATCAATCAAAACAAAGACGATCAAGGGATTAAGTTGGATAAGAATGAATACCCAACTAAGATTTTAGAAGCCTACAAAAAGGGTGGAAACCCTATGCTTGATGGTAGCTACACTGTCTTTGGTCAAGTGATTGAAGGAATGGACGTCGTTGACAAGATTGCAGCAAGTAAGGTTGAAGACGGCGAAAGTGGTGAGAAGTCTAAGCCAGTTAAGCCTGTAAAGATTACAGGTGCTGTTGTTGAACAAGAAGCGCAAGTTGAAAAGTAAATCGTTGCATTATTTAGTTAATGTGTGATACAATATTCTTATGCGATGAGTCGAGAAGATCATGATTAGATCTTTACAAACGACCTACGTGAAGGGCCGTATGCCTGTAGGTTGTAAGGTTGGTTGTGGAATCGCCTTACTTGCACATGACTAACAGTTATTTATAACTGGTGTACGTTGACTGATGAGAAATCATCACCTGAGCTAGAACAGGTCTTTTCTAGCAATGCCAAGCGAAAACGTCGATCATTATGATCGGCGTTTTTTGCTATCAGAAAGCATTTAATTTGGTATAATGTTAACAAACATAGAAAACAACAGGAGTACTGTATGCGTGTATATTCATTTCAACAATTAGGTTTTTCCCAGCGTGTTTTGGTTAATACACTAACGCTATTGGCGTTAGCTGGCCTATTTCCACAAGGATTATATATGGCATCAATCTGGACGGCCTTATGGGCTGCAGTAGTACTTGGTGTGTTGAATGCACTTCTACGACCAATTCTACAACTGCTAGCATTACCGCTAACAATCTTGACCTTTGGTGTGTTTGGATTTGTCGTGAATGCAGCAGTCTTGTGGCTAGCCTCATCAATTGTTGGTACAGGCTTTCAATTTATGAGTTTTAGTTGGGCATTACTTATTTCAATGATTATGGCCGCAGTGAATTTTATTATTACAAACTATCTAAGTTCCGGTAAATAGACATAACAGCTAAGAAAGAGGATGGGATGATGGGAAAGCGTATTACAGTAAAAAACCTTTTAGCAAATACACATTTAAACGTTCTAACGGGTGAAGACCATTTGGATCGTGTAATTTCTACAGCGGATATTTCACGTCCAGGACTTGAAATGACCGGATATTTCAATTATTACGCACCAGAACGTGTGCAATTGATGGGAATCACAGAAACAGCCTTTGCACAACGTATGGGTCATGATGAATTAACAATGGTAGCCCGTAAATTGATGCAACCACAAACACCAGCAGTTGTGGTGTCAACTGGCCGTAAGTTGCCAGACGAGTTTATGCGTGTGGCCGAAGAAATGGATATTCCAGTGCTATCTACGGAATTAACATCTTCACGTATTCTGTCAAACATGTCGTACTACTTGGATGGAGAATTGGCTGAACGCCAATCTGTCCATGGTGTGTTGATTGACATTTTTGGATTAGGTGTGTTGATTACTGGAGATTCTGGTGTTGGTAAGTCGGAAACAGCCTTGGAATTAATCCAACGTGGACATCGTTTAATTGCCGATGATCGTGTGGATGTTTATGCGCAAGATGAAGAACGTCTTGTGGGTGAACCACCAGCTATTTTGCGTAATTTGATGGAATTACGTGGGGTTGGAATTGTGGACGTGATGAACTTATATGGTTCAGGAGCGGTGCGTTCACACGCAACAATTTCAATGAATCTTCACTTGGCTAAATGGCAAGATGATCAAAAGGTTGACCGTCTTGGAAATGGTGAAGAAAAACTAACGATTCAAGGTGTTGATGTCCCACGTTTTGTATTGCCTGTTCAAACTGGACGTAACTTGGCTGTTTTGATTGAAGCTGCAACGAAGAATTTCCGTGCCAAGAAAATGGGCTTTGACGCAACTGAAACATTTAATAATAATTTGAATCGCTTGATTGAACAGAATTCAGCTGAGAATAACGACTAGAAGTTTATCGGAAAATGAAGATAGATTGTATTTTTTTGAAAACGCTTTATTGTGTGATATAATGCAATTATGGTCATATTTTTCAAGCTAAAGGAGAAACATTTTGACTAAACATAAAATCGCCGTGTTAGGTGCTGGTTCTTGGGGAACTGCCCTAGCCAACGTGGCAGCGGAAAATGGTCATGAAGTAAATTTGTGGACATATAAGGCTGCGCAAGTACCTGAATTAAATGAACAACATCGAAATAGCCAATATTTGGGTGATAATCCAATTAACGAAGGTGTTTTTGCAACAGCGGATATGCTCGCAGCTGTGGATGGCGCTGAACTCGTATTGAGTGTCGTACCAACCAAAGCAACAAGACAAGTTGCTTCACAACTTGCAGCAGTCTTAGAAGAATTAGATCAAGCGGTCGTTATTATGGCGGCAACTAAGGGATTAGAAGCTGACACATACCTACGTGTTTCTGAAGTGATTGCGCAAGAAGTACCAGAACGTTACCGCAAGGGACTGGGTGTTATTGCCGGGCCATCACATGCTGAAGGGGTTATCAAACATGACCCTACGTTGGTAACAGCAGTCAGTGAAAACCTTGTAACTGCTGAAATGGTACAAGCATTGATGAACAATGAACATTTCCGTATGTATACAGGAACTGATGTCATTGGTTCTGAAATTGGTGGTGCGCTAAAGAATGTCATTGCCATTGGAGCCGGTGCATTAGAAAGCTTAGGGTATGACGCCAATGCAAAGGCGGCGTTGTTTACTCGCGGATTGGCTGAAATTAGTCGTCTGGGACAAGCGTATGGTGCAAACCCTATTACCTTTATGGGCTTGTCTGGTGTTGGTGACTTGTTTGTAACAGCCACTTCTGTCCATTCACGTAACTACCGTGCTGGAAAGCAACTAGGTGCTGGAAAGTCACTAGATGAAATTGTGACTGAGATGGGCATGATTATTGAAGGAATTTCAACGACTAAGGTCGCTTACGAAATTGCGCAAAAGAAGCATGTGGCGATGCCAATTACTGACATGATTTATGATGTATTATATAATGATAAGGATATTACGTTGAGTGTTCGTGAATTAATGGGGCGCCCAACGAATCAAGAGGGGAACTAAAACTATGAAACCAGTACGTAAAGCAATTATTCCAGCAGCAGGATTGGGAACACGTTTCTTGCCAGCGACTAAGGCGCTTGCTAAAGAAATGTTGCCTATTGTTGATAAGCCAACGATTCAATTTATTATTGAAGAAGCTTTGGAATCAGGAATTGAAGAAATTGTAATTGTTGATGGAAAGTCAAAGCGCTCAATCGAAGATCACTTTGATTCAAATCCAGAACTAGAAAACAACTTGCGTGATAAGGGTAAGATGGAAATGTTGAAGATGGTTGAAGAAACAACAGACATCAACCTTTACTTCATTCGCCAATCACACCCACGTGGTTTGGGAGATGCCGTTTTGACAGCCAAGGCCTTTATTGGTGACGAACCTTTCGTTGTGCTGTTGGGTGATGACATCATGCAAGACGAAGTACCTTTGACAAAGCAATTGATTGAACGTTACGAACAAACGGGAGAATCAACACTTGCTGTTATGGAAGTGCCACATGAACAAGTTTCAGAATATGGTGTTATTAACCCAGAAGAAGAAGTTGAAAGTGGATTGCACCGTGTATCAAACTTTGTTGAAAAGCCAAAGCCAGAAGATGCGCCATCAGACTTGGCAATTATCGGACGTTACTTGTTGACGCCTGAAATCTTTGAAGAACTTGAACGTACAGAACCTGGTAAGGGTAATGAAATCCAATTGACAGATGCGATTGATTCATTGAACAAGCGTCAACACGTGTACGCTCACCAATTTAAGGGAAAGCGTTACGATGTTGGATCAAAGATTGGTTTCTTGACAACAAATATTGAATTTGGTTTGAACCACTCACAAACAGGTGATGACCTAAAGGCATACATCAAGGATCTAGCAAAGACTCTTGACTAGTCGAATTTTTATGAAAAGGCAGCGATATATATCGTTGCTTTTTCATTTTCGCTTATTTTTTGTAAGTGTTGACGTTAGTGTGTCATCAGCGTAAAATAGTCATATCAAATCAAGAACAGAAAGAGGCGAAACATGACACAAAAATATGATGTTGTGATTATTGGGGCCGGACCTGGTGGAATGACCGCGGCTACCTATGCATCACGTGCGAACTTGTCAGTATTAATGCTAGATCGCGGTATTTATGGCGGTCAGATGAATAATACGGCCGAAGTTGAAAATTATCCAGGATACGATAGTATCATGGGAGCAGACTTGTCTGAAAAAATGTATGCCTCATCAATGCAATTTGGTGCCGAATATGCATTTGGGACAGTCGCTAACTTAGAACGACAAGCAGATCAAACATGGTTAGTAACGACAGATATGGATACTTATGAAGCCAATTCTGTGATTGTTGCAACAGGATCTGAATATAAGAAGTTACATGTGCATGGGGAACAAGACTATGCAGGACGTGGAGTATCATACTGTGCGGTCTGTGATGGGGCTTTCTTCCGTGGGCAACATGTTTACGTTGTTGGTGGTGGAGATTCAGCAGTTGAAGAAGCTGTTTATCTTGCTGGAATTGCATCTCAAGTTACAGTGGTACACCGTCGCGATACATTGAAGGCACAACCTATTCTACAAAAGCGTGCCTTTGACACTGAAAATATTGACTTTGTTTGGAATACAGAAGTGACAGAAATTGTTGGAGATGATATGAAGGTGACAAACCTGAAGCTACGCAACAATGTGACTGATGTTGAAGAAATTGTGGATGCATCTGGTATCTTCATTTATGTTGGGCTTTTGCCGGTATCTAATGCCGTTGACGGATTAGATGTAACTGATGAAGAAGGTTGGATTATCACAAATGAACGTATGGAAACAACGCAACCTGGTTTGTTTGCGTTGGGAGACGTTCGTCAAAAAGAACTTCGCCAAATCACGACAGCTGTTGGGGATGCCGCGATTGCAGGTCAAAATGCTTATGCTTACAATGAATCATTACGTGATTCACAACGAGGATAAAGTATGACAGATTATAATGCGATGTTGGAAGCATTACGTACGGGAGAACAAGAATCTTTTGAATTAACAGCCGAAGATTTTGCGACGTTCTACGATGTATGGCGTGAATATCCATATCAAAATGCGATTGTGGGCAAGGCTGCTCGAGGTGGTCAGGTCACATATCGTAAAAAATAGTAGTTAATTATGAAACCCCATTTACTTTTGTAAGTGGGGTTTTGTGTTTTCTAAACGCTATTTAGAATCATGAAAATATCTGTGAAAGCGCTTGCCGTTCCTTTTCAAATCTGCTAAAATTTAAAGAGTAGACCGGTGGAGCATAACGTTTTCATCAATTTACAGATTTACTAAATAAACAATCAAATGTCTATTAGACAATTAAAAGGAGAATTAATCATGGACTCACGCGAATTTCACATTGTAGCAGAAACAGGTATCCACGCTCGCCCAGCAACTTTGTTGGTACAAGCAGCTTCAAAGTTTTCATCAAACATTAACTTGGCTTTCCAAGGTAAGGAAGTTAACTTGAAGTCAATCATGGGTGTAATGTCACTTGGTGTTGGCCAAGGTGCAGACGTAACTATTTCAGCTGAAGGTGCTGATGAAGCCGCTGCTATGGACGCTATCTCAGAAACAATGAAGTCTGAAGGATTGATCGACTAATTTTTTCTGAAGCATTAAAAATTGAACAATGAGGGAAGAGTGTATGACTAAAGAGATTAAGGGTATCGCAGCTTCAAATGGTGTTGCGATTGCCAAAGCATATAAGTTGGTCGATCCTGATTTGTCTTTTGAAACGCGTACAATTGACGACGTTCAAGCTGAAGCCGACCGTTTAACGGCGGCTTTTTTAGCATCAAAGACAGATTTGGAACAAATTCGCGATAAAGCAGCTGAATCAATGGGAAAAGAAGAAGCTGAAGTCTTTACTGCACATATCATGGTTTTGGAAGATCCAGAATTCACTGGTGGTGTGACAGGTAAGATTGAAGGCGAACGCGTTAATGCTGAAGCAGCATTGAAGGATATTGCAGATATGTATATCCAAATGTTCGAAAGCATGGGAGATGATAATCCATATATGGCTGAACGTGCAGCTGACATTCGTGACGTTACAAAGCGTATCATGAGTCATTTGTTGCAACGTACATTGCCAAATCCTGCGTTGATTAACGAAGAAGTGATTATCATCGCCAACGATATGACGCCATCAGATACAGCACAATTGGACCGTCGTTTTGTTAAGGGATTCATTACTAACGTTGGTGGACGAACAGCGCACGCCGCTATCATGGCACGTACGCTAGAAATTCCAGCGATTGTTGGTTCGGAAGTAGCAACTCGCGAAATCGCTGAAGGTGATATGGTTATTTTGGACGGACTTGATGGCGTTGCTATCGACCAACCAACTGATGACCAAATCGAAGCCTACCGCGCTAAGGGAGCTGCATACGAAGACAAGAAGGCAACTTGGGCCCGTTTGAAGAACGAAAAGTCAGTTTCAAAGGATGGAAAGGAATTCGTGATTGGAGCGAATATCGGAACACCTAAGGACTTGGCTGGGGTTTTGGAAAACGGTGCTGAAGGTGTTGGTTTGTACCGTACAGAATTCTTGTACATGGATTCAAAGGAATTGCCAACTGAAGATGAGCAATTCGAAGCCTACAAGACTGTTTTGGCCGGTATGGATGGTAAGCCTGTTACAGTTCGTACAATGGACATTGGTGGAGACAAGTACTTGCCATACCTACCATTAGACGAAGAAGAAAACCCATTCTTGGGATACCGTGCGATCCGTATTTCATTGGATCGTACTGATATCTTCCGTACACAACTACGTGCGTTATTGCGTGCATCTGTTTATGGTGAACTATGGATTATGTTCCCAATGGTTGCGACTTTGCCTGAATTCCGTGCGGCTCGCGATATCTTCAATGAAGAGAAGGTGAACCTACAAGCTGAAGGTGTTGAAGTAGCTGACAACATTAAGTTGGGTATCATGATTGAAGTGCCAGCGGCAGCTATTTTGGCTGACCAATTTGCACAAGAAGTGGACTTTTTCTCAATTGGGACAAATGATTTGATTGGTTACTCAATGGCAGCGGATCGTGGAAACGATAAGATTGCTTACTTGTACCAACCATACAATCCATCAATCTTACGTTTGGTGAAGTATGTTATCGAATCAGCACACAAGCACGGTAAGTTTGCCGCAATGTGTGGAGAAATGGCAGGAGACCCAATTGCATTACCTATCTTGATGGGAATGGGATTGGACGAATTCTCAATGTCAGCAACATCAGTGCTACAAGCACGTGATTTGATGAGTAAGTTGGATACAGCAAAGATGGCTGAATTGGCTGAAAAGGCTGTTAACCTACAAACAAATGAAGATGTCATTGCCTTGGTGCATGCCGAAGTGCCTGAATCAAACGATTAATGACTGAAAAAACGTGGGCATCTATATAGGTGCCCACGTTTTTTATTGGTATAGGCGTGTTAAAATACTTTCAAGAGAGTGATTCATATGTTTAATAGTCAGAAAGGCGAAAAATATGCGACGCAAAATTGTCATGGCAAATTGGAAAATGAATAAATTGCCGAGTGAAGCTGCTAGCTATATTGCAGATGTAGGAGAACGTGTAGAGCGTTACCCAGATGTAGATAAAGCGTTGGCGGGACAAGATGTCTTATTGGAAAAAATGGTGCAAGCGGCACAGGATACATCAATTGTCATTGGTGCAGAAAATGTATATTGGAAAGAACGTGGTGCTTACACAGGTGAAACAAGTCCAGAAGCATTAGCTGATCTAGGAATTGTCTACGTGATTATTGGGCATTCAGAACGCCGTAACTATTTCCGTGAAACAGATGAAATGGTTAATTTAAAGGTCTTGGCTGCTTTGCGTAATGGATTAAAGCCCATTGTAGCGATTGATGAAGCCTTGCAAATCAAGTCACATAATGACCACATGCATTGGGTGGCAAATGAAGTCATTGAAGCGTTAAAAGGTGTAAAGCCCGAGCAATTAAAAGACGTGATGTTTGCATATGAACCAACGCAAGCAATTGGAAGTGGACAAGCAATGGATGCTGCTTCAGCGCAAAAACACGTCGCATTGATTCGAGAAGCCGTAGCGGACATCTTTAATGATGAAATTGCCCAAGATATTCGTATTATGTACGGAGGGTCAGTAAAGCCGGCAAATGCTTATGATATTTTAAAACAAGCGGATATTGATGGTGTATTAGTTGGTGACTCTGCGCTCGATCCAAATAACTTTGTTGAATTGGTTCAGTTGGCGCATCAAGCAAGTTTGTGGCAAGCATAAACAATTTGTATAAAAATATCGTTAACCCATAGTTAATTCAGCCCACCCGAGTGTGAAATATGTTACAATAATTGGCGTAAGGGTTAACCTATAAACTTTCTATATCGTAAGGAGAAGAAGAATGTCTGCAATTACTGATATTTACGCACGCGAAGTCCTTGACTCACGTGGAAACCCAACTGTTGAAGTTGAAGTGTACACTGAAGAAGGTGGATTCGGTCGTGGAATCGTACCATCAGGTGCGTCAACTGGGGAACACGAAGCTGTTGAACTACGTGACGGTGACAAGAGCCGTTACAACGGTAAGGGTGTATCAAAGGCCGTTGAAAACGTAAACACAACTATCGCTAAGAAGTTGATTGGTATGGATGTTACTGATCAAGTTTTGTTGGACCAAACAATGATCGCATTGGATGGAACACCAACTAAGTCAAAGTTGGGAGCCAACGCAATCTTGGGTGTATCAATCGCCGCTGCACGTGCTGCTGCTGATGAATTGGGAACACCATTGTACAACTACTTGGGTGGTTTCAACGCTAAGGTTATGCCAACACCAATGATGAACGTTATCAACGGTGGTGCACACGCATCTAACTCTGTTGACTTCCAAGAATTCATGATTATGCCAGTTGGTGCAAAGTCAATCACTGAAGCCGTTCGTATGGGTTCAGAAACTTTCCACGCCTTGCAATCATTGTTGAAGGAAGCTGGACACTCAACTGCTGTTGGTGACGAAGGTGGATTCGCTCCTGACTTCGGTTCAAACGCAGAACCATTTGACTTCTTGTTGAAGGCTATCGAAAAGGCTGGTTACACTCCTGGTAAGGATATCGCCATTGCCTTTGACGTTGCTTCATCAGAATTCTTTGATGCAGAACGTGAAGTTTACGTCTTGGAAGGTGAACCTTCAAAGAAGGACTACACTACTGACGAATTCATCGATTACCTAGAAGCATTGGTTGACAAGTACCCAATCGTTTCAATCGAAGATCCTTTGGACGAAAACCAATGGGATGCTTGGGTTAAGTTGACTGATCGTTTGGGAAAGCGCGTTCAATTGGTTGGTGACGACTTCTTCGTTACTAACACTGAATACCTAAAGAAGGGTATCGAAATGGGAGCCGCTAACTCAATCTTGATCAAGGTTAACCAAATCGGAACGTTGACTGAAACTTTGGAAGCCATCGAAATGGCTAAGGAAGCTGGTTACACAGCTATCGTTTCACACCGTTCAGGTGAAACTGAAGATACAACTATCTCAGACTTGGTTGTTGCTACTAACTCAGGACAAATCAAGACTGGATCATTGTCACGTACTGACCGTATCGCTAAGTACAACCAATTGATGCGTATCGAAGACTTGTTGGGTGACAAGGTTGCACAATACCGTGGTATTGACAGCTTTTACAACATCGACAAGGATGCTCGCGCAGCTGTAACAGGTTGGGAAGCTTAATTTACGTCAATTAAGAACAATTCACTTAGGTGAGTTGTTCTTTTTTTATATACAAATTTATGACACTCTGATTTGAGTTATAAGTCCCATTATGCTATGATAATCAAGTATAAATTCAATTGAAAAAATGGGAGGCACCTGAAATGTATGATACGTTATTAACGGCAATGTTAGTTGTCGGGTTTTTAATTATTGTTGCGGTGCTAATGCAACCATCTAAGCAACAAGACGCGCTATCTGCATTGTCTGGTGGCGGTGGGGATCTGTTTGCGACACAAAAGGCACGAGGATTCCAAGCGGTTATGCAACGCATCACTGCTATCCTAGGCGCTGTGTGGTTTATCTTAGGTCTAGCATTAGTATACCTATCTTCACATTAAGAAATGAAGGGCCCCTCGTGTTGTTTGGCGAGGGGTCCTTTCAGTATCTAAGTGCGTATAATTGAATTTTAAGTAACCATGTAACCAAAAAGAAAAGAGATAAGCAATGACAGAAGAAAATCTACAAAACCAACTCTATGGTTTTTTAAAGGCAAATTCTAGTCAAGCTTTCCCAGCCCAAACATTAGTTGATGGGCTACGTTTAGAAGAGACCAATGCTTTTACAAAAGTTGTGCAAGCATTAGCGGCCTTAGAACGTGTTGAAAAGATCAAAGTCAATGAAGACGGAAACTTTCAATATAATGAACAAAAGGAAGGCGTGATTTGTAATTTCCGTGCCAACGACCGTGGATTCGGTTTTGCGCACTATGATGACAATGAACCAGATGTATTTATTAATCCTGACAATACTTTATTCGCTTTGCAAGGCGATGAAGTTCGTGTCAAGATTCTATCAAAGGGTGATGGAGACCGTGGTCCTGAAGGACAAGTGGTTGAAATCGTTAACCATGGCCGCACACAAGTTGTGGGGACATTTAAGTCAGGTAGTGAATACCGCGACTTTATCGGATCAATTAACATTACGGATAAGAAGACTGCTTCATACCAATTCTTGGTTAAAGAAGGTGGTGTTGCGGCTAACGATGGTGAAGTCGTTGTTGCAACTATTGATGATTATCCAAGTCAAGATACGCCTAAGCGTATGACTGGAACAATTTTGAAGTCTATTGGACATCAAGATGACCCAGGTGTTGATATCTTGGAAGTGGTTTATAACCATGACCTACCACACATCTTCCCAGAAGCGACAATGAAGGAAGCTGAAGCAACACCACAAGAAGTGTTGGACAGCGAACGTGAAGGTCGTGAAGATGTGACTGACCAAACTTTGGTGACAATTGACTCAATTGAATCAAAGGACTTGGATGACGCCGTTGTGGTTGAACGTTTGGATAACGGAAACTACCATCTAGGTGTTCACATTGCTGACGTGTCACACTACATTCAAGAGAAGACAGCATTGGATGCTGAAGCGTATAACCGTGGAACATCTGTTTATTTGACTGACCGTGTTATTCCAATGTTGCCACGCAGCATCTCAAATGGGATTGCCTCATTGAACCCAGGCGTTGAACGTTTGGCTATGTCATGTGAAATGGAATTCACACCAACTGGAGAATTGGTGAACCACCGTATTCATCAATCAGTGATGCGTTCACATGCACGTATGACTTACAAGGCGGTTAATGCCATCCTTGAAGGTGATGAAGAAACACGTGAAGAATACGCTGACTTAGTACCAATGTTTGAAGCAATGAACATGTTGCACAATGCATTGGCTGCAAAGCGTAAAGAACGTGGCGCGATTGAATTTGATGCACCTGAAGCAAAGATTATTGTGGATGAAACTGGAAAGCCAACAGACATCGAATTGCGTGAACGTGGGACATCAGAACGTATGATCGAATCATTCATGCTAGCGGCTAATGAAACGGTTGCGATGCATTATGACTTGGCTAACGTACCATTCATGTACCGTATTCACGAACAACCAGATAAGGAACGTGTTGCTAAGTTCTTCGAATTTGCACAAGCCTTAGGTTGCCCAGTAAAGGCTAACCCAGATAAGGTTAAGCCAAGTGACTTCCAACAAATCCACAAGTACTTCTTGGGTCGCCCAGAAGAACAAATGGTTTCTATGATGATGTTGCGTGCTATGCAACAAGCCAAGTACTCAGACAATCCAGTTGGGCACTTTGGAATTGGTGCTGATTACTACACACACTTTACATCCCCAATCCGTCGTTACCCTGACTTGATGGTTCACCGTCTAATTAAGTGGTACGAAAAGAATGGTATGGGTGATGCTGCACAAGCTGAATACCGTGATAAGTTAGCTGAAATTGCATCTGAAGCGTCTGTTAAGGAACGTCGTTCCGTTGATACAGAACGTGATGTAGATGCTATGAAGAAGACTGAATTTATGGAAGATAAGGTGAACCAAGAATTCGACGCCGTTGTTAACGGTGTGATGAAGTTTGGAATGTTCGTCTCATTGCCAAATACAGTTGAAGGATTGATTCATACATCTAACTTAACGGACGATTACTATCACTTCGATGAATCTCATCAAGCATTGATTGGTCGCCGTTTCCACCACATTTACCAAGTCGGACAACCGGTTAAGGTGAAGTTGGTTCGTGTTGATAAGGAACAAAGTGCACTTGATTTCGTTTTGGTAGATCCTAAGGATGCACCATTAACAGATATCAAGGTACCGGAACCTCGTAAGCCATTTAACAAAAATGGTAAGAAGCCTTTCAATGGATCAAAGGGTGGCTTTAACAAGAAGCCACAAGGTAAGCCTATGGATCACAAGGAATCTGCAAAGAAGCGTACAAACACTAAGCATAAGTAAAGTGGAGGTGTGGTATGGCTAAGAAGCAAAAAGCCACGCAAGATGCTCTGGCAACGAACAAGAAAGCCCGTCATGATTATGCAATCGGTGAAACATTTGAAGCTGGTATGGCTTTAACAGGAACTGAAATCAAATCTGTACGTGCTGGGCGCGTAACAATTGCGGACGGATTTGTGCAAATTCGCCATGGTGAAGCATGGTTAGATAATGTGCATATTAGTCCATTTGAACAGGGAAATCAGTTCAATCATGAACCGGTCCATCCCCGTCGCCTTTTGTTACACAAGAAAGAAATTCAAACATTAGCGGCCGCGACTGACCAACAAGGGAAGACGATTGTACCGTTAAAGATTTATCTAAAACGTGGTTTTGCAAAAGTGCTCATTGGTGTTGCAACTGGTAAGCACAATTACGACAAGCGTCATGATTTGAAGAAGCGTGATCAAGAACGTGATATTCAACGTGCACTACGTGACCGATAAAAGATAAAAAGGACATCCTTAACGGGGTGTCCTTTTTAATTTTATTTTAATGTTTTGTTAACTTTTCTCACATAATAAACCCACTGGAAATCGCATCCGTGCTAATATCGTATAAACTTAACAACAATGGAGGGGTATATACATGAGAAAGTGGTTAGTTAGCTTGGGTCTGTCCGTGATGGCAGTAGTTGGTATGATGGGGGCGATGCCAACAGGTAATGCGGATAGTAAGCCGCACTATACAGTTGCTACGGATACCACATATCCCCCATTTGAATTCCAAGGGGATGATGGCAAGTATCGTGGGATTGACATTGATATGCTGGAAGCAATTTCTAAGTCAGAAGGATTTACATATGAATTAAAGCCAATGAGTTTTAATGCAGGAGTACAAGCCGTTCAAGCGAAGCAAATTGACGGTTTGTTAGCCGGAACAGCCATTACAGATGAGCGTAAGAAAATTTTTGATTTCGGGACACCTTACTATCGAACTGGTGTTGTTGCTGCCATCAGTGAAAAGAATGATGACATTAAGACACTAGATGATTTGAAGGGGAAGAATGTTGCGGCTAAGACAGGAACAGCAGCGACTGTCTATGCAGAAGAAATGGCCAAGAAATATGGCTTTACGCTAACATACTTTAACGATTCTAATACCATGTTTAACGATGTGATGGTTGGTAATTCAGTCGCAACGTTTGAAGATCAACCTGTGATGGCGTATGCCATTAAGCAAGGGTTAGCGATGAAGATTATCACTGAACCCGCGAAAGCTGGTTGGTATGGATTTAGTGTTAAAAAAGGAGACAACCCAGAATTCTTAGCATCATTTAATGCTGGATACCAAAAGTTGGTGGATAGTGGTGAATTTGACAAGATTGTTGAATACTACTTAGGTGACACTGGTTACTCATACCAAGAAGCATCTGCACCAAAGGAAACAACAATTTTCACATTGCTTGCGGACAACAAAAAGGCATTGTGGAATGGATTATTGAAGACACTACAACTAACGTTTATTGGATTTATCTTAGCGGCGCTATGGGGAATTCTATTAGGTGTTATGGGTGTCTCAAAGAATAAGTTTATTAGTGGTTTGTCTTCAACGATTGTGTACATCTTCCGTGGATTACCAATGCTAGTGCTAGCATTCTTTATTTACATTGGGGTACCAAGTTTAACTGGAACTAAGATTCCAGCCTTTACAGCGGGAATTATTACGTTGCTACTGAATGAAGGAGCCTACATTGCATCCTTCGTGAAGGGAAGTTTCTTAGCGGTGGATAAGGGACAATTAGAGGCTGCGCGTTCATTGGGATTGCCATACCGTAAGGCAATGATGAAGGTTGTGATGCCGCAAGGACTTCGTATGATGATGCCGAGTTTTGTGAACCAATTTATCATTACGTTGAAGGACACATCATTGTTGTCTGCCATCGGAATCATTGAATTAACACAAACAGGAACATTGATTATCGCACGTAATCTACAAGGATTCCGTGTCTGGGTAATTATCGCAATCATGTACCTACTAGTTATTACAATCTTAACTTGGATCTCACTTTGGGTAGAAAAGAGGACTAAATAATGGCAATTATCGACGTTAAAAATGTACACAAGCGCTATGGGAACAACGAAGTCCTAAAAGGGATTAGTTTAGACGTGAATGAAGGTGAAGTTGTCGTGATGATTGGTCCTTCAGGATCGGGAAAGTCAACTTTCTTACGCATGTTGAATCGCTTGGAAGAAATTGATGAAGGTGTTATTCGCATTGATGGGGATGATATTTACGCCAAGTCAAATAACATGGACGAAACGCGTGAAAAGATTGGGATGGTATTCCAACATTTCAATCTTTTCCCACATCTAACGGTTCTAGAAAACATCACGTTGGCACCAACTGAATTAGGGCGTATGGATAAGCAAGCGGCTGAAGAAGAAGGAAAGCGTTTATTGGCACAAGTTGGATTAGCTGATAAGGCGAATGCGAAGCCAGCAACATTATCTGGTGGGCAAAAGCAACGTGTTGCAATTGCGCGTGCATTGGCAATGCATCCAGAAATCCTATTGTTTGACGAACCAACGTCAGCTTTGGACCCCGAAATGGTCGGTGATGTCTTACAAGTTATGAAGCAATTAGCTGAAGACGGTATGACGATGATTGTGGTGACACATGAAATGGGATTTGCTAAGCAAGTTGCCGACAAGGTTGTCTTCTTTGCAGATGGTGTTATTCGTGAAGAAGGGACACCAGAAGAAATCTTCAATAACCCACAAGATGATCGTACGAAGGAATTCTTGAATAAGGTATTGAATGTTTAGAAAAGCCCCATACTCTAGGTATGGGGCTTTTTGTTTGGTACAATGTCCAAGACAAGAAACAAGAGGTGGAATATGCAAACAGAAAATATGCAAGCCTGGACGCAGGCATTGGCCGAGAAATTACCGGCTGATTATTGGCAACGCGTTACGATATTCATGGACGAAGTGTACTCAGAAGAGACAATCTATCCAGCCCGTGAAAATGTTTTTGCAGCATTAGACACAACGGCATTAGCTGATACACGAGTCGTTATTTTAGGGCAAGACCCGTATATTAATCCTGGACAAGCACAGGGGTTAAGTTTCTCAGTACCGAGTGACACAACCTTGCCACCGTCATTGCGTAATATCTTTAAAGAAATTGCAAGTGACTTGGATGTGGTTGAACCAACCGATGGTGACCTACATCATTGGGCTAATCAAGGTGTCTTGCTATTGAATGCTGTACTAACAGTGCCGGCAGGTAAGTCAAATGCCCATGCCAAGTTAATTTGGGAAACACTTACAGATGCCATCATTAGTGTAGTTGCTGAACAAGAACAACCGGTTGTGTTCATTCTGTGGGGTGCCTATGCACAGAAGAAGGCAAAATTAATTACAGGTGATCAAAACCTGATTTTGAAGGCGCCACACCCAAGTCCTTTATCATCATATCGTGGATTTTTTGGTTCAAAGCCATTCAGTCAAACGAATGCGTATTTAGCTGAACATGGGCAAGAGATGATTGATTGGGTGTAAGGCTAGCTTAAAACTTAAAATCATGTGATAATAAACACATAGTCTAAAACGATGTGTACATTTTGGGAGGAATACCATGGATTTATTTGCACAATTATCAAACGAAGTTAAAGGACAAGGTGTACGCCTTGTCTTCCCTGAAGGGGATGATGCACGTATTCAAGAAGCTGCGGTACGTTTAGCAGAAGAAGCGTTGGTTGAACCTGTTTTGTTGGGAAATCCTGCGGTTATCAAAGAAACAGCCGAACAAACAGGTCGTGATTTACAACTCGTTACAATTATTGATCCAGCGAATTATGATCCAGCGTTGAGCCAAGAAATGGTTGCGGCTTTAGTTGAACGACGTAAGGGAAAAGTTGATGAAGCGCAAGCGACACAACTTTTGTTGGATGTGAACTACTTTGGAACAATGTTGGTTTACATGGGACACGTTGATGGTATGGTCTCAGGGGCCGCTCATTCAACTGGAGAAACTGTTCGCCCAGCTTTGCAAATCATTAAGACAGCGCCTGGTTCAAGCCGTATTTCAGGTGCTTTCGTGATGCAAAAGGGTGACGAACGTTATGTATTCGCTGACTGTGCGATTAACATCGATCCAGATGCGCAAACATTGTCAGAAATTGCGCTACAATCAGCGCAAACGGCGCAAATCTTTGGTATTGATCCTAAGGTTGCGATGTTGAGCTATTCAACAAAGGGATCTGCTGCAGGAGAAGGTGCTAACAAGGTGATTGAAGCAACAAAGTTGGCACAAGAAGCAGCACCTGCTGGTGTGGAAATTGACGGAGAACTACAATTTGATGCAGCCTTTGTACCAGAAGTTGCAGCATCAAAGGCGCCAGAATCAGCAGTTGCTGGTCAAGCCAAGGTCTTTGTCTTCCCAAGTTTGGAAGCTGGAAACATTTCATACAAGACGGTTCAACGTCTTGGTGGATTCGAAGCAGTTGGTCCAATCCTACAAGGGTTGGCTAAGCCTGTTTCAGACTTGTCTCGTGGTGCAAATGTAGAAGATGTCTACAAGGTATCAATCATTACCGCAGCGCAAGTATTGCAAGCAAATAAGTAAGCATAATTTAAATACCGACTAACTCAGGTTAGTCGGTATTTTTTTATTTTTAATGGTATCTGGAGTGGTCATGGTAAAAGCTAATGACACGCTATTGCGATGTTCTAGACCGATGCAGAGAAGGTGGCTTGGATTTGTATGATTTATATGCTTGGAAAACTGCGAGTAACACTGAAAAATGGTATAATAGGCAGATGAGAATGAAAATGAATTCAGTAGAAGAAACACAAACAGTAGCAGCAGCATTAGCGTCAATTATTCAACCGGGAGATACACTATTATTGAATGGTGACTTAGGCGCAGGGAAAACAACATTTACACAGGGATTCGCACGTGCGTTAGGGATGAAACGTCCGTTAAAGAGTCCGACTTTTACGCTTGTTCGTGAATACCAAACACCGCATTTCCAATTGAACCATTTGGATGTGTACCGATTAGGTGAAGAAGGTGGTGCGGATGAACTTGGATTGAATGAATATTTTAATCCAACGAGCGTCACCATCGTGGAATGGTCAGAATTTATTACGAATGACTTGCCACAAGATTATTTACAAATTGATCTAACGCGTTTGGAACATGATATTGCGGATACCCAACGCGCGATTGAAATTACGGCCCAGGGTGTTGTCAGTCAACAACGATTGCAAGAATTAGAGGAGGCCCTTGATGGAACTATTCATTAGACCTGTTGAGCCAGAAGACTCACAAAATTTGTTGGTATTATTGGCACAATTGACTAAAGAATCAACAACTTTTTTGCTGATGCAAGATTTATCAGTTGTATCGGTCATGAGCCAAGCTGATAATATTGCTTATCTACAATCAACAACCAACAATGTCATGTTAGTCGTATCAGACGAACATGATAACTTGTATGGCTTAGCAACCGCCGTTGCAGGGATAGATGGAACGCAAGCCGAAATTGGTGTTGCCGTCTTAGCGCAATATCAAGGAAATGGGCTAGCCCAAGCGTTGATTGAAGAGTTGTTAGCATGGGCAGTTGATTATAGTTCTGTTAATGCTTTAACGTTAACCGTACAACTACATAATGCACCAGCAATTCATATTTACGAAAAGTATGATTTTAGCTGGGTAGAAGGAAGCGAAAATACAATTGAAAACGCGAATGGAGAATCTGTTCCTGCAAAGGATATGATTCGCCAACTATAGGGGATAAGATGAATTTTATTGCAATGGATTTTGAGACGGCTAGTGCGCAACGACATAGTGCCGTTTCGTTAGGTATTGCGGTTGTTCGTGATGATAAAGTCGTTGATCAGTTTTATACGTTATTAAAGCCAGATACAGCATTTGATGCACGCAACACACAAATTCATGGTATTACGGAGCGAGATGTGATGAACGCGCCAACTTTTCCACAAATTTGGCCCATGATTGCACCCTTCTTTACGCCAAATCAATTAGTGATTGCGCATAACGCGCCATTTGATAATAGTGTTTTACGTGCGTCGTTAGAATACTATCGATTACCAACGGCACATTATCTATCAATCGATACAGTACGAACATCACGTAAACTGTATCCGAACCTACCAAATCATAAATTGAATACAATGGCCGAAGTGCTGGCCATTGATTTACATCAACATCACAACGCGCTAGATGATACAGTTGCGGCGGCTAAGATTTTAGTCAAGCAAGCACAAGTATTCGGCGTTGATGCTGTTAAGCCATTTGTTAAAAACATTTAATTAGGAGCAGCATATGCAAATTGAAACTTTAAAGACAGCGTTTCCGGCATTGACCATTGAAACGCATGTTGACTTATCAGCATATACAAATACACGTGTCGGTGGTGTGGCTGATGGTATTTTTTGGCCAAATACATTGGCGGAATTAACCGATGTTGTGACTTATGCAAACGACAACAATGTACCCGTATTGGTTTTGGGAAATGCATCAAACCTAATTATTACGGATGAAGGTGTTCGTGGGCTAGTCATCTTTTTGACAAAATTGACTGACATTATCGTGTCAGAAAATACTATTACCGCTGCTGCGGGAGCCGCAATCATTGACGTCAGTGAAACAGCGCAACAAGCAGGGCTAACTGGGGTCGAATGGGCTGCTGGAATTCCGGGATCTGTCGGTGGCGCAGTGTATATGAACGCCGGTGCTTACGGTGGACAAGTAGATGGATGCCTATTAACAGCAGATGTTTTACACCCGAATGGTGAAATTGAAACATTGACATGCGAAGACTTGGATTTCAGTTACCGTCATAGCTCAGTTCAGGGGACTGGCGATGTCATTATCTCAGCAACCTTTGAATTGGAAAACGGGGATGCAAAAGAAATTCGCGCCATGATGGAAGACTTTAATGAACGTCGTGCTAGTAAGCAACCGCTTGAATACCCATCATGTGGGTCAGTCTTTAAGCGTCCTGAAGGCCATTTTGCAGGTAAGTTGATTATGGATGCCGGCCTACAAGGCTTTACGATTGGTGGAGCGCAAGTTTCACGTAAGCACGCTGGCTTCATTGTTAATTTTGCCGATGCTAGTAGTGCAGATTATGTGGGAGTTATTCGTCACGTTCAAGCCGTTGTGTTGGAACAAACGGGTATTACATTGGAAACTGAAGTACGTATTTTAGGGGAATAAGTATTACAAAACACGTGTAAAGGAGTAGGGAATGCAAGAATTCTTAAATTTTGTCAGCAATATTAGTATTGTCCAGATAATCGATGTGTTGATTGTGTGGTGGTTGTTATTCCGACTGTTCATGTTGATTCGCGGAACAAAAGCCGTGATGTTACTCCGTGGTGTTGGGATTGTTGTGATTGTTAAATTGGTGAGTTGGTATGTCGGCCTAAGTACAATTTCTTGGTTAACTGACCAAGTGATTAATTGGGGTGTGATTGCCTTGGTGGTGGTTTTCCAACCAGAAATCCGTCGTGGATTGGAACACTTGGGTCGCCGACCATTCATTAAGCAAAAGCAAGAAGGTATCGAAGCACAACATTTGATTAACTCATTGGATGATGCCATTCAATATATGTCGAAGCGACATATCGGGGCATTGATTTCAATTCAAATGGAGACTGGCTTGGAAGAATACGTTGAAACGGGTATCGCCATTGATGGTGAAATTTCGAGTCAATTATTGATTCAAACGTTTATTCCCAATACGCCGTTGCATGACGGGGCTGTGATTATTCGCGACATGCGTTTAGCAGCAGCTGCAGCATATCTGCCGCTATCAGATAATGCCATGATTCCAAAGGAATTGGGGACACGTCATCGTGCATCTGTAGGAATTTCTGAAGTAACGGACGCGTTAACGATTGTTATTTCTGAAGAAACAGGAAGTGTTTCGATTACACGTAATGCAGAATTGATGATGAATCTGCAACGCGATGAATACTTGAAGTATCTAGAACGCCAACTATTGCCGAAGTCTGATCATGATGAAAAGCCTTGGCAAGTTGTGTTGAATGCTATGAATTTCCGTAAGGAGGGCAAGTAAATGCGTCCGAATTTAGAAAAGACATTATATTCATTACTTTGTTTATTGTTAGCGATTCTACTCGCAGTGTATGTGGGTGAGCAACGTGGCACGAACATTACACGTGGTGGTCAAGTTGACGGTAAAATTGGTGATTTTAAAGGACTAGTATCTACTAAAAAAGCAACAATTAATGCACCGTTACAATTGAACGGATTAGATACTGACAAGTATTATGTTGCTGGTGCACCCGAAACCGTGAAGATTGAAGTTGAAGGGGCCGCTGCACTCGTGACAACGGCACAAAACACGAAGAATTTCCAAGTGTACGCTGATTTAACAGATTTGGATGTTGGTGAACATCAGGTTAAGCTAAAAGAATCAGGATTGAACGATGGTCTGACATTTAAAATTATTCCGGAACGATTGGATATTACGATTGCAAAACGAGCAACCGCTAGCCATGATGTTGAAGTGACCTTTAATAAGTCAGCGATTGCTGAAGGTTATCACACAGGTAAGATAAGTAGTTCTGTGGATAAGGTTGAAATTTCAGGCCGAGCTGATGCTGTCTGGGCGGTAGATCGCGTAATTGCCAATGTTCAAATGAATAGAGATACAACAGAATCTGTGAATCAATCAGTGGTACTACAGGCTGTTGATGCGAATGGGACACCTATTAATGTGACCATTTCGCCACAAATTGCCAAGGTAGAAATACCAATTGAAGCTGGTGAAGGTAATCGGGATATTCCGATTAAATTTGTCGGTGAAAATGGTAACCTTGATAAGTTTGAAATATCAGGTAGCATGAATGAAGTACGGGCATCTGGATCTGTTGCAGACTTGGATGTGATTAAGTCATTAGAAGTCTCTATTGATTTAAGTGATATAAAAGAAGAAACAACAAAAGAAATTGAATTAAAAGCGCCAAAAGGCACGAAGTTAGCGGAAAAGAAGATACAAGTTACGATTAAGCCGAAGGCATAGACATTAAGAGGAGTTTAGATATGGTTGAATTACATTACTTTGGGACTGATGGAGTCCGTGGGATTGCGAATAAAGAATTAACACCAGAACTAGCGTTCCGTTTGGGACGTATGGGTGGTGCTGTGTTGACACGTCATGCAGAAGGACGTCAAGCAAAGGTCCTAGTTGGTCGTGACACGCGTATTTCAGGTGAAATGCTAGAATCAGCTTTGGTTGCTGGTTTGTTGTCAGTTGGAATTGAAATTTTGAAGCTAGGTGTGATTTCAACACCAGGTGTGTCATACCTAGTACCAACACAATCAGCTGATGCGGGTGTACAAATTACAGCCTCACACAATCCTGCTGAAGATAACGGAATCAAGTTCTTTGGTGCCGATGGATTTAAGTTGTCTGACGAATTGGAAGCTGAAATCGAAGCTTTGTTGGATGCGCCAGTTGATGAATTACCACGTCCAGCTGCTGAAGGATTGGGAACAGTCTCATTCTTCCCAGAAGGAGCGGCTAAGTACTTGTCATACCTTCAAACAACAACACCAGACGATTTGTCAGGTATGAAGATTGCAATTGATGCCGCAAACGGTGCGACTTCAAGCTCTGTTTCAAAGTTGTTTGCAGACTTGGACGCTGACTTTGTTACAATGGCGACAAATCCAAACGGATTGAACATCAACGATGGTGTAGGATCAACACATCCTGAAGCTATCTCAGCCTTTACTGTTGAAAACAATGCGCAAGTTGGTTTGGCGTTTGACGGAGACGGGGATCGTTTGATTGCGGTTGATGAAAACGGAGCTGTGATTAATGGTGATAAGATTATGTTCATTATTGGTAAGTACCTATCTGAACATGGTCGTCTACGCCAAGACACAATTGTGACAACAGTTATGTCAAACATTGGTATGTACAAGGCAATGGATGAACACAACATTGCATCTGTTAAGACTGCTGTTGGTGACCGTTACGTTGTTGAAGAGATGGTTAAGAACGGCTACAACGTTGGTGGAGAACAATCAGGACACGTTGTATTCTTGGATTGGGCCTCAACAGGAGATGGAATGCTAACCGGTTTGCAATTGCTACAAGTTGTGAAGGATACTGGTAAGCCACTATCAGAACTGGCTGCTGAAATGACAGAATACCCACAAGTCTTGATCAATGTGCAAGTAACAGATAAGAAGGCTGCCTTGGATAATGAAGCAATTCAAGCCATTATTGCGGATGTTGAAGAACGTATGGCCGGTGATGGTCGTGTATTGGTACGCCCTTCAGGAACACAAGATTTGCTACGTGTCATGGTAGAAGCGTCTACAGATGCATTAGCTAACGAATATGTAAATGCCATTGTTGATGTCGTTAATGCTGAAGTTGGAGTTAATTAAGCAAAGGACGTTTTGAAAATGGATACAGAAAATTATCAAACGTTAGATATTATTGAAGAGATTACACGTAATGATGGATCAACTTATAAAGAAATTGGTAATCTATTGCACAATGGGCAAGCGGAGTATGCAGCAGAACAAGGGATGATTCAATCTGTGCGTATTTTGAAGATTAACATTCCGCATTCAACTAACGTTGAAAAATATGAGCAATATATCAATGGGAAATTTGATATTCCATCAGAGGTCGCGATTTCTGAATATCAAGAATGGACGAAAACAGATGAGATGTCAGATTTGGTGACGCAAATCATTTCTGATAATAATGTTAGTTAACAATAAGTAAAACGCTAGTAAAACTTTACTAGCGTTTTTATTTTTGTAAAAAACGTTTACTAGGTAAAACAGACGTGCTATAATATTTTTAACAACGAAATACCTTTTAAGATTGAATCCAGAGAGATTCGCAAGGGTAGCATGACTAGTTAGATAAAGGGGGAGACTGGAGTCTCTCTGTTTTCTTGAAGAAATTTAGTCAAAGCCCTGCGAATCAATCGATTCGCAGGGCTTTTTCTATATCAGGAGGCAGGCATGCAAAACTTTGTAAACTTAAACGACTTATCAACTGAACAAATTCGCGCCATGATCGATTTGACGCTAGCGTATAAAGCGGGAAAGCAACCTAAGCAAGAACGACGTTTGGTCGCTAATTTATTCTTTGAAAATTCAACACGAACACAAACAAGTTTCCAAGTTGCGCAATTGAATTTGGGATGGGAACAAGTACATATTAATCCATCAACAAGCTCAACTAAAAAGGGTGAGAGTTTGATGGATACGTTGAAAACATTAGGCGCGGTTGGCGTCGACACAGTGGTTATTCGCCACAGTATGAATGATTGGTATCAACCACTGATTGAAGAAAATTCAGAGTTGATGCCTCACTTAGTTAACGCAGGAGATGGTAATGGCCAACATCCTTCACAAAGTTTGTTGGACTTGGTCACAATCTATGAAGAGTTTGGACACTTTGAAGGACTAAAGATTCGTATCGTTGGAGACTTAGCACATTCACGAGTGGCACGTTCAAATGCGGAAATTCTAACTCGCTTAGGGGCGCACGTCACATTTAGTGGACCAGAAGAATGGTATCCAGCCGACTTTGCAGAATTTGGCGCTTACGCACCAATCGATGAAGGGCTAGCAGAACAAGATGTTGTGATGTTCCTACGTGTACAACATGAACGACTAGCAGACATGGAAAATGTTGACTTCTCTGCGGTGAACTACCACCGCAATCATGGGTTAACACCAGCGCGTTACGAAGAACTAAAAGATGAAGCAATCATTATGCATCCAGCGCCCGTTAACCGAGATGTTGAAATTGCGGATGAATTAGTTGAAGCTGAAAAGTCTCGTATCTTTAAGCAAATGACAAACGGTGTTTACGCTCGTATGGCAATCTTAACTTCACTGGGGGAAGCATAATGACAAGTTTACTAATTAAAAACGCACAAATTATTGTAGAAAACAGTGATTTAACACAAACAGATGTGTTGGTTCGAGACGGACGGATCGCTGAAATTGCACCAAAGCTAACAATTAAAGCGGATAAGGTAATCGATGCCAAAGGTGCGTTACTAACACCAGGATTAATCGACATTCACGTTCATTTCCGTGAACCAGGATTTGAATACAAAGAAACAATTGCGACAGGATCATACGCAGCAGCACGCGGTGGCTTCACAACGGTTGCGGCAATGCCAAATCTAGACCCAGTACCAAGTACAGTTGATGCATTCAAGCAAGTACAAGGTTTGAATGAAAAGAATGGTGTCATCAATGTTGCCCAATATGCAGCTATCTCTGCTGGCTTAACAGCGGATGAAGTTGGCGACATCTCAGGACTAGCAGACGCGGGGGCGGTTGCCTTTACGAACGACGGAAAAGGGGTGCAAACAGCAGCGACAATGCGTGATGCAATGAAACTTGCAGCTGGCGTTAATCGCCCACTGGTTGCCCACGTTGAAGACGAATCACTTGTAAACGGTGGGGTTATGAACCTAGGTGCTCGCTCAGAAGAATTGGGCTTGCCAGGTATTGACCCACTAGCAGAATCATCACAACTAGCACGTGACTTGGTTATTGCAAAAGCAACAGGTGTTCATTACCACGTCGCACACATTTCAACTGCTGAATCAGTCGAATTAGTGCGTATTGCTAAGCAACAAGGTGTAAAGGTATCAGCTGAAGTATCACCACATCACTTATTGTTAGATGAAACGCACATTGATGGTGATAATGCATTGTTCAAGATGAACCCACCACTACGTAGTATGCGAGATCGTTCAGTTGTCATTGCAGGATTACTAGATGGAACCATTGATATGGTTGCCACTGACCATGCACCACATGCGGTTGACGAAAAAGAACGTAGCTTTATCGGCGCAGCATTTGGAATCACTGGAATTGAAACGAGCTTCCAATTGATTTACACACATTTTGTTCGCTCTGGTATCGCAACATTAGCAGACGTGATGGATTGGATGGTCGCTGCACCAGCAAAGCAATTTAACTTGGATGCACCAACGAAAATTGCTGTCGGGGAACGTGCAGACTTGGCGCTATTCGACTTAGAACAAGCACATACAATTACAGCAGATGAATTTGTATCAATGGGTGTGAACACACCATTTATCGGGGAAGAAATTTACGGCCAAACAACAACTACAATTGTAAATGGTGAAGTTGTTTATCAAGCAAACTAAGGGGAAAAACATGAAACGCTATCTCGTATTAGAAAATGGATCAGTATATGCAGGAGAAGGATTTGGGGCGAAGAAATCCGTTGTTGGGGAATTAGTCTTTAATACGGGAATGTCTGGATATCAAGAATCAATTACTGACTTGTCATACCAAGGTCAAATTTTGACTTTCACATATCCACTAATTGGTAACTACGGTATCAACCGTGATGATTTTGAATCATTCACACCCGCAGCGACTGCGATTGTGACACACGAAATTGCACGCCGTCCATCGAACTGGCGTTCAGAAATGTCAATCAGCGAATGGGCAGAACGCCATGATCTACCAGGAATTACAGGGATTGATACACGTGCGCTAACAAAAGAATTGCGTGATTCAGGGGTTATGAAGGCAACAATCGTTGATGAAATTACACCTGAATTAGTAACTGAATTAGGACAAGCGGTTTTGTCTAAGCAACAAGTTGCGGAAGTTTCAACTAAGAAGCCATATGTGAACCCAAACTTAGGACCAACAATTGCATTGATTGACTTTGGTTTGAAGAACTCAATTCTACGTGCCTTGGCTAAGCGTCAAGTGAACGTTATCGTCTTCCCTTCAACATCAACGGCTGCGGACGTATTGGCAGTGAACCCAGATGGAATTCTACTATCAAATGGACCTGGTGATCCAGAAGACGTTGCGCACATCTTGCCAGTGATTCGTGAACTGCAAGCAGTGAAACCTTTGATGGGAATCTGTTTGGGACACCAATTGTTCGCACTTGCGAATGGTGCTAAGACATACAAGATGAAGTTTGGACATCGTGGATTTAATCACGCCGTTAAGGCAATCGGGCGTTCACGTGCCGACTTTACATCACAAAACCACGGATATGCAGTTGATGCAGATTCATTGGTTGGAACGGACTTAGAAGTAACACAAGTAGAAATTAATGATGGATCAGTTGAAGGAATTCGTCTGACAAATCGTCCAGCGTTCTCAGTGCAATATCACCCAGATGCTGCACCAGGACCACATGACGCAGAATACCTATTCGATGATTTTCTAACAATGATTGCGGTTGACAAGGGGGAAGCAAACAATGCCTAAGCGTACAGATATTAACAAGATTTTGGTGATTGGTTCAGGGCCAATTGTTATCGGACAAGCTGCTGAATTTGACTATTCAGGAACACAAGCGGTTATGTCTTTGAAAGAAGAAGGTTATGAAGTTGTTTTGGTTAACTCAAACCCAGCAACAATTATGACTGACACAGAAATGGCTGACCAAGTCTACATCGAACCATTAACACTAGAATTTCTAGAACGTATCTTGCGTAAGGAACGTCCAGACGCTATTGTGCCAACTCTAGGGGGACAAACAGGGTTGAACATGGCCAAGGATTTGGCAGAAGCGGGTATCTTAGCGGAGCTAGATATCGAACTTTTAGGGACTAAGCTTTCAGCGATTGAGGAAGCTGAAGACCGTGAAGAATTTAAGGCATTGATGGAACGTTTGGATGAACCAGTGCCAGAATCAACAATTGCCACAACGATTGAAGAAGCTGTTAACTTCGCAGAAGAAAATGGTTACCCAGTGATTGTTCGACCAGCCTACACACTTGGTGGAACTGGTGGTGGAATCGCCGCAACACGTGAAGAATTGTTGGAAATTTCAGAAACTGGTTTGGAATTGTCACCAGTAACACAAGTATTGATCGAACGTTCAATCGCCGGATTTAAGGAAATTGAATTTGAAGTGATGCGTGACCGTGCCGACAACGCCTTGATTGTTGCATCAATGGAAAACTTTGACCCAGTTGGTGTGCACACAGGAGACTCAATCGTTGTAGCGCCAGTGCAAACTTTGTCAGACGTTGAATTGCAAATGATGCGTGATGCTGCTTTGAAGATTATTCGCGCCTTGAAGATTGAAGGTGGAGTTAACATCCAAATGGCTTTGGATCCTGAATCAATGAAGTACTACATCATTGAAGTTAACCCACGTGTGTCGCGTTCATCAGCCCTAGCATCAAAGGCAACTGGTTACCCAATTGCGAAGATGGCTGCGAAGATTGCGGTTGGTTTGACACTAGATGAAATCATGAACCCTGTTACAGGGACAACAAAGGCTGAACTTGAACCAGCATTGGACTACGTGATTGTTAAGATTCCACGTTGGCCATTCGACAAGTTCCAATCAGCTGATCGTCATCTAGGAACACAAATGAAGGCAACTGGAGAAGTTATGGCCATCGGTCGTAACATCGAAGAAGCCATGAACAAGGCTGTACGTTCACTAGAAATCGACGTTACAGGTTTGAACGACATGCGTTTTGAAGAAGTTGGCACAGAAGCATTGCTAGACTTGCTAATGCCAGCACGTGATGATCGTCTATTCATGATTGCAGAATTACTACGTCGTCATGTAACACCAGAAGCGATTCACGAACGTACAAAGATTGATTTCTTCTTCTTGGACAAGTTGGTTCGCATCGTTGAAATCGAACAAGCATTGGCAGAAAATGTCGCTGATGTGGACACATTGGAATTGGCTAAGAAGAACGGATTTGCGGACACAACAATCGGTGAATTCTGGAAGATGTCAGGGGATGATGTGAAAGCATTGCGTGCCGAACACGGAATCATGCCAGTTTATAAGATGGTAGACACTGTTGCCGCTGAATTCGAATCACAAACACCGTACTACTACTCAACATACGAAAAGGAAACAGAATCAGTGCGTACAGAACGCGAAAGCGTGCTAGTACTTGGTTCAGGACCAATCCGTATCGGACAAGGTGTGGAATTTGACTATGCAACAGTTCACGCGGTTAAGGCCATTCAAGAAATGGGCTATGAAGCGATTATCATGAACTCAAACCCTGAAACAGTGTCAACTGACTTCTCTGTTTCAGACAAGTTGTACTTTGAACCATTAACAATTGAAGATGTTATGAACGTCATCGATTTGGAACAACCTAAGGGAGTTGTGGTGCAATTCGGTGGACAAACAGCCATCAACTTGGCCGCACCTTTGGCAGAACGTGGTGTGCAAATCTTGGGAACAACAGTGACTGATTTGGACAAGGCTGAAGACCGTGAAGAGTTTGACCAAGTAATCAAGCGTCTTACATTGACACAACCAGTTGGTAAGACAGCCACAACAATTCCAGGTGCCTTGGCAGCTGCGGAAGAAATTGGTTACCCAGTCTTGGTTCGCCCATCATACGTTTTGGGTGGTCGTGCCATGGAAATTGTTGGTAATGCCAACGAACTAGAAGACTATATGCACCGTGCAGTACAAGTTTCAAATGACCATCCTGTCTTGATTGACTCATACTTGGTAGGGGATGAAGCTGAAGTTGACGTCCTATCTGACGGTGAAACAGTTGTTATTCCTGGAATTATGGAACACATTGAACGTTCAGGAGTGCATTCAGGTGACTCAATGTCAGTCTACCCAACACAATCATTGTCACAAAAGGTTAAGGACGAAATGGTTGCGGCCTCAATCGCCTTGGCTAAGGAATTGAAGACTGTCGGATTGATGAACGTACAATTTGTTATCCATGATGACACTGCGTATGTGATTGAAGTTAACCCACGTGCCTCACGTACAGTACCATTTATCTCTAAGGTAACTGGATTGCCACTAGCACAATTAGCAACAAAGGTGATGCTAGGACAAAAGCTTTCAGACCTAGGACTAGAAACTGGTGTGGTACCAGAAAGCAAGGATGTCCACGTTAAGGCGCCGATCTTCTCATTCACGAAGTTGCCAATGGTGGACTCATTGCTTGGACCGGAAATGAAGTCAACTGGTGAAGTTATGGGATCAGACCGCACATACGCTAAGGCATTGTACAAGGCGTTTGAAGCAGCGAATACAAAGATTCCAACTTTCGGAAACGTATTGTTCACGATTGCAGATGATGGTAAGGAAGAAGCACTTAGCTTGGCTAAGCGATTTGACCGTCTAGGATTCCAAATGCTAGCAACAGCAGGAACAGCGCAATTCCTATCAGAAAACAACTTGCGTGTCTCAGTTTTGGACAAGATTGGGGAATCTGATAACAACGCAGTTACAGCGATGCGTGATGGTCGCCTACAATTAGCGATTAACACAACAAAGCCTGATGAATCAGCTGAAAACGACGGACGTTTGATCCGTAGCGCAGCGATTGAAAATGCTGTACCACTATTTACAAACTTTGACACAGTTGACGCGCTGTTGCATGTACTTGAAGCGCGCGCATTTGATGTCAATCCAATGGCATAAATTGAAGTTATTATAAGAATTAACGGGAGGGAAAGACATGACAGTACCCATTTTTATTGCGTTAGATTTTCCAACAGCTGATGAGATGTGGGATTTCTTGTCTGCATTTCCAAGTGATGAGTTACCAGCTGTAAAAGTTGGGATGGAATTATTTTACGCAGAAGGACCTAGTTTAGTCCGTGATTTAAAAGCGGCTGGATTTACAGTGTTCTTGGACTTAAAGTTATATGACATCCCCAATACAGTTGGGCAAGCAGTTAAGAACTTAGCGAAATTGGACATTGATTACTTAACTGTCCATGCAGCTGGGGGACAACGTATGATGGAAGCGGCCGTTGCTGGTGCAAAAGAAGGAGCGGCAACAGTTGGTGTGAAAGCGCCTAAGCTACTAGCCATTACGCAACTAACATCATTTAGTGAGTCTGAAATGCAAGCCACACAACTTGTATCGGTTCCATTAGAAGAATCAGTTGTACACTTAGCGCAACTTGCACAAAAGTCAGGAATTGATGGCACAATTTCTTCAGCCTTTGAATCAAATATGATTCATGAAGCGGTGGGGAATGAGTTCCTATCAATTACACCGGGAATCCGTTTATCTGGTGATGATCAAGGTGATCAAAGTCGAGTTATGACACCAGCACGGGCAGCAGAAATGACAGCCGACGGATTGGTTGTGGGACGATCAATTACGCAAGCGAGTGATCCCGTTAATGCTTATCAATTAGTAGTCGAAGGATTTGAAGAGGTAAAAAATGGTTAATTATCAACAAGCAGTTGCGAGTGCGTTACTTGAAATTGGTGCGGTTAAGTTCCAACCAAACACACCTTTTACATGGGCATCAGGTTTGAAGAGCCCTATCTATACTGACAACCGTCAAACAATTAGTTATCCAGAAGTACGTGATACCATTGCGAATGGACTAGCTGCATTAATTCGTGAAAAGTACCCAGACGCCAATGTTATTGGTGGGGTTGCAACGGCGGGAATTCCGCACGCAGCATGGGTTGCACAAGTGATGAACTTGCCAATGGTGTATGTTCGTTCAAAGCCAAAGGATCACGGCGCAGGTAACCAAATTGAAGGTCGCGTTGATGGCGACAGTCATGTTGTTTTGATTGATGATTTGATTTCAACTGGTGGATCAGTATTAGGTGCTGTTGATGCAGTACGTAAGGCTGGGGCACAAGTAGATGGTGTTGTATCAATTTTCTCTTACGAATTGCCAGCCGCAGATGAAAACTTTGCTGCAGCAAACACAGCATTTGCACCGCTAACAACGTATTCAGAATTGGTAGCAGCAGCGGGAGAACAAGGGCAATTAACGGCAGAAGAAATGCAAACTCTAACAGAATGGCGTAAAAACCCAAGTGCATGGAGTGATGCGCATCAAGGTTAATTGACAAGCTTAAATCACAAGAAGACGCTGAAAAGCGTCTTTTTTTGATGGTTAAATTTACAATGCCTCCCAATTATTGGTAAAATAAGGGAATATCATTTTTTATGAAAGGTGCCCAAAATGAAAATTGGATTGTTTACAGATACCTACTTTCCACAAGTCTCAGGAGTAGCGACGTCCATTAAGACATTAAAAGAACAGCTTGAAGCACAAGGACATGAAGTGTATATCTTCACGTCAACAGATCCGAAGGTGAAGAAGCCAACAATTGAACCGCATATTTACCGTTTTTCAAGTATGCCTTTTATTGGTTTTAAAGACCGTCGTATTACTTACCGAGGTGGCTTCCAAGCGTTGCAAATTGCAAAGAAACTGGAATTGGATTTGGTACACACGCAAACTGAATTTTCTTTGGGATTAATCGGGAAGTTCGTTGCGCGTCAAATGAAAATCCCGGTCGTGCATACATTCCACACGAATTATGAAGATTATCTACATTATGTTGCGAATGGTCGTTTAATTCGACCTGCTGATGTGGCCTTAATTGCGCGCTACTTTTTGAATAGCATGACAGCCATTGTGTCACCATCACAACAAACATTCGATACATTGATGAAGTATAAGGTACAAACACCCGTTGAAATTATTCCAACAGGTGTCAAAGTAGCGCATGATCAATCTACTGACAACAGTGTTGAATTACGCGCGAGTCTAGGACTGGCACAAGATACACCTGTTTTGATGTCAATTGGTCGTGTGGCCTTTGAAAAGAATATTGATCAAGCGTTGTCAGTCTTTAGCGAAGTCTTGAAAGATATCCCTAATGCGATGTTCGTTATCGTTGGTAATGGACCAGCTATGTCGTCATTGAAGGATCACGCTGAAGCAATTGGTATTGCAGCATCTGTGATTTTTGTGGGTGAAGTCAATCATGATCAAATCTATGGTTACTACCGTGTTGGAGATGTCTTTGTTTCTGCGTCAACGTCTGAAACACAAGGACTGACATTTATTGAAGCTATTACAGCGGATACACCAGTTGTGGCTATGCACAGTGATTATATGGATACCATTGTCATTGATGAAAACATTGGGACATTGGTCGACAATGGTGAAGAAATGGTTGAACCGATTGTACGTTACTTACAAGCTAAGCAAGTAGGGGACGTTATTGGTGACCCAACAAGTCGTGCCGCCATTCTGCATGAAATTGATGAACGTACTTTTGGTACGCGCATTAATGATTTTTACGAATTTGCATTTACGCTATACCATGCGGATGCACAGACAGATGAAGATGATGATAATGACGCGGAATACGCGCGTTCATTCTTGCATCCATTTAGGAGAGATTCACATGATTAAAATTACAATGTTCTCAGCTGCTGAAACAGTACCTGGGCAAGGGGTTGGTTCAGCTTATCGTGAACTAGTAAATCTATTGCAAAAGAAGTTCCCAAAGGAATTGGACTTGCAATTCAACACGTTGAAAAAGACAGACATCAGCCATTACCACACGATTAACTTTAAATATTTCTTGAGCACATTCTTGCCCAAGCGTGGTCGTAAGCTTGGTTATGTCCACTTCATTCCAGAAACACTAGAAGATTCAATCAAGTTACCACGTCCAATTAAGAACATGTTCTACTGGTATGTGATGACCTTTTATAAGCGTATGGATCACTTGGTTGTTGTGAACCCAACATTTATTGATAAGTTGGTTGATTTAGGTGTGAAGCGTGAACGCGTGACCTATATTCCTAACTTCGTTGCAAAAGAAACATTCTATCCAATGACTGCGGAAGAAAAGCTAGACGTGCGAAACAAATTAGAGATTCCACAAGATGCTTTTGTTATTTTAGGGGTTGGACAAGTACAAGAACGTAAAGGTATTTGGGATTTCATTGCTCTAGCAGAAGCAAATCCTAACTGGCACTTCATTTGGGCCGGTGGATTTTCATTTGGTGCGATGACTGCGGGATATGAAGAATTGAAGAAAGTGGTGGATAACCCACCTGCTAATTTGCATTTCCCAGGGATTGTTGATCGTAGCTTAATGAATGACTACTACAATGCAGCAGATGTATTCTTGTTGCCAAGTTTTACAGAACTATTCCCGATGTCAGCGTTGGAAGCGTTCAGTACAGGAACACCGACTGTGTTGCGTGATATTGAATTATATCGTGCGATTTTAGATGGTTACTATGTTCCTGCCGATGGCCGTCCGGGGATGCAAGAAGCTTTGCAACAACTTTCAGAAGATGAAGCATTTTCAGCAAAGCTATCTCAAGAAGCGTTGGCAGCATCTGATCGTTATTCAGAAGCGAATGTCGCTGAAATTTGGCTGGACTTCTATGCGCAACAAAAACAAGAGGGGTAATCCATGTCACGTCGTAATTTGATTATTTTTATCACGATGTTACTATTTGGATGTTTGATCTTCGCTTGGTCATTTAGAGACGTTAGTTTGCAACAATTTATGATGGATATGCAATCAGCTAATCTTTGGTGGTTAGCCGTTGCGGTCTTGTGCATGGCAATGTACTTATTGTTGGAAGCGGCTGTTGTGAAATTATTTATTGATGAAACACATCAAAAGTTATCATGGCGTGATGCGATTCGTGTTCCGTTGGTAGAACAATTAGGTAATGGGATTACGCCATTTGCTAGTGGTGGACAACCTATGCAATTAGTTGCGTTAATGCAAGCGGGGGTTGAAGCCGGAAAAGCGGGTTCAATCTTAACGATGAAGTTCATTATTTACCAAGGTATGATTGTTGTGAATTTCATTTTGGCTTTGATTGTTGGGTATCAATATATTCATGATAAGCTACAAGAATGGTCAACTATTGTATGGTTAGGATTTGGTATGCACGTTATTGTCGTGATGACGTTGCTTGCCTTGATGTTTTTGCCACGTATTACAAATAGTTTGGTCAACATCACATTCCGTATCATTGGACGTTTTTCAGCTAAAAAAGCAGCAGAATGGCGTCCGGCAGTTGATGAACAAATTGAAGGATTTCATCAAGAGAGTTTAGTGATGAAGGCGAATATGCGTTATGTAATTGGCGCAGCGGTCATTACATTTGTTCAATTGATGTTCTACTATATGATTCCGTACTTTATTTTGTTGTCATTAGGTGCGAAAAATGTCGATGTTGTGCTAATTCTAGCGCTCCACATTTTGATTGTGATGGTGATTTCACTATTTCCGATTCCAGGTGGATCGGGTGGTGCTGAAGTTGGATTTGCGGTCCTATTTCAACAATTCCTGCCCACACATGCTAAATTGATGTTAGCAATGTTGTTGTGGCGTTTGATTACGTATTATTTGGGGATGGTGGCAGGTGTTATTGCCTTCGGTATTCCAACAACAAAACAAAAAATGCGTCAAACAAATTAATTTAGGTTCAATTAATGCCCTGCTGTTACCATATACTATTGGTGCACGGGCTTTTTCAATTCAAAAAAATTTAGATGGGGTATATCATCATGAAGAATGTTGTGACAGCGCTAAAGCGTGGGTTATTAACAACAACGATGGGATTCTTTATCCTGAACGTCTTCTTGATTTGGCTAAAAACATATTGGTCATATCACGAAAACTTTTCATTAGGGGTAGCAGGATCTACGCAGCAATTTTTGCTTTTCTTTAATCCAATTCCAACAGCGATTATTTTAATTGGTATTGGACTTTACTTTAGAGGGAAGATTGCTTATTGGATTATGCTGTTAATGAACTTAATCCAATCTGTATGGCTATTCTCAAATATGCTTTACTATCGTGAGTTTTCAGATTTCTTATCAATGAACATCATGACTTCAGGTGGTTCAGCTGGAGAAAACTTATCAAAAGCGTTGGGTGGCTTAATTAAGCCGACTGACTTCTTAGTTTTCGTTGATATCATTATCATCGTGGCTTTGTTGGCCTTTAGCGTGATGAAAGTGGATCATAAGCGTCTACGTACACGTGTGGCTTTGAGTTTGACAACATTGGGATTTGTTTTGATGTTTGCAGGCTATGGCTTAGCGGAAAACGACCGTTCAGGACTGTTAACACGTACATTTGATAATAACTATATTGTTAAATACTTAGGGCTAAATGAATATGCGGCTTATAACATCTATAAGACGCAACAAACAGCTAAGGTCCGTAACAAAGCGGTCGAGGCAGACCTTAAACCCGTTCAAAAGTTCGTGACGGATAATCAAACAACACAAAATCCTGAATACTTTGGTCAAGCTAAGGGTAAGAACGTTATTATGTTCCATTTGGAATCTTTCCAACAATTCTTGATTGATTACAAGGTTGACGGAGAAGAAGTAACACCGAACTTGAATAAGTTCTATCATGACCAATCAACATTGGCATTTGATAATGTTTACAACCAAGTTGGACAAGGTAAGACTGCTGACGCAGAAATGATGTTAGAGACTGGCTTGTTTGGAACTGCATCAGGATCAGCCATGGTTAACTATGGAACAACCAATACCTTCCAAGCAGTGCCGGGAATTCTTGGGCAACAAGGATATACTTCAGCGTCCTTCCACGGAGCAGGGGCAAGTTTCTGGAATCGCGATAATACGTATAAGTCATGGGGATATGATTTCTTCTTCAGTAAGCCTTTCTATAAGTATGCTGATGATGAGAAGAACAATTATGGTTACGGATTAAAGGACAAGTTGTTCCTAAAAGAGACGGCTGGTTACTTAGATCAAATGCCACAACCGTTCTATTCAAAAATCATTACGGTGTCAAATCATTATCCTTATGATTTTGATGACCAAAATATCTCAATTAAAAAGACAAATACAGGATCAAAGACGGTTGATGGGTATGTGCAAACTGCCCGCTACTTAGATCAAGCATTCGGTGAATTCCTACAATACTTGAAGGACTCTGGTCTGTATGATGATACATTGCTAGTGTTGTATGGTGATCATTATGGTATCTCAGAAAACCATCCGAAAGCCATTGCTACACTATTAGGAAAAGATGAAATCAATGATGTTGATTTGATGAACTGGCAAAAAGTACCATTTATGATGCATGCGCCAGGTATCAAGGGATATGAAGATCACACATATGGTGGTGAAATTGATATCATGCCAACGGTTTTGAACCTGTTGGGTGTCTCAACTAAGGACAAAATTATCTTTGGGCAAGATATGCTGGCTAAGGATAACAAGCAAATCGTTTCTTTCCGTAATGGAAATTGGGTAACAGACAAGTATATGCGTAGTGGAAGCAAGTACTACGATATGCAATCTGGTAAAGAGGTTTACCCTGAATCTGATGAAGCGGTGAAGAAGTACGTCAAGAAAACACAAGATCATGTTAATGCAACCTTGATGAATTCTGATGCTGTACAAACGAGTGACCTACTTCGTTTCCATGATTTAGAGAACTTTACGCCTATTAAGCCACGTGATTATTCATATAAGGTGAATGATACGATGGATAAATTGAAGACTCTTGAGAAAACTCATGACACTGTCATGAAGAAGAACAAGGGAAAAGAAACAAGCTATACGACTGATGCACCGGAAATTGGTGGTAAGCCACAGACAATTAAGGGTGAATAACCGCATCTTGTTTTTGACCCTTTTATAGTAGGAAAAGTAAACCAATCTACATTTTGTAGATTGGTTTATTTTTTTTTACAAATAGTGTTGACAGTAGAGCATCTAGTCTGTAATATAGTAAAAGTTGTCAGGGGCAAGCAAGACAAGCCAACCCTTAGGGGCGCAAGTCATTTGCTCAATCGCTTCTCAAAAAAGTTTCAAAAAACTTTTGAGAAAAGCGTTGACATTATCATCCTCTCGATGGTATGATAATTAAGTTGTTTCAGGGAGATGCAAATCAAACAAAAGCAACGAAGTAGATCATTGAAAACTGAATATCGTTTCGATGTAACAAATGTGTAGGTCGACCAACTATTAGTTGGTCCAAACATTTGCGAAGTCAATTCGCTAGTAAATTCGTTTAACATCTGTTAAACAACAAAAAAATTGAGTTATACTCAAACTTCAAATTGAGAGTTTGATCCTGGCTCAGGATGAACGCTGGCGGCGTGCCTAATACATGCAAGTCGAACGCACTGTGGTTCAACTGATTTGAAGAGCTTGCTCTGATATGACGATGAACATTGCAGTGAGTGGCGAACGGGTGAGTAACACGTGGGAAACCTACCTCTTAGCGGGGGATAACATCTGGAAACAGATGCTAATACCGCATAACACTAGCAACCGCATGGTTGCTACTTGAAAGATGGTTCTGCTATCACTAAGAGATGGTCCCGCGGCGCATTAGTTAGTTGGTGAGGTAATGGCTCACCAAGACGATGATGCGTAGCCGAGTTGAGAGACTGATCGGCCACAATGGGACTGAGACACGGCCATACTCCTACGGGAGGCAGCAGTAGGGAATCTTCCACAATGGACGAAAGTCTGATGGAGCAACGCCGCGTGTGTGATGAAGGGTTTCGGCTCGTAAAACACTGTTGTAAGAGAAGAATAGCATCAAGAGTAACTGCTTGGTGTGTGACGGTATCTTACCAGAAAGGAACGGCTAAATACGTGCCAGCAGCCGCGGTAATACGTATGTTCCAAGCGTTATCCGGATTTATTGGGCGTAAAGCGAGCGCAGACGGTTTTTTAAGTCCGAAGTGAAAGCCCACAGCTTAACTGTGGAAGTGCTTTGGAAACTGGATGACTTGAGTGCAGTAGAGGAGAGTGGAATTCCATGTGTAGCGGTGAAATGCGTAGATATATGGAGGAACACCAGTGGCGAAGGCGGCTCTCTGGACTGTAACTGACGTTGAGGCTCGAAAGTGTGGGTAGCAAACAGGATTAGATACCCTGGTAGTCCACACCGTAAACGATGAGTGCTAGATGTTTGGGGGTTTCCGCCCCTAAGTGTCGCAGCTAACGCATTAAGCACTCCGCCTGGGGAGTACGACCGCAAGGTTGAAACTCAAAGGAATTGACGGGGACCCGCACAAGCGGTGGAGCATGTGGTTTAATTCGAAGCAACGCGAAGAACCTTACCAGGTCTTGACATCCTTTGACCACGCCAGAAATGGCGCTTTCTTCGGGGACAAAGTGACAGGTGGTGCATGGTTGTCGTCAGCTCGTGTCGTGAGATGTTGGGTTAAGTCCCGCAACGAGCGCAACCCTTATTACTAGTTGCCAGCATTCAGTTGGGCACTCTAGTGAGACTGCCGGTGACAAACCGGAGGAAGGTGGGGATGACGTCAAATCATCATGCCCCTTATGACCTGGGCTACACACGTGCTACAATGGCAAGTACAACGAGTCGCTAACCCGCGAGTACGCAAATCTCTTAAAGCTTGTCTCAGTTCGGATTGTAGGCTGCAACTCGCTACATGAAGTCGGAATCGCTAGTAATCGCGGATCAGCACGCCGCGGTGAATACGTTCCCGGGTCTTGTACACACCGCCCGTCACACCATGAGAGTTTGTAACACCCAAAGCCGGTGAGGTAACCTTTTAGGAGCCAGCCGTCTAAGGTGGGATAGATGATTAGGGTGAAGTCGTAACAAGGTAGCCGTAGGAGAACCTGCGGCTGGATCACCTCCTTTCTAAGGAAAATCGGAAACCTACACATTCGCATTGAAACGATATTTAGTTTTGAGTGGTTTACACTCAAATAGCAACGTAAGTTGTGAGACTTAGTTCTTTGAAAACTGAATAATATTGTAAATTTTAAATTCATTTCAAATTAATTATTTAATTAAATTGAGCCGAAAAAAATACACCGCGTAATTTTTTGAGTTTTTTAAATTAGTTTAAATCGCATGTGGCCTTGAGCCACATACTCAAACTTGAATCATCAACGTAAGTTGATAGGTTAAGTTATTAAGGGCGCATGGTGGATGCCTTGGCACTAGGAGCCGATGAAGGACGGGACTAACACCGATATTCCCCGGGGAGCTGTAAGTGAGCTTTGATCCGGGGGTTTCCGAATGGGGGAACCCAGCTTGTGTATGCAAGTTATCACCTGATGAATACATAGTCAGGTTGAAGGTAGACGTTGTGAACTGAAACATCTCATTAGCAACAGGAAGAGAAAGAAATATCGATTCCGTCAGTAGCGGCGAGCGAAAACGGAAGAGCCCAAACCAATGTGCTTGCACATTGGGGTTGTAGGACTGTCGTTGTGGAGTTACAAAGTTGTTTGTTAGCAGAATCAGCTGGGAAGCTGAGCAGGATAGGGTGATAGCCCCGTATGCGAAAACAAATAACCTCCCGTACAGGATCCTGAGTACGGCCGGACACGTGAAATCCGGTCGGAATCCGCGAGGACCATCTCGCAAGGCTAAATACTCCCTAGTGACCGATAGTGAACCAGTACCGTGAGGGAAAGGTGAAAAGCACCCCGGAAGGGGAGTGAAAAAGTTCCTGAAACCATGTGCCTACAAGAAGTCAGAGCCCGTTAATGGGTGATGGCGTGCCTTTTGTAGAATGAACCGGCGAGTTACGATAACGTGCAAGGTTAAGGTGGAAAGACCGGAGCCGTAGCGAAAGCGAGTCTGAAATGGGCGCTTGAGTACGTTGTTGTAGACCCGAAACCAGGTGACCTACCCATGTCCAGGGTGAAGGTGCGGTAAAACGCACTGGAGGCCCGAACCCGTGCATGTTGAAAAATGCTGGGATGAGGTGTGGGTAGCGGTGAAATTCCAATCGAACTTGGAGATAGCTGGTTCTCTCCGAAATAGCTTTAGGGCTAGCCTCGGAATGAAGCGTGTTGGAGGTAGAGCACTGTTTTGGTGCGGGGCCCATCTCGGGTTACCAAATTAAGATAAACTCCGAATGCCAATCACGTATGTCCGGGAGTCAGACAGTGAGTGATAAGATCCATTGTCGAAAGGGGAACAGCCCAGATCGTCAGTTAAGGTCCCTAAGTGTGTGTTAAGTGGAAAAGGATGTGGAGTTGCATAGACAACTAGGATGTTGCTTAGAAGCAGCCACCATTTAAAGAGTGCGTAATAGCTCACTAGTCGAGTGATTCTGCGCCGAAAATGTACCGGGGCTAAACACACCACCGAAACTACGGGTGCCACGTAAGTGCGCGATAGGAGAGCGTTCTATGGGCGATGAAGTCAGACCGTGAGGACTGGTGGAGCGCATAGAAGTGAGAATGCCGGTATGAGTAGCGAAAGACAGGTGAGAATCCTGTCCACCGTATGACTAAGGTTTCCTGGGGAAGGCTCGTCCTCCCAGGGTTAGTCGGGACCTAAGGCGAGGCCAAGAGGCGTAGTCGATGGACAACAGGTTGAGATCCTGTACCAGGTGAACATGTTTGAACGATGGAGGGACGCAGAAGGCTAACAGATCCCAGCTGATGGATATGCTGGGTTAAATCATAAGTCTTAGAGTGAGTTAAATGCTTGCTCTTCCAAGGACAAGTGATGATGAGGACCGAAATAAAGTAGGGAAGTCTGTGATGTCACGCTGCCAAGAAAAGCTTCTAGTTAGTGTTTACCTGCCCGTACCGCAAACCGACACAGGTAGTCGAGGAGAGCATCCTAAGGTGAGCGAGTGAACTCTCGTTAAGGAACTCGGCAAAATGACCCCGTAACTTCGGGAGAAGGGGTGCTCAGCGAAAGCTGAGCCGCAGTGAATAGGCCCAGGCGACTGTTTATCAAAAACACAGGTTTCTGCAAAATCGTAAGATGACGTATAGGGCTGACGCCTGCCCGGTGCTGGAAGGTTAAAAGGAGTGCTTAGCGCAAGCGAAGGTACGAATTGAAGCCCCAGTAAACGGCGGCCGTAACTATAACGGTCCTAAGGTAGCGAAATTCCTTGTCGGGTAAGTTCCGACCCGCACGAAAGGCGTAACGATCTGGCACTGTCTCAACGAGAGACTCGGTGAAATTTAAAGACCCGTGAAGATGCGGGTTACCCGCGACAGGACGGAAAGACCCCATGGAGCTTTACTGTAGCTTGATATTGAGTGTTTGTGCAGCTTGTACAGAATAGGTAGGAGCCGTTGAAATCGGAACGCTAGTTTCGATGGAGGCATCAGTGGGATACTACCCTCGTTGTATGACCACTCTAACTCACATCGCTTATCGCGATGGAAGACAGTGTCTGGCAGGCAGTTTGACTGGGGCGGTCGCCTCCTAAAAGGTAACGGAGGCGCTCAAAGGTTCTCTCAGAATGGTTGGAAATCATTCGTAGAGTGTAAAGGCACAAGAGAGCTTGACTGTGAGACTTACAAGTCGAGCAGGTACGAAAGTAGGACTTAGTGATCCGGTGGTTCCGCATGGAAGGGCCATCGCTCAACGGACAAAAGCTACCCTGGGATAACAGGCTTATCTCCCCAAGAGTCCACATCGACGGGGAGGTTTGGCACCTCGATGTCGGCTCATCGCATCCTGGGGCTGTAGTCGGTCCCAAGGGTTGGCTGTTCGCCCATTAAAGCGGTACGCGAGCTGGGTTCAGAACGTCGTGAGACAGTTCGGTCCCTATCCGTCGCGGGCGTAGGAAATTTGAGAGGAGCTGCCTTAGTACGAGAGGACCGGGGTGGACGTACCTCTGGTGTATCAGTTGTTCCGCCAGGAGCATCGCTGAGTAGCTATGTACGGATGAGATAAACGCTGAAAGCATCTAAGTGTGAAACTCGCCTCGAGATGAGATTTCCCATTCTTTATGAAGTAAGACCCTCAAAGATGATGAGGTAGATAGGCTAGAAGTGGAAGTGCGGTGACGCATGGAGCGGACTAGTACTAATGGTTCGAGGACTTAACCAAGTTGAACAAAACGTGGTGTTAAGGCTCAATTAAAGAGTGAAGTAAAATTTACATATTATTCAGTTTTGAGAGACGTAAGTCTTGAAAATATCGTGTTGTGATGATGGCATTGAGGCCACACCTGTTCCCATACCGAACACAGAAGTTAAGCTCAATAGCGCCAAAAGTAGTTGGGGGATCGCCCCCTGCGAGGATAGGACGTCGCAATGCAAACGAGAAATACCATCAGAAATGATGGTATTTTTTTTGTTATATAAGAAATTATAGTCTCGAATTTTGCTATAATAGAAGTAACCGCCAATTCTTGGCAAAAATAAGCACCTTACTCATTCGTATGGTCGTCGGAGGTAATAACATGACTGAAAATAAAACATTCTATATCACTACTCCTATTTACTACCCATCAGGGAAGTTACATATTGGGAATACATACACAACGGTGTTGGCTGATGCGGAAGCGCGTTACCACCGCTTGTTAGGTGAAGACGTGTACTTCCTAACAGGAACAGATGAACACGGATTGAAGATTGAACAAAAAGCTGAAAAGCTAAACATGACGCCTAAGGCATACGTTGATGGTATGGCTGCGGACATTCAAAAGTTGTGGGATTACTTGGACATCACAAATGATGGCTTCATCCGTACAACAGATGAACAACACGAAAAGGCAATCCAACGTATTTTCAAGCAATTCGTTGATCAAGGTGACATCTACAAGGGTGAATATGAAGGTTGGTATTCAGTTGATGATGAAGAATACTTCACAGAATCACAACTAGAAGAAGTATACCGCGATGATGCTGGTAAGGTTATCGGTGGTAAGGCACCTTCTGGTCACGAAGTTGAATTGGTGAAGGAAGAATCTTACTTCTTCAAGATGAGTAAGTACGCTGACTGGTTGACAGAATACTACGAAACACACCCTGATTTCGTGCAACCACATTCACGTATGAACGAAATGATGAATAACTTCATCAAGCCAGGACTAGAAGACTTGGCTGTTACACGTACTGCCTTTAAGTGGGGAGTACCTGTCGCAGATGATCCAAAGCACGTTGTTTATGTTTGGATTGATGCATTGTCAAACTACATTACTGCACTAGGATATGGATCAGATGACGATGCGTTATTTGAAAAGTTCTGGCCAGCTAATGTCCAACTAGTTGGTAAGGAAATTGTACGTTTCCACGCGATTTACTGGCCAATTATGTTGCATGCATTGGGATTGCCATTGCCAGAAAAGTTGATGGCGCACGGTTGGTTGACAATGCGTGACGGTAAGATGTCTAAGTCTAAGGGGAACGTTGTTTACCCAGATACTTTGGCTGACCGTTACGGTGTTGACGCTGTACGTTACTACTTGTTGCGTGCAATGCCATTTGGTAACGACGGAATCTTCACACCGGAAGACTTTGTGTCAAAGTTGAACTATGACTTGGCCAACGATTTGGGAAACTTGTTGAACCGTACAGTTGCGATGATTAACAAGTACGAAGATGGTGTTATTCCAGCATTGAACACTGGTAAGACAGAATTTGATGCAGACCTAGTACGTGTTGCAAATGAATCAATTGCAGCATACAACGAACACATGGAAGGCGTGCGTACATCAGACGCATTGGCTGAAGTATGGAAGTTGATTTCACGTGCTAACAAGTACATCGACGAAACAACACCATGGGCACTTGCCAAGGATGAAGAACAAGCAGAAACATTGAGCTCAGTAATGGCTCACTTGGCTGCCTCACTTCGTGTCGTTGCGATTATGTTGCAACCAGTTTTGACTAAGGCTCCAGCCAAGATTTTTGAACAATTAGGATTGGCAGAAACGAACTTGCAAATCACTGGTTTGAAGTTTGAAGACTTAGTTTCTGGTGGACGCGTTGTTGCTAAGGGAGAACCAATCTTCCCACGTGTAGACGTTGAAGCTGAAGTGAAGTACATTCGTGAAGAAATGACTGGTACAAAGCCAGCCGTAGAAACAACAGAAGAAGTAGCAGAAGTAGAAGGTAAAGCAATGATTGAATTTGATGATTTTGACAAGGTTGAAATGCGTGTTGGAAAGATTGTAGACGTCTCAGAAGTTGAGAAGTCAAGCAAGCTTTTGCGTATCAAGCTAGACGATGGTACTGAAAATGGACGTACTATTTTGTCAGGAATTAAGAAGTTCTATCCAGAATATGCAGAACTTGTGGGGAAGAACATCGCATTCGTTGCGAACTTGAAGCCTCGTAAGATGATGGGCGAACTGTCTGAAGGTATGATCCTATCAGCAGAAAAGGACGGCAACGTAACGTTGACATTCTTGCCAGAATCTATTGAAGCTGGATCTGAATTAGGATAATCAATCAGGCCGCCATTTCGATGGGGGCCTGATTTCATTATTGGGAGAAAAAATATGACTTTATTTGGGGCAATTGCCTTGGTGTTGATGGCGATTATTGGTGCCAACTTACTAGCACAAATGTATCCAACCATTCCACAAGCATTTTGGCAAATTATCATGGGGATTTTAATTGCGTTTATCCCAGGTGTGGGTGCGCAATTAATTATTAATCCTGAATGGTTTATGTTACTGATTATTGCACCATTATTGTTTTATGAAGGACAACAAACGCCATTGAGTGTGTTGTCTAAAAATTTTGGCGCAATTATTAAATTAGCGGTGATTTTGGCCATTGTAACGGTTATCATTGTGGCTATTTCCGCTGAACAAATTCTCTTGTGGCCAATTCCGTTGGCAGTAGCATTAGCCGCTATTGTGACGCCAACAGACGCGACTGCATTGGATTCCGTAACTGCAGGAGTGGAAATGCCGTCAGGTCTGCAAAAGGCGATGACTTTAGAATCTCTTTTCAATGACGCTGTTGGTTTGGTTGTATTGGAATTAGCGTTGCTATGGTTAGCAACAGGACGCTTCTCATTTTGGGAAGCATCTACGGTCTTTATGATTGCTGCGATTGGTGGATTAATCGTAGGGGTCTTGTTAGGGATTGCATTGGTGTACATTCGTCAACATTTGATGCGTTATCAATTGAATGATATGACGGCGCAACTGTTGTTGCAGATTTTGAGCCCAATGTTTATCTACATGATTGCTGATAGCCTACATGTTTCAGCGATTATCGCAGTGGTTATTGCTGGAGTTGTGCATAACGAAGAACGCGAAAAACTACAATTTATGTCTACTCGCTTCAGTAATCTCTCTAACCAAGTGTGGAATGTGATTGCACAAGTGTTAAATGGTGTGGTCTTTGTTTTGCTTGGATCAGGATTGGTTCGTATCTTAGTAGATAATGAAAATACACCATGGCAAACACTTGTTTGGCTAACATGGGTCAGTGTGATTATTTATGTTGTGATGTTGGTTGTTCGTTATATTGCGCGTAGTCGTAGTAATCGTAAGCACATTGCAGAAGCATTTGAGACAGAAGAAAAGTATCACCAACGAGATGCGTTGATTTTCTCTGTTGGTGGAGTTCACGGAGCCATGACCATGGCCATGGCCTTATCCGTGCCATTCGTTTTGGACAATGGTAATGTTGTGCCATTCCGTGATGAAATCTTGTATATCGCTATTATTGTTATTATTTTGAGTCTAGTTGTGCCACTGATTGTCTTGCCTCGTATTTTGCCGAAGGTAACGCCAGAGTATTCTTCTGAAGAATTCCAAGAAGCACACTTACGAATGATTCAAGCGGGAATGAACTATGTTGAAAGCCAAGATGTACCGCAATCAACACAAGCGGTTATTTATGATCATTTGAAGCGTCAAGTTGGGTATGAACAACCATTTGAAAAAGATGTTTGGGCACAAGCAAACCAAATTTTGGCAGATGCTAATATTGCGACAATTCAAGAAGCCATGGCAGACAATCAAATTTCATCAGATGCCTTGTTGTTGTACCAACGTATGATGGCGCAAGAACAACGCAAGTTGGGAATGTCACGTTTCCATATTATTGGACACAAAATTATGGCACGTCTTGATCGCTTAGCGACTTACTTACTAAGTGAAGAAAAGCGTGAAGAAAAACAAAAAGCACGTGTTGAACATTTCTTGCAATATGAAGAAGACCGTATTGCTTTGTTGCCTCCTGAGAAGCAACCTGAACTGAAAGCTTTGTTGGATCACCAACGAGAATTTATGAAGGATGCATCTGCTAACGACTGGAAGCAACATCTAACAACATTCAAGGATTACGAGCATGAGCGTTGGAATCATGCAGCGCTTGAATTAGATACTTTGTTGTCTCCACCTGTGGATGTTGAAATTGCGGAATTGGAACAAAATCCAGAAAACACGCAATTAATTTTGGCTATGCGTAAAATTATGCAACGTCGTCAACACAATGTGGAAGCAGCGGTGCAATCTGATACAGAAGTACATGGTGTTTTGTTTGCAGCATTGCAAGCTGAATTAACACAGGTACAAGACAGCTTAGCAAATCATGAAATTTCACATAGTTTGGCCACAACACTATGTAGTGAAATTACGGCTGCACAAGCCTTAATCATGGAAACAGAATCTACTTCATATTAGGTAGGCTATTGTATCGTTGTAAATTTTGCTATTATATAAATAAGCAAAACATGTACAAAGAAAATCGAGGTAAATAATGGCAACTTATGACCCAACGAACCGTCCCGCAGATGCCTACGATACGCACACACATTTGAATGAAGATGTCTTCTGGGATGATGTAGCGACGTATTGGGATCGTGCACGAGAATTCCGTGTTGTAGAAATGAATAACATTGGGTATGACCGTGAAGGAAACGAACGTGCAATTGAAATGGCACATAAATTCGAAGGTATGCATGCTATTATTGGTTGGCAACCAGGCGATGTAGCTGGATTTACTGACGAAGAATTTGACATTCTAAAAGTTCAAGCACAAGATGAGGTTGTCGTTGGTCTTGGTGAAATGGGACTAGATTACTACTGGGAATCTAACCCATCACCAGAAGTCCAAAAAGCGGCGTTCTCACGTCAATTAGCCTTAGCCAAGGAATTGAACTTACCTGTCACAATCCACGCTCGTGATGCCTCTGATGGCGTATATGAGCTATTGAAGTCACACAATGTCAGTGACTTTGGTGGTGTGATGCATTCCTTTACCGGAGATGCTGAAGAAGCTAAGCGTTTCTTAGATTTGGGTATGTATATTTCATTCTCTGGAATGGTGACATTTAAAAATGCCAAGGAGATTAAAGAAGCGCTACAAGTCGTTCCTTTAGATCGTCTATTGGTTGAAACGGATGCTCCGTTCTTAGCGCCAACACCAATGCGTGGAAAGCAAAATGAACCTATGTTTGTTCGTCATACAATTGAGAGTGTGGCAGAACAACTTGGCATGACTTATAACGAGTTAGCTGAGATTACAAAAAATAATGCGCATCGTTTATGGTTGGATAAGTAATGATTAAAGAAGTTATCGTTGTTGAAGGAAAGGCAGATACACAAGCGATTCGTCGTGTTGTAGATGCTGAAACGATTGAAACAAATGGTTCGGCGTTGTCAGAAGAAACACAACGTTTAATCAAACAGGCGGCCCAAACACGAGGCATTATTGTGTTTACAGATCCTGATTTCAATGGAGAAAGATTACGTAAAATCATTACCAATATCGTGCCAGATGCGAAGCATGCTTTTCTAACCAAAGATGAAGCTGGTCGTCAGATTAAGCATCATAGTTTAGGGATTGAATATGCTACTGATGATACATTGATACACGCGTTGTCTGAGCTATCAACGGTGGCTGCAGAAACGTATCAATCTGACATTACTAAAGCTGATTTGATGCGATTAGGATTGTTAGCTGGTCCTGCGGCAGCGCAGAATAGACAAGCAATCGCGGAAGCTTTAAATCTAGGCTATGTAAATGGTAAGCAATTACTAAAACGATTAGAAATGTTTGGCATTACCTATGCCGAACTAGAACAAACACTCACAGAAATAAGAAAGGAATCTTAATTAATGAACGAACGACCTGATATTGCAACACCAGTCCGCACGCAAGCGATTATGAATGAATTTGGTATCAACACTAAAAAGTCACTTGGACAAAACTTTTTGACTGATATCAACATTTTGACAAATATTGTTGCTGCTGGTGATGTAACAGAGAACGACAATGTTATTGAAATTGGACCTGGAATTGGAGCCTTGACTGAACAATTGGCTCGTAATGCAAAGCAAGTATTGGCTTTTGAAATCGATGACCGCTTGATTCCGGTATTGGCACACACATTGGCACCATACGATAATGTCACTGTTGTCCACGAAGATATTTTGCAAGTTAACTTGGCAAAAGAAATTCAAGAACGTTTCGATGACCCAAGTGCGCCATTGAAGTTGGTAGCGAACTTGCCATACTACATCACGACACCAATCTTAATGCAAGTTCTACAATCTGGTGTTCAATTCGATAGCATTGTTGTTATGATGCAAAAAGAAGTTGCTGACCGTATTTCAGCGGCACCAGGAACAAAGGATTACGGTGCGCTAACACTAGCTATTGAATACCGTATGAATGCTAAGTTGGCATTTACAGTGTCACGTAAAGCATTTGTGCCAAATCCGAATGTGGATTCAGCGATTATTGCGTTGACACCACGCGAACCATTGGCTGTTTTGCCCAAGGATGAGACAAAAATGTTCTCACTATTTAAGATTGGATTTGCAATGCGTCGTAAGACATTGTGGAACAATTTGATTACGGCCTTCGGTAAGGATGATGAAACAAAAGCAAAGTTAACAAATGCGCTTGCTAAGGCGGATTTGGATCCTAAGGTGCGTGCTGAAAAGCTGACACTTGAAGATTTTATTAATTTGCACAATGCTTTATTTGACGAAGGCGTTTATAGCGCTTAATATAGAAACATAACAATAAAAATATAATTTTTGAAAGAAGGTATCTCATGGATTCTGGTCCGTCTATAATCTTAAACTTAGTCGTTATTACTGTCATTTTGCTGTTGGCAATTCTGTTTACTCTAACAGAATATGCTCTTGTTAAGGTTCGTCCTAGTGCTTTGCGCGTTATGCAAGAGGAGTCAGACAAGCCTCTGCCTAAGGTCGAAAAAGCCATCTACATGGTGGACCATTTAACAGAATATCTTTCAACAGCTCAAGTCGGAATTACACTAACTTCTTTGATTTTAGGTTGGTTGGGGGAAAGTTTTATTGCTGGATTGATTTTATCAGCTGACATTTTGCCACCACACATTGCAAAGTCAGTTTCATCAATTGCCGCTATTTTGCTTTTCACATTTATTCACGCCGTCTTTACTGACTTGGTGCCTAAGAACATTGCGATTGACAAGCCAGTTCCTGTCTTGTTGGCGATTGTGCGCCCTGTGATTTTCTTCCATATCTTGCTTTACCCAATGATTTGGTTGTTTGATCGTACAGCTGCGGTTGTAACACGTATGCTAGGGTACAGTCCTCATCCTGATGAAGACATCTACTCAGAAACAGAAATTTTGTCACTTTCTTCAGACTCTGTGAAGGCTGGAGAAATTGATCAAGAAGATCTACAATTCATGAAGCGTGCCTTTGAAATGAACGATAAGGTCGCTGAAGATATCATGATTGACCGTACACAATTGATTGTTGTCGATGTGACGGATTCAATTAAGGATGGATTGAACACATACCTTGAAGAAAAGTTTTCACGTATGCCAGTTGTGGCAAACAACGATAAAGACAAGATTCTAGGTTATGTTTACTCATACGATATCGTGCGCCAAGGTCGTATCAATGATAACGCCTCAATTCGTACAATCTTACGTAACTTGCCAAACGTCTCAGAAAATCAACCGATTACTGACGTGTTGCATGAAATGATTGAACACCGTGTCCCAATGGTTGTTGTTAAGGACGAATATGGTGGAACATCAGGAATCGTAACCGATAAGGACATTTACGAAGAATTGTTTGGAACAGTTCGTGATGAAATTGATGATGTTGCCGATGATTTGATTGAAAAGATTGCATCTGATGATGCAGGTCAAATGCATTATAAGGTTTCAGGAAAGATGACGTTGTATGACTTTGAACGTTTCTTCCAAGAAACAATTCGATCATTTGAAGAATCAGAAATGGTAACGTTGACAGGATACATTCTAGAAATGGATCCTGAACCAGTTGTGGGTAAGGCTATTCGCGTAGCGAACTTTGACATTACACCACTAGACTTTAAGGATGCGTACATTAATGAATTTGAAGTGGTACAATTACCACTAGATACTATTAATAGTGACGAAGTGCTTGATGTCGAATAATCAAAAAGACCTACTAAATATTTAGTAGGTCTTTTTTGTTTGTCATTATTGCTAAAATTAGGGTAAATAAAAACACCGCTAGCGAACTAGCGATGCTTTTATCTAATCATTCTTATAGAAATGTGATTTCAATGTTTTCAGTTAGCACATCAGCATAGCTGAATGATGCACGATCAAATTCATTTCCAGGTTGCTTTAAATCAAGAACGAATACTGCTGGGAAAGTTTCACGTACAATAGCATCGTGTTCGATGGTACGGTGGCGGCTTTCATGAGTAACTAATCGGACATCACCCCCAATATGATCATCCAATTGTTGCTTGATTTCGTTTAAAACTAAAGGCATACACATACTTCCTTTCGCGAGACACTCTCGCATTTCAGTTCCGAAGAGCTGACATATGAACATCGTTAAAAAACAATAAGCACTTGATTAAGTATACCAGAAAATCACTACAAATACAATTTGTACAGCTATACCAACGATTGTGAAGGCATGAAAAACGCTGTGAAAGCTTTTGCAGAGCGTTTGATTGGCATGCAATATCGTGTATAGGCAAGAGGACAGCTCGGCTAATTTACACAGCGAAAAACTTAAAAATCCAGTATAATTTAAGCAGCACTGGGCGTTAAAAATGCTATCATTAGAATAATAAATTTTAAAGAGGTAAATAGGATGAGTGAACGAATTGATTGGCCAACATATTTCATGCTACAAGCAGTTATGACGGCTTCCCGCGGAACTTGTCCCCGCTTACGAGTTGGTGCCGTTATTGTAAAAGACGGACGTGTCATTGGTAGTGGATTCAACGGTTCAGTTGTTGGGACACCACACTGTGATGAAGTTGGTGATTTGATGCGCGACGGACATTGTATTCGTGCCGTACACGCAGAACAAAATGCCTTAATGCAATTAGCTAAGATGGGAATTGCCGCTGAAGGTTCAGAAATTTACGTGACAGATTTTCCATGTGTCTATTGCACAAAGTTGTTACTACAAGCTGGAATTACAAAGATTAATTACTTGCGTAGTTACCGCCCAGATGAATTTGTCATGGAGTTAATTGCACAAAAGAATGTTGATTTACAACAAGTTCTGGTGCACGAAAAAGATATTGAAAAGTTAGATCTAGCAAGCTATGTGATTAGCAATGAAGGAGAATAGCATGAGTCAAAGTGAACAAATGTATCTGGATACCATTCAAGATATTCTAGAAAATGGAAATGTTAAAGGAGATCGTACAGGAACAGGAACACGTTCTGTTTTTGGACGTCAAATGCGCTTTGATTTAGCTGACGGTTTTCCATTGCTAACGACTAAGCGTGTCCCATTTAAGTTGGTGACAAGTGAATTACTATGGTTCTTGGCAGGAGATACTAACATTAAGTTCTTGCTTGAAAACAATAACCATATCTGGGACGAATGGGCTTTTAAAAACTGGATTGAATCAGATGAATATACTGGACCGGATATGACTGATTTTGGTCGTCGTGCATTGGTAGATGAAGAATTTGCTGCTGCATATGATGAACAACGTCAATTATTTATTGAGCGTGTTTTGACAGACCAAGCATTTGCTGACAAATATGGTGAATTAGGTGAAGTTTACGGGGCACAATGGCGTCATTGGCGTAAAGTGCAAGGTGGATTCATTGACCAAATTGCTGAAGTAATTGATATGATTAAGACGAATCCTGATTCACGTCGTTTGATTGTGTCTGCATGGAATCCTGAAGCGGTCCCAACACAAGCATTGCCACCATGTCACTCATTATTCCAATTCTATGTTGCTGATGGAAAAGTTAGTCTACAATTGTACCAACGTTCAGCAGACATGTTCTTAGGTGTTCCATTTAATATTGCGTCATACTCATTGTTGTTGCACATGGTAGCAGCACAAACGGGTTATGAAGTGGGTGAATTTGTGCATACATTGGGAGATGCTCACGTCTACAGTAACCACTTTGAGCAAGTTAAAGAACAACTAACACGTCCAATGATGGATTTGCCAAGTTTGTGGCTAAATCCAGAAGTGTCATCAATTTTTGATTACACAATGGACGATATTAAGATTGAAAATTACCATCCAGGGAAAGCCATTAAGGCACCGGTAGCCGTTTAATCGATTGGGGAAAGATCATGCAAAATCATCCAGAACAGGATAATCAACGTGTATCCAGAGTTGAACAACGTGGGCCACGAAATCATGTGAATGCATATAAAGGACGCCATATTTTATTTGGTATCGTTATTATCGCGGTCGTATTGATGTTCCTATTTGGTATCCGTGCGTATTTTAATGCGCAATCAGCAGTTAACAGGGCCTACGAGGCAACAGAAATGAAGAAAGATAGAGATGTATCTTCTTTACTAAAGAAGGGCGAACCTTTTTCTGTGCTGTTACTGGGGACTGACACAGGTGAATTAGGGCGTAAATATAAAGGACGTACTGATTCTTTGATGATTGCAACGGTTAACCCTAAAAAAGAGACAACGACAATTGTTTCTATCCCACGTGATACGATTATCGCGCCGGTCGGATACGAAGAATATTTTCCATTGAAAATGAATGCAGCGTATGAAGTTGGATCTGCTAAGACATCCATGGAAACGGTGCAATCATGGCTAAATGTACCTGTTGATGCGTATATTTTAGTGAATATGGGTGGATTAGAAAAAATTGTTGATGAATTAGGTGGTATTAAAGTCGCTTCTCCATTAACGTTTAAATATAATCCAGATACTGCTAAAGAAGACAAAGGTAATTTGTACTCGTTTACAAAGGGCGAAACGACTTTTCAACATGCGGGTAAAGACGATGTGATGAAGACGTACCATGAAATGGACGGAGCTGCTGCACTAGCCTTTTCACGGATGCGTTATCAAGATCCAACGGGTGACTATGGACGTCAACAACGTCAACGAATGGTGCTAGAGGAGATTGCTAAAACAGCGGTGACAAATCCAATCGCATTGACGAGTAAGTCAACGTTAGCTGTCATTGGTGACTCAACGAAGACGGACTTATCATTTGGGGATATTCAGCGTATTGCTGGAAATTATGTAGGCGCAGCGAAAAACATTAAGACTGACAATTTCACTGGGCAAGAATACAATAATCTGCCTTCAGGGTCATCTGAATTTATTGGACCGATTGAAAAGCAACGTATTACTAATGTTCTTCGAGCACAACTAGAACTACCAGTTGAAGATAGTGGTCCGCTATATGGTGGAAACGTGACAGCTGATCAAATTAATGCTTACCAATTGCCATTACCTTAAATGCAAGGCATATATGGTTAATACATGTATATACAAAAAGATGACCGTACTGATTCCAGTACGGTCATCTTTTTTAATTCGTGTATAGGATATACCGATTAATCTTCGCGGTATTCACCTTCACGAATGTTATCATCTTCGGATTGGTAATATGATGGGCGTGTAGGTAAAATGATTGCCGCGATGATATAGAAGATCGTCAAAGGGACAAACCAAGATAATAGCAATAGAGCCACGAAAATTAATCGTGTAATATTGGGGTCGATCTTGAAGTAATCAGCGATACCTCCAAGGACACCGGCCAATACGCGGTCGTTTGATTTATATAATTTCTTGTTCATGAAGATACTCCTTATTATTTACTAGTGTATAAAGAAGTATACTATACGAAAAATAATAATGCAAGTCATATAGCTGTTTTTTAAAAAGGACTAAAGCTGGCAAGTTTTTACGGCAATTACGTGCGATTTCTGATAAGGTAAATAAAGAAGTTATAAATAGAGGAGTTAACTATGTTATTCGAATTATTGAAATCAATGATTATTGGGATCGTTGAAGGAATCACAGAATTTTTGCCGATTTCATCAACAGGTCACATTATTATTACACAAACGTTTTTGAAGATTCCTGGTGGAGATTTGTGGACAAGTTCATTCGCCCACATGTATGAATATGTTATCCAATTAGGTGCTATTATGGCGGTTATTCAACTGTACTTCCATAAGTTGAATCCATTTTCACCAACTAAGTCAACCGTAGAACGTAAGCAAACTTGGACACTCTGGTTCAAAGTTGCCGTAGGTGTGCTACCTGCGGTTGTAATTGGTTTCTTATTAAACGATTACATGCAAGATAACATCTGGATTGTTGCAGCAATGTTGATTCTTTACGGTATTTTGTTCATCGTTATTGAAAATTACTTGAAGAATAAGCAACCAGTTGTGACAGACATTAATCAACTAACTTACCAACTAGCATTGTGGATTGGATTCTTCCAAGTTCTTGCGATTATTCCTGGAACATCACGTTCAGGAGCAACTATCTTGGGTGCTTTGTTGTTGGGAGCGTCACGTCTAGTAGCGGCTGAATTCTCATTCTTTATGAGTATTCCTGTGATGTTTGGGGTAACAATCCTAAAGGTTGGAAGCTACTTGAAGGATGGTGGAACATTTACATCATCACAAGCTTGGGTATTAGCCGTTGGATTTATTGTTTCATGGATCGTGGCTTACGTTGCGATTAAGTTCTTGCTAGACTACATTAAGAACAATGACTTCAAGATTTTCGGTTACTACCGTATTGCGTTAGGACTATTTGTTATCTTGTTAGGGGCTATCGGTATTCTACATTAGTCTCAGTTAAATAAATGTCGATAAAAAAGACCTCAAATATTATTTGAGGTCTTTTTTTATTTGGTAATGTGCATTTTTTGTGATAATTGAACAATTTTTTGTCGGCTATTTTTATCTCGGGCAGGCCAAAGATGATTCAAAATGGCGGTGATAATCGTACCTAATAAACCAACGAATGCTATGAAATTCATCCAAACCATCGTGATGATAACAGAATTAATCGCTTGATAAAATGAGTATGCTTGCGCAATAAATCCCACGTAGAGACTGAAAAAGTGCGCGGACACCATCATGAATAGCACTTCAATAATTGTTCCAGTCACAGCCCAGGGTAACCACGGCTTTTTAGTGGGTAATAACCAATTGAATAATGTTAGGGTAATAAATAATCCCACGAAAACAATTAATGGTTTTGCTGATTTCAACGTACGGACAGTATCAGCGTTAATTGGTAATAAGTCTAAAACGTTAGAGCCAACTGCTGCAAATAATAGTAATGCAGAGGCGATACTTAAAATCAAAACTAGCCAAAACAAGGAAACAAAACGATCGATAATGGCAATGTTTTTCGCAGGCACGCCATAAATTTGGTTTTGTGATAGCCGAATTGAAGCGACTAATCGCGTAACGGACCATAAAGTCACGATAAGAGAAATAGATAAGACTCCGATACCATTTTGGAACAAAATAGATTTCACAATGGGTTGTAGGATACTGATGATTGATTCAGGTAAAAATGTTGCTAGAAACCGCAGAACTGAATCTAACTCTAAACCGACAATTGAAAGGAGATTACCAATGACAATTAGTAGTGGGAATATTGACAGTAATGAAAAATAAGCAATTGAGGCACTGGCATAGCCTAAATCAAGCCGACTAAAATAATCAATGATGACTTGAACATATTTATTTTGCCAAATCTTAGACAAAGTCTGCGGCATGATAATCTCCTTTCATTAATACTACAGCATATAAAAAACACCAATATAAATTGATGTTTACGGTTAGAGATGCTCTAAAGATTCTAGATGGAATCCCCGACGGGATAGTTGACGAATAATTTTTGATAAACGAGCTTCGTCGACGGCATTTGGTAATGTCACAACGACACGTGTTGTTCGAATGTTTTCATCTGGATCAAAAGTGACAAGGGATAAAATATTTGTATAGCGTGCAATAATCTTGGTGATTTTTTCAAGACTACCGCGATCCCCATCAGTTAACAATGTCATAACATAGCGACCTACGTCAGGCGTCCATGAATTCTCAAACACCTCACTTAACCGATTACTAGTGATGATACCTAAAAAGTGGTGTTGATCGTCCAAGACCGAAATAAAAGGTAAGTCGCGTAAGGCAAAAATAAGATCAAAAAATGACGCATCCACGTTAATGAATTTAGTCATATTACGCATCAAACTTGTGACTGAATCAGTCATGTCACCTTTATTTGCTAAATGTTTGTAGAGATGCATCTTATAGATGACACCACGAAACATTTGGCCATCTGCGTCTAAGATCGCTAGAGCACGCAGATTTTCAGTTTCTAAGATATCTAATGCTTCTTGTAAAGTCGTGTTACTGGTAATGGTAATAATATCGTCACGACTTTTAACTAATGATTCAAGCATTTGATTAAATCTCCTTTTGTTTTCTAATCTAATTATCATAACATGTTCTGAGTCTTTGCGACATGTGAGTATTTTTAGATTCCCGGAGTTTCTACGAATGAATGCTATTAAAACGGTCTGGGCGATTTTTGTAGCACCGTATTTAAATGAGGGGTTGATGAGAATTAAGGCGGATAATGCCCATAACAGGTATAAATCAGGTACAATAAGTGATTAGGTGCTATTTAGTTAGTAGGATACAATGAGCAATGAAAAATTTGAGGAACTAAGTAATGATGAATAAAATAACAAGTAAACAAGGTAAAACAATGATTGGTACATTGTTGGTCATGGGAATATTGGCCTTCATATCAACCTATGTCGTATTTGTTGGAAAGCAATTCCAGATTAATCCGGATGGTATTTTTCATTTGATGCGTTTTGAATCTATTTATCAAGCACTGGCAGCAGGGCAATGGCCAAGCCGAATTAATTTTATTGGTTATGAGCATCAAGGTGCAGCAGTGACGGGGATGTATCCATGGCTATCAGCGTGGATGTTTATCCTGCCGCGCTTCTTTGCATCACCAATGTGGTCATTTACAATTGGATTTTTAATTTTAAACTTTATGACAATTGGATTTACCTGGTTGCTAATGGGGCGTTTTACCGATAAAACGTTAATCAAATGGCTAGGAGTAATTTTATACCAATTTAATGGGTATCATTTTATTTTGATGTATAGTCGTGTCGCTTTGGGAGAAGCGATTGGTTATATGGCATTACCATTAGTTATTCTTGGTCTGATTGATATTTGGCAAAATCGTAAATACGGTTGGGCCGTATTAGGTTTTGGAATGGCAATTATTGCCAATGGACATATGCTATCGCTACTGATGTGTACGGTGATGGTTGTCGTATTTGAAGCCGGTCGTCTGATTATGAAGAAGATGAGTGTTGCTGAATTTTGGGCAATTATTAAAGCCGCGCTATTAGCTGGTGTTTTGTCAGCGTATACTTTGTTTACAATGTTACAAATTATGATGCAAAACACACTAATGCCGCCTAATATCCGTTGGGATGCCTTGACGGGACATCATTATATTTTGGCAACGTTGACTAATGACTTTAAAGAATATCGTGATACAACAATGGGGCTTGTGATTGGGATCGTGATTTTGGTGTTCTTAATCATAGCAATTAAAAACTTTAAAAAGTCATGGGCGCGTTGGATTTTTGCGGCAAATATCGTCTTTTTGTGTACGTTTGATTTTATCTTAGGACCAGAATTAGTGAATACACCATTTGCCAATATTCAATTTAGCATGCGTTTCTTAATGTTTGTGGCAATGTTTTTGGCGATTGGTATTGTGATGTATTTTGATGAACGTCCATTGAATGTACCAACAAAAGTATGGGCATGGATTATCATCGTCACAGTAATGATTGGATCTTTGGCCGGTATGCGCGAATACTTTATTAAAGCAGACCAAGGTGACTATACGCATCCACTAACAGCAAAAACGTATAACAAGCGTATCTCTAAGCACGGTGTTAAAGATTATGTTTTGAGAGACCCTTCAGTTGATTTCAAGGACATTGATTTTACAAAACCAGATGCTAAAGAAAAGTTCTTCGCTGCCATGTTATACGATCCAGATGTAAAAAAGAACTTTAAGCACAAAAAGAGTACGTTTGATTCAGTCACATGGACACAAGATACCAAAACAGCAGGTGACACGAAATTGCCAGTTGTTGGATATAACGGTATTGATTACACGGTACGTGTAAATGGTGCGACTGTACCTTATGAACGAAAAGAAGGACATTTATTTGTAACTCTACCGGCAGGACATAACGAGATTACAATCTCAGGTCGATAGGCTACAGACAAAAAATAACATAACGAACCGAGTTACTGAAGGTAACTCGGTTTTGTTTTTTAGATGACAATATATTGTATTAGGGGCCATCTGTTTTCGTATAGAATGAGTGGACGAAATGGCACTTTTTTAAGGTTAGCGGTATAATATGTAAGGATAAAATTAACATTGAAATGAAGGTGGGGAGAATCACTTGATTCTCCCCCTTTCGTGTAGACAAAGTGCTTAACAGATAACGTTCAAAGATGATATAGAGGCAAAAATTATGAAATTAATTGTAGGATTAGGAAACATTGGTCGTGAATACGACAACACACGCCATAATATTGGGTTTATGGCCTTGGATGCTTTGGCAGAGCGCGAAAATCTAACATTTAAGATGGATAGTGCCCACCATGCAATGATTGCAGATTGGCGTTACAAGGGTGAAAAAATCTTGTTGGTGAAGCCAACAACTTATATGAATGAATCAGGTCGTGCTGTCGGACCTTTGATGAAGTACTACAACCTAGAAAACGAAGATGTTTTGGTAATTCACGATGATATGGACATGGATCTAGGCCGTTTGCGTTTGCGTGCAACTGGTTCTGCTGGTGGACATAATGGGATTAAGAGCCTAATTCAAGCATTGGGAACGAAAGAATTCACGCGTTTAAAGTTTGGGATTTCACATCCAAAATATGAAAGCCAAGCCGTTATTGATTTTGTCTTGGGGAAGTTTACTAAGGATGAGATGCCTGATGTGATGTTGGGAATTGATCGCACAATTGAAATTATTGAAGGCTTTGGTACTGGTGAAAAAGTACAAATGTTGATGAATCGTTTCAACTAAAAACGATTCGACTGTGTTGGGAGGTAGCGTGAGATGCAATTGCTCGAATTGATCGCACAAAATGAAGATTTACAAACGTTAGAAAACGTGTTGCCTGAAGGTGGGCGACACGTTATTTCTGGCTTAACAGGAACTGCTCGAACAACATATTTGGCCGCGCTTCACACGAAGACAGACGGACCAACAGTGTTGATTGCAGATAATGATTATCATGCCGACCAAATCTTTGAAGATTTGGTGGGGCTTTTAGGTGAGAACTCTGTCTATCTATTCCCAACCGAAGATACTTTAGCGACTGAAGTGGCTTTGACATCACCAGATGCGTTGATTGCGCGCGTGAGTGCATTGCATGCACTACGACAGAATGAACACGCTATTGTGATCACATCAGTTAGCGGTGCTCAACGTTATCTACCGCCAGTGGATAGCTTTGATGCTGCCGCAATCACTATTGATTTCAGTCATGAATTTGAATTAGGGGATTTACAAAAGCAATTTCATGCCATGGGATACCAAAAAACAGCAGCGGTCGAACAACCTGGTGAATTTGCTGTTCGTGGATCAATTGTCGATATCTTTCCTATGGATGCCGCGTATCCTGTCCGAATGGACTTCTTTGATACGGAATTAGATTCATTACGTACGTTTGATGTTGCGACACAACGTAGTCTTGATCGTTTAGATGACGTGCAGATTTTACCTGCGACGGATTTAATCGCGGATGAACATCGTCGTACAACATTTACGACTAGCTTGGAATTGATGTTAACGGACCAACGTGATGCATTAGAAGGGGCCGCTAAACGTCATCTGACTGAAGGTGTACAGCCACTATTAGACATGTTGGCAGATTACCAAATGCCAGGAATGGTCCGTGCGTATTTAGATGTCTTATACCCAGAGCGTGTAAGTATCTTGGACTATGTACCAGAAAACGGGGTTGTTATCTTTGATGATTACCCACGTGCCTTAGAAAATGCGGCCCAATTTGAAGTTGAAAACAACGAATGGGTGTCAGAGCAGATGGCATCTGGATTGATGTTGCAACCTAACGATACTGGTTTTAAATTGGCCGAATTAGCGCGTGATGTGAAACAGGCTAGTATTTTAACAACGACACTGCAACGTGGAATTGGTAATTTACGCCAAACAACGCTTACTAATGTGACAGTTCGTCCAGCTCAACAATTCTTTGGACAAATGCCACTGTTAAAAAATGATGTTAGTCGTTGGCAAAAGCAAGGTTATACCATTTTGTTCTTGGCAAACACAGCAGAACGCGTAGAAAAAACAGAGAATACCTTAAATGATTTTGGTGTCCCAACAAACGCAGTGCGTCCAGATGGTTTAGTAACGGAACGCACACAAGTAACAGAACTTGCATTGAGTGCGGGATTTGAATGGCCAGCGCAAAAATTGATGATTGTTACGGAACGCGAATTATTCCAACAAGTGAAGAAGAAAGCGCCACGTCGCCAAACAGTCTCAAATGCGGAACGCATTAAGAGTTATAACGAATTGAATGTTGGCGACTATGTTGTTCATACGAACCATGGAATTGGAATCTATGAGGGGATGGAGACAATTGAACGTAATGGTGTTAAGCAAGACTACATTACGATTGGTTTCCAAAAAGATGCGAAAATCTTTATTCCAGTTACGCAATTAGATCTTGTACAAAAGTATGTTGGAGCGGCTGAAAAAGCGCCTAAGATTAATAAATTGGGTGGTGCCGAATGGCAAAAGACAAAGGCTAAGGTTGCGAAGAAGGTTGAAGATATTGCGGATGACCTTCTAGCGTTATACGCTGAACGTGAATTGCGTCAAGGGTATGCGTTTAGTCCCGACGGGGATGCCCAACAACGCTTTGAAGCGGCCTTTCCTTATGCAGAAACACCTGACCAAAGTCGTTCAACTGAAGAAATTAAACGTGACATGGAAAAGAAGCGTCCGATGGATCGTTTGTTGATTGGGGATGTCGGTTTTGGAAAAACCGAAGTTGCGATGCGGGCTAGCTTTAAGGCGGTTAATGATCATAAGCAAGTGGCCATTTTAGTGCCAACGACTATTCTGGCTCAGCAACATTACGAATCATTTGTGAGCCGTTTTGAAGGCACTGATGCGAAAATTGGGGTGTTATCACGATTCCAAAGCACGAAGCAACGACGTGAAACCCTTGAAGCGTTAGCCTTGGGAGAATTAGATGTTGTGATTGGAACACATCGTCTGCTTTCAAAAGACGTGACATTTGATAATCTAGGGTTGTTGATTGTCGATGAAGAGCAACGTTTTGGTGTGAAGCATAAAGAGCGTCTAAAAGAGCTAGAAGCAAATGTTGACGTCTTAACGTTGACGGCAACACCTATTCCACGAACATTGAATATGTCGATGGTTGGGGTACGTGACTTGTCAGTGATTGAAACACCACCAGCCAATCGTTACCCCATTCAAACATATGTCATTGAACAAAATGGTCAGACAATTGCGAGTGGAATTGAACGTGAATTAGCACGTGGCGGGCAAGTCTTTTACCTCCACAATCGCGTGGATGACATCGAAAAAACAGTCGATTATATTCAAACATTAGCCCCAGATGCACGTGTAACTTATGTGCATGGTCAAATGACTGAAACCCAATTAGAAGGTGTCTTAGTCGATTTCATCAATGGTGAGTACGATGTATTGGTCACGACCACGATTATTGAAACGGGTGTTGATATTCCAAATGCGAATACATTGTTTGTTGAAAATGCAGACCATATGGGATTGTCACAACTGTATCAATTACGTGGACGTGTTGGTCGATCAAACAATTTAGCTTATGCCTACTTTATGTATCCAGGGACACGTTCTTTGAGTGAGGAGAGTGAAAAGCGTTTAGAAGCCATTCGTGATTTTACAGAACTGGGTTCTGGTTTCAAGATCGCCATGCGTGATCTTTCGATTCGTGGGGCCGGTGATCTCCTAGGACAGAGCCAACACGGATTTATTAATACCGTGGGATATGACCTATACATGCAGATGTTGAACGAAGCAGTTGAGGCTAAACGTGGTAAGAAGCAAGTGCAAAAGTCTGACGCGGAACTTGATTTGCAATGCCAAGCTTACTTGCCACAAGAGTACGTTAGTGATGGTCCGCAAAAGATTGAAATTTACCAACGTATTCGTAAGGCAACACAAGCGGCTGAATTTGCGGAAATCACAGATGATTTGTTTGATCGCTTTGGTGAATTGCCTGAAACGGTAGAAGCATTAATCGCCGTAGGTCAATTAAAAGCAAATGCTGATTATGCGATGATTACGCAAATCAAGCGTCCACGCCAACACATGCAACAAATTGTGGTGACCTTTGATGAAAAGGTTATCGACATGAATATGGTGCAAATGGCGTTGAAATCAGCACATATGCCAGGACAAGTGAAGCAAATTAGTCAATTGGAATTGATTATTCCAATTCAGCCTAAGCAAACAGAATTAGAATGGTTGAAGATGTTAAATAGCTTTGCGGAAGCGTTACGTGAAGCGCGAACAAAGGAAAAGTAATGTTATGGGAAAACAAAAAATGTTGGCTGGAGCGGGTGTTCTAGCAGCCGCAGGTATTATAGCCAAAATTTTGAGTGCCCTATACCGGGTTCCGTTTCAAAATCTGGTTGGTGATACTGGGTTCTATGTCTATCAACAAGTGTATCCAATCTATGGAATAGGGATGGTCATGGCGTTAAGCGGTTGGCCACTCTTTATTTCAAAGGTGATTGCGGAACAACCTAACCAAGCCCATCGTAAACGGGTAGCAAAACAATTGTTTTGGTTGTTATCAATTATTAGTGTGATGATTTTTAGCGTATTATTCTTTGGTGCTCCTTGGATTGCTGAGGGGATGGGGAATGATATGCAATTGATTCCGGAAATCCAAGCGGTATCTTGGCTTTTCTTGGTAATGCCCTTTTTGGCTGTTGGCCGTGGGTACACACAAGGCACGATGGACATGGCACCTACCGCAATTTCGCAAGTACTTGAGCAATTAGCGCGAGTTGTTTTGATTATTGGAATTGCGTGGTTTGGCGTCACGAATGGTTGGTCGGTTTATAAGATTGGAACATGGGCAATGTTTGCAGCAACGGTCGCAGGATTAATTGCTGCTTTATATTTAGCTTGGTATGTTCGTCGTGTACCAGCAGAAGACGTGCAAACGACAGCAGAAAATATGCCATGGCGGACATTATGGCGTCGTTTGTGGTGTGAAGGTGGTATTTTAGCCGTTGTTGCAGCATTATTAGTCCTTTTGCAACTGATTGATTCATTTACTATCACCAGTTTATTGCAAGAGTTTGGTCAACCGATGCAGCAAGCAGCAGCTGAAAAAGGAATTTATGATCGTGGCCAACCTTTGTTACAATTAGGGATGGTTATCGCAACTGGATTGGGAACCACATTGATTCCCGTGATGCGTGAAAAATGGTTGAAGCAGGATGAAGCAGGATTGCGTCATGACTTCCAATTAACAATGCGTTTGGCATTGGTAAGTAGCTCACTGGTAACGATTGGGTTGATGGCTATTATGCCAAGTTTGAACCAAATGTTATTCGAAACGTCAGCGGGTAGCACAACCTTGCAGTGGTACATTCTAACGATTATTCCGGCAACATTGATTGTGGTAATGATTAGTATTTTGCAGAGTATTGATCAAGGACACGGTATTGCTAAATGGCTTGTGCTAACATTGTTATTGAAGTATGTGGGTAACCAATTGTTTATCCCAAGTTCAGGAACGAGTGGTGCAGCGATTAGTACCGCCTTTTGTCTAGTGCCATTGGCGATTGTTGTCTTGAAGCGTGTGCCGAAGGCTTGGTGGCAAGGGATGGATTGGCGTCGCTGGACGCGACATCTCGTGATGCTAGCAATTATTGTAGGGTTGAGCGCAACCGTTATGCGTGGCTTGATGCAAATTTTGGGCGCGGATACACGTGGTATGAGTGTTGTTGTGACAATCCTAAGTATTGCCGTGGGCTTGATTGCAGCGTTTATAGGTATGCGTCGTTGGCCTGTGTTTGCACCAACTGATTGGAAGCATATTCCTAAAGGGGAATATATCCAAAAACAATTAAAGAAATAATTTATTGTCGGACGTGTTCTGACACGTCGTATTTAGAAAAATAGGAGATTATTATGCGTTTAGATAAGTTTTTGAAGGTATCTCGTTTAATTAAGCGTCGTACGGTCGCAAAGGAAATTGCAGATCAAGGACGTATTGATATTAATGGTAAGGTTGCAAAGTCATCAAGTGACGTCAAGACTGGGGATGTACTAACGATTCGTTTTGGAAACAAGACAAGTGAAATCCAAATTGACCGTATTATGGATATCACAAAGAAGGATGAAGCAGAACGTATGTACACGATTCAAAGTGAATCATTTACAACAGAATAAATAAGTCGGATTGCGCGTGTTGTATGCATATTAAGACTTTATTAAGTAATATATAAAAGTCTTTTAGAAGTTAGGTGTTATTCGGTATAGTTACACTATATTATTGGGAAAGCTGTATGAGTGGCACTATTTGGGAGAATGAAGATGGCATACATGAACGGACAAGCAAATATTCAAGCATTGAATGATGCGGGTCGCAGTGAATTAGCATTTAGACAACAAGAATTGTCTTATCAACGTGCTATTCACCGTCGTCGTCGCATCGTTTGTGGGTTAACGATGTTGATTTTTACAATTGTAGCGATGGTGCAATACCACGGGCAATATGTGAAGTACACGTCAGCGCAACAAAGTGACGTCCAAATGCAAAAAAACTTAGCTAAAGCGCAAGCTGAAAATAAGCAATATACGCAAACAGCAAAAGATTTGCAAAAGGATGATTACTTGCAAAAGGTTGTGCGTGAACGTCATTTGTACACGAAGGATGGCGAAACGGTATTCAACTTACCAACTAACTAAATGTTGTGTGAAATGGTCGAGAATTTCTCGGCCATTTTTCTATAAGGAGTGATATCATGCAAGCGAGAGTTTTAAATGCTAATTTAATTCAAGCGCTACGCCAAAAAAAGCTGTTTGGCAAAGAAGACCATGTATTAGTCGCCGTTTCTGGTGGTGAAGATTCACTAAATCTCTTACGGTGGTTAACGGATGGGCGCTTGCCTGATGACCTGCAACCAACGGTAAGTGCAGCATACGTGAATCATCAACTGCGGTCAGATGCCGCGGAAGAAGAAGCGTTTGTCGAACGGGTTTTTCAAGAGACACCGCAACTAGCGAGTGGGCATATGCGTCGTCTGACTTGGGATAGTCAGCCGACACATAGTATTGAAGAATTGGCGCGCGAAGGGCGTTATACGTTATTAGCTGAAATTGCGCGTGAAATTGGTGCAACCGTCATCGTGACAGCTCATCATCAAGATGATCAAGCGGAGACTGTGTTATACAAATTAATTCGTGGTAGTCGCTTATCACAATTAAGTGGTATGTCAGAAAATACAGCATTTACTGAGAATATCCGGCTAGTTCGCCCGTTTTTAGGGCTGACTAAAGAAAATATGCGTACACTTAATAACCATAATGTTCAGGAATGGGTCGTGGATTCCTCTAATGAAGATGTGACGTTTGCGCGGAATCGTTTACGTCATGAGATTTTACCGGGGATGAAGGAAGTGAACACACAAGTGAACGAACACTTGGTTCGTTTGGGTGATCAACTAGCAGGGCAACGCGCCTTGTTGGCGCCATTCTTGGCAAATTATGTCGTGGAGATTGAAGAAGGAACATTTAATTGGCAATTACCGGTTGAAAGTTGTATCTTGGTCTTGCAACATTGGTTAACTGAGATAGCAGTTTTTGATATTAGTGATAAACAATTGGGGCAAGTTGTTCAATTAATGCGTAACCAAAACACGAATCGTGGTGAAGTTATGTTACGAAATGGGCGACGTTTTGTGCGAAAAGGACCTTACTTGCGAATCGAATCGGATAAGCATAACGTATAGGTAAATTTCCATTACAAATGGCTAAACAATAAGTTAAAATCATGGTATCTTAGTACTGTGTATCAATTTAAAAAGATGAACTTGAGGAGAAACCAAGATGACGCAATGGGACATGAATAACGATATTGAACGTGTACTTTATAGTGAGGCTGATATCGCTGCCGCTGCAAAGCGAGTAGGTGAAGAATTAGCTGCTGACTATGAAGGACGAACACCTATGATCCTTTCAGTATTGAAGGGGGCTGTATTGTGGACTGTTGACGTGATGCGTCACATGCAATACTCAGATGTCGAATTCATCGACGTATCTAGTTATCATGGTGGAATTGCTTCTTCAGGTGAAGTAGAGCTAAACATTGACTTGCAAACAGATATTAAGGGTCGTGACATCATTATCATGGAAGACATCGTGGACACAGGACGTTCATTGAAGTTCATGATTGAATTGTTGGAATCACGTGGCGCTGCATCTGTTAAGGTTGCAAGTTTGTTGGACAAGAAAGAAGGGCGTGTTGTTGAAGCGAACGTAGATTACGTTGGTTTTGATGTACCAAAGGCCTTCGTGGTTGGATATGGGCTTGATTACAAGCAACTATACCGTAACCTACCATACGTTGGGATTTTGAAGCGTGAAGTATACGATACTGCCCACGCTGATTTAGTGGATACAGCAGACATTACGTCTGAACACTAAACAATTAATAATAAAAAGAGAGTGAACAAAAGTAATACGACTTTTGTTGAGGGGGCTAAGCATGAAGAATCCACAAGGTAGTGGCAATTTTGTGCGTAATAGTGTGTTTTATGTGGTAGTTGTCTTGGGTCTATTGGGACTTGTGTACTGGGTTGCTGGACCTAATCAAGCAACACAAACACAGACGATTAACACGTCAACATTTATGACGCAACTACAAGACAAAAAGATTAAGAGCATTAATGTACAACCTGGTGCTGGAATCTATGAAGTTTCTGGTGAATACCACAAGGAACAAGAACCAGAGAAGAAAGAAAAAGACCAACAACAAAACAATGCATTTGCTAGCTTGTTAGGCGAAAAGCAAAACGCTAAGGTTAAGAAGTTTAAGACGCAAGTTGTTGGTAGTGACCAAGTCATCTCAAATGTACAAACTGAAGCTGATAAAGCCAAGACACAAGTAACAGCATTGCCAGAACCATCTAACTTCCTAGGAACGTTGATGATGTCAATGTTGCCAATCTTGATTATGGTTGGTTTGTTCTACATGATGTTTGGACAAATGGCACAAGGTGGTGGTGGTCAAGGTGGCCGCGGAAACATCATGGGTGTTGGTAAGTCTAAGGCTAAGCCTGCAGATCCAGCGGACAACAAGGTTCGTTTTTCTGATGTGGCTGGAGCCGAAGAAGAAAAGCAAGAATTGGTTGAAGTGGTTGAATTCTTGCGCGACACAAAGAAGTACACAAAGTTAGGTGCTCGTGTGCCTGCTGGTGTATTGCTTGAGGGACCTCCCGGAACAGGTAAGACATTGTTGGCGAAGGCTGTGGCTGGGGAAGCCCAAGTGCCATTCTTCTCAATTTCAGGATCTGATTTCGTTGAAATGTTCGTCGGTGTCGGAGCGAGTCGTGTACGTGACTTGTTTGAAAATGCTAAGAAGGTCGCACCAGCAATCATCTTTATTGATGAAATTGACGCCGTTGGGCGTAAGCGTGGTGCTGGAACCGGTGGTGGAAACGATGAACGTGAACAAACATTGAACCAAATGTTGGTCGAAATGGACGGGTTCTCTGGTAACGAAGGTGTTATCGTGATGGCCGCTACTAATCGTGCCGATGTTTTGGACCCAGCTTTGCTTCGTCCAGGTCGTTTTGACCGTAAGATTTTGGTTGGTCGTCCTGACGTTAAGGGACGTGAAGCGATTTTGAAGGTACACGCTAAGAACAAGCCTTTGGCTGATGACGTGGACTTGAAGATGATTGCTAAGCAAACACCTGGTTTCGTTGGAGCTGACTTGGAAAACTTGTTGAATGAAGCAGCGCTTTTGGCTGCACGTCAAAATAATGACGTGATTAACGCTAGCGATGTGGATGAAGCAGAAGACCGTGTTATTGCTGGTCCAGCCAAGAAGGATCGTGTTGTTTCTGCTAAGGAACGTGAAGTGGTGGCTTACCACGAAGCGGGACACGCCATTGTTGGTTTGGTATTGAATGATGCTCGTGTCGTACACAAGGTAACAATCGTTCCTCGTGGACGTGCCGGCGGATATGCAATTATGTTGCCACGTGAAGACCAAATGTTATTGTCTGCATCAGATGCTAACGATCAAATCGCTGGTTTGATGGGTGGACGTGCTGCTGAAATGTTTAAGTGGGAGCAACAATCATCAGGGGCTTCTAATGACTTTGAGCAAGCAACACAATTAGCTCGTGCGATGGTTACTGAGTATGGAATGTCTGATAAGTTGGGAATGGTTCAACTTGAAGGACCAAACACACCAATGATGGGTGTTAACTACTCACAAGACACAGCAGCGTTGATTGATTCAGAAGTGCGTGATTTGACTGCGAAGGGTTACAACAACGCTATCTCAATTGTTGCGCAATACGAAGATAAGTTTGATGCAATTGCACAAGCATTGCTTGAACATGAAACTTTGGATGAAAAGGAAATCTTGAGCTTGTTTGAAACAGGTAAGATGCCAGAATCTAAAGAAGTAAAGTCTGACGATGAAGTTGTTCCAATGAGCTATGATGAAGCTAAGGCTGCTGCGAACGAAAAGTTGGTAGAAGACGAAAAGGCACATCATGCTGGTGAAACAATCGAACCAGAAGATACAGATGTGATGCCGGATGCGGATAATAACCGTGATGAAATCTAATCATTAATGAAAAGCTAGCCAATTTGGCTAGCTTTTTTGCTTGTCTAGATAATGGTGCGTATAATAGATAGACGAATGATAGCGTAACTTGAATATAGACAAAATATGATGATCTTAAAAAGTGAGGAAATACAATGACAGATAAGTTAGTACGTGCAGTAACACATGATGGCGCATTTCGTGCCATTGCATTAGACGCAACTGAAATGGTACAAGTAACAAGCAAGTACCATGCCGCATCAACACTAGGATTGGTTGTGTTGGGACGTGCATTAATTGGTGGTTTATTACTATCTAATGCATTACTAAAGGGTGATGAACGTTTAGTAATGACAATTAATGGTGGTGGGCCTATTGGGAAGGTTGTTGTAGAAACGTCAGCCGAAGGACATGTTCGTGGATATGTTGAAAACCCAACACTAGAACTACCATTAAAGGCAGATGGTCAAGTAGACGTCGCTGGAGCAGTTGGAACAAACGGATTTTTGACTGTAACAAAGGATATGGGCGAAGGTATGGCACCATTTAATGGCCAAGTAGAATTGGCCACTGGTGAAATCGGAGATGACATTGCTTACTACCTAGCAAAGTCAGAACAAATCCCATCTGCAGTTGCGTTAACAGTGGACGTTTCAGATGCTGGTGTTGAAGTTGCTGGTGGATTTATGGTCTCTGCCTTACCTGATGCAACCGAAGCAGATATCATGGGGCTAGAAACAAAGCTACAAAACTTACCAGCGATGAATGACGTACTTGGTGCTAACCATGAACCGTTTGATGCATTAACAGCGTTGTTTGGGGATGATGCGGTTAAGTTGTTGGAAGAAATGCCAGTTGTTCCATATCCTGAAAACACAAAGATGGACTACACAAAGATGTTGGCAACATTGCCTGTCGAACAATTAACAGATATGTTGGAAAATGACCACGGTTTGGAAGTGGTGGACCGATTCACGGGTAATCGTATTCAATTTAGCGAAGCCGAATTAGCCGCAATTATTGCACAAGTGAACGCTGCGCAATAAAGAACGGCATCTCACCCTAATTAATGCTTGCAAAAGTCGTAGATGATTGGCAAACTAGGTAATGAGATGATTAATTAAGAATAGATTATGAAGGAAAAGAGGGGCATGACATGGCAAACCAACCAGAGTCACTAAACGACCAAATGATTGCTCGTCGTGAGAAAGCAGAAGAAATGCGCCAAGCAGGGATTGATCCCTTTGGACAACGTTTCGAACGCACACACACGGCTGACGAATTACACACACTATACGATGATGCGGATGCTGAAACATTAGAAGAAGCACAAAACCGTGTAAAGATTTCTGGACGTATGATGACTAAGCGTCGTTCAGGAAAGATTAGCTTTGCGGATATCAAGGATCGCTCAGGGCGTATTCAAGTATTCGTTCAAAAGCCAGTTGTTGGTGAAGAAGCCTACGAATGGTTCAAGAAGTCTGACTTGGGAGACATTATTGGGTTTGAAGGAACGGTTATGAAGACCCGTGCTGGAGAATTGTCAATTAACGTTGAAGTGATTACTCACCTATCAAAGGCATTGCGTCCTTTGCCTGACAAGTACCATGGACTAACTGACGTTGAAACAAAGTACCGTCAACGTTACTTGGACTTGATCGCTAACGATGATTCATACGATCGCTTCATTAAGCGTTCACAAATCATCGCGGCTATTCGTGCCTACATGAACCAAGATGGTTTCATCGAAGTAGAAACACCAATGTTGCAAAATGAAGCTGGTGGAGCTGCTGCCCGTCCATTTACAACACACCACAATGCGTTGGATATTGATATGTACCTACGTATTGCTTTGGAACTACATTTGAAGCGTTTGGTTGTTGGTGGTATGGAACGTGTCTACGAAATTGGACGTGTCTTCCGTAACGAAGGGATGGACCCAAAGCACAACCCAGAATTTACTGTTATGGAATCATATGCAGCATACTGGGACTTCGACGATGTGATGACACAAACTGAAGAAATCTTCCGCGCTGCGGCAAAGGTTGTTTCTGAAGATGGTAAGGTTATCTACAATGAAGTTGAAATCGATCTTGGAAAGCCATTTGCACGTAAGCATATGGTTGACTTGATTAAGGAAGCAACTGGTATTGACTTCTGGCAACCAATGACGCTTGAAGAAGCACAAGCATTGGCTGACGAAAAGCATGTTAAGTACGAAAAGTACTGGGGAATTGGACACATCATCAATGAATTCTTTGAAGAGTTCGTTGAAGAAACATTGATTCAACCTACATTCGTATACGGACACCCGGTTGAAGTTTCACCATTGGCCAAGAAGAACCCAGAAGACGGTCGCTTTACTGATCGTTTCGAACTGTTCATTATGGCTGGTGAATACGCCAACGCCTTTACTGAATTGAATGACCCGATTGACCAACGTGAACGTTTCGAAGCGCAAGCTGCAGAACGTGATGCTGGTAACGACGAAGCCGAAGGTGTCGACGATGACTTTATCGAAGCCCTTGAATACGGTTTGGCGCCTACTGGTGGATTGGGAATTGGGATTGACCGTCTAGTTATGCTATTAACAGACGCCGATTCAATTCGTGACGTTTTGTTGTTCCCAACAATGCGTTAATTTAAAGCCTAAATATGATGGAAAAACACGCAATTTAATATTGCGTGTTTTTTTTATAAAAAAGATTGAAAAAACCGTTGACATTCTTTGGGGTAGTCTGTAATATAGTAAAAGTTGTCAGGGGCAAGCAAGACAAGCCAACCCTTAGGGGCGCAAGTCATTTGCTCAATCGCTTCTCAAAAAAGTTTCAAAAAACTTTTGAGAAAAGTGTTGACATTACCATCCTCTCGATGGTATGATAATTAAGTTGTTTCAGGGAGATGCAAATCAAACGGAGCGACGAAGTAGATCATTGAAAACTGAATATCGTTTCGATGTAACAAATGTGTAGGTCGACCAACTATTAGTTGGTCCAAACATTTGCGAAGTCAATTCGCTAGTAAATTCGTTTAACATCTGTTAAACAACAAAAAAATTGAGTTATACTCAAACTTCAAATTGAGAGTTTGATCCTGGCTCAGGATGAACGCTGGCGGCGTGCCTAATACATGCAAGTCGAACGCACTGTGGTTCAACTGATTTGAAGAGCTTGCTCTGATATGACGATGAACATTGCAGTGAGTGCGAACGGGTGAGTAACACGTGGGAAACCTACCTCTTAGCGGGGGATAACATCTGGAAACAGATGCTAATACCGCATAACACTAGCAACCGCATGGTTGCTACTTGAAAGATGGTTCTGCTATCACTAAGAGATGGTCCCGCGGCGCATTAGTTAGTTGGTGAGGTAATGGCTCACCAAGACGATGATGCGTAGCCGAGTTGAGAGACTGATCGGCCACAATGGGACTGAGACACGGCCCATACTCCTACGGGAGGCAGCAGTAGGGAATCTTCCACAATGGACGAAAGTCTGATGGAGCAACGCCGCGTGTGTGATGAAGGGTTTCGGCTCGTAAAACACTGTTGTAAGAGAAGAATAGCATCAAGAGTAACTGCTTGGTGTGTGACGGTATCTTACCAGAAAGGAACGGCTAAATACGTGCCAGCAGCCGCGGTAATACGTATGTTCCAAGCGTTATCCGGATTTATTGGGCGTAAAGCGAGCGCAGACGGTTTTTTAAGTCCGAAGTGAAAGCCACAGCTTAACTGTGGAAGTGCTTTGGAAACTGGATGACTTGAGTGCAGTAGAGGAGAGTGGAATTCCATGTGTAGCGGTGAAATGCGTAGATATATGGAGGAACACCAGTGGCGAAGGCGGCTCTCTGGACTGTAACTGACGTTGAGGCTCGAAAGTGTGGGTAGCAAACAGGATTAGATACCCTGGTAGTCCACACCGTAAACGATGAGTGCTAGATGTTTGGGGGTTTCCGCCCCTAAGTGTCGCAGCTAACGCATTAAGCACTCCGCCTGGGGAGTACGACCGCAAGGTTGAAACTCAAAGGAATTGACGGGGACCCGCACAAGCGGTGGAGCATGTGGTTTAATTCGAAGCAACGCGAAGAACCTTACCAGGTCTTGACATCCTTTGACCACGCCAGAAATGGCGCTTTCCCTTCGGGGACAAAGTGACAGGTGGTGCATGGTTGTCGTCAGCTCGTGTCGTGAGATGTTGGGTTAAGTCCCGCAACGAGCGCAACCCTTATTACTAGTTGCCAGCATTCAGTTGGGCACTCTAGTGAGACTGCCGGTGACAAACCGGAGGAAGGTGGGGATGACGTCAAATCATCATGCCCCTTATGACCTGGGCTACACACGTGCTACAATGGCAAGTACAACGAGTCGCTAACCCGCGAGTACGCAAATCTCTTAAAGCTTGTCTCAGTTCGGATTGTAGGCTGCAACTCGCTACATGAAGTCGGAATCGCTAGTAATCGCGGATCAGCACGCCGCGGTGAATACGTTCCCGGGTCTTGTACACACCGCCCGTCACACCATGAGAGTTTGTAACACCCAAAGCCGGTGAGGTAACCTTTTAGGAGCCAGCCGTCTAAGGTGGGATAGATGATTAGGGTGAAGTCGTAACAAGGTAGCCGTAGGAGAACCTGCGGCTGGATCACCTCCTTTCTAAGGAAAATCGGAAACCTACACATTCGCATTGAAACGATATTTAGTTTTGAGTGGTTTACACTCAATGTAATAGACGAGAGAAGAACCTCGGGACTGTAGCTCAGCTGGTTAGAGCGCACCCCTGATAAGGGTGAGGTCGGAGGTTCGAGTCCTCTCAGTCCCATTCTACGGGGAATTAGCTCAGCTGGGAGAGCACCTGCTTTGCAAGCAGGGGGTCATCGGTTCGATCCCGATATTCTCCATTGCCACTCACGTGGCAGTGACTTAGATCTTTGAAAACTGAATAATATTGTAAATTTTAAATTCATTTCAAATTAATTATTTAATTAAATTGAGCCGAAAAAAAATACACCGCGTAATTTTTTTGAGTTTTTTTAAATTTAGTTTAAATCGCATGTGGCCTTGAGCCACATACTCAAACTTGAATCATCAACGTAAGTTGATAGGTTAAGTTATTAAGGGCGCATGGTGGATGCCTTGGCACTAGGAGCCGATGAAGGACGGGACTAACACCGATATTCCCCGGGGAGCTGTAAGTGAGCTTTGATCCGGGGGTTTCCGAATGGGGGAACCCAGCTTGTGTATGCAAGTTATCACCTGATGAATACATAGTCAGGTTGAAGGTAGACGTTGTGAACTGAAACATCTCATTAGCAACAGGAAGAGAAAGAAATATCGATTCCGTCAGTAGCGGCGAGCGAAAACGGAAGAGCCCAAACCAATGTGCTTGCACATTGGGGTTGTAGGACTGTCGTTGTGGAGTTATAAAGTTGTTTGTTAGCAGAATCAGCTGGGAAGCTGAGCAGGATAGGGTGATAGCCCCGTATGCGAAAACAAATAACCTCCCGTACAGGATCCTGAGTACGGCCGGACACGTGAAATCCGGTCGGAATCCGCGAGGACCATCTCGCAAGGCTAAATACTCCCTAGTGACCGATAGTGAACCAGTACCGTGAGGGAAAGGTGAAAAGCACCCCGGAAGGGGAGTGAAAAAGTTCCTGAAACCATGTGCCTACAAGAAGTCAGAGCCCGTTAATGGGTGATGGCGTGCCTTTTGTAGAATGAACCGGCGAGTTACGATAACGTGCAAGGTTAAGGTGGAAAGACCGGAGCCGTAGCGAAAGCGAGTCTGAAATGGGCGCTTGAGTACGTTGTTGTAGACCCGAAACCAGGTGACCTACCCATGTCCAGGGTGAAGGTGCGGTAAAACGCACTGGAGGCCCGAACCCGTGCATGTTGAAAAATGCTGGGATGAGGTGTGGGTAGCGGTGAAATTCCAATCGAACTTGGAGATAGCTGGTTCTCTCCGAAATAGCTTTAGGGCTAGCCTCGGAATGAAGCGTGTTGGAGGTAGAGCACTGTTTTGGTGCGGGGCCCATCTCGGGTTACCAAATTAAGATAAACTCCGAATGCCAATCACGTATGTCCGGGAGTCAGACAGTGAGTGATAAGATCCATTGTCGAAAGGGGAACAGCCCAGATCGTCAGTTAAGGTCCCTAAGTGTGTGTTAAGTGGAAAAGGATGTGGAGTTGCATAGACAACTAGGATGTTGGCTTAGAAGCAGCCACCATTTAAAGAGTGCGTAATAGCTCACTAGTCGAGTGATTCTGCGCCGAAAATGTACCGGGGCTAAACACACCACCGAAACTACGGGTGCCACGTAAGTGGCGCGATAGGAGAGCGTTCTATGGGCGATGAAGTCAGACCGTGAGGACTGGTGGAGCGCATAGAAGTGAGAATGCCGGTATGAGTAGCGAAAGACAGGTGAGAATCCTGTCCACCGTATGACTAAGGTTTCCTGGGGAAGGCTCGTCCTCCCAGGGTTAGTCGGGACCTAAGGCGAGGCCAAGAGGCGTAGTCGATGGACAACAGGTTGAGATTCCTGTACCAGGTGAACATGTTTGAACGATGGAGGGACGCAGAAGGCTAACAGATCCCAGCTGATGGATATGCTGGGTTAAATCATAAGTCTTAGAGTGAGTTAAATGCTTGCTCTTCCAAGGACAAGTGATGATGAGGACCGAAATAAAGTAGGGAAGTCTGTGATGTCACGCTGCCAAGAAAAGCTTCTAGTTAGTGTTTACCTGCCCGTACCGCAAACCGACACAGGTAGTCGAGGAGAGCATCCTAAGGTGAGCGAGTGAACTCTCGTTAAGGAACTCGGCAAAATGACCCCGTAACTTCGGGAGAAGGGGTGCTCAGCGAAAGCTGAGCCGCAGTGAATAGGCCCAGGCGACTGTTTATCAAAAACACAGGTTTCTGCAAAATCGTAAGATGACGTATAGGGGCTGACGCCTGCCCGGTGCTGGAAGGTTAAAAGGAGTGCTTAGCGCAAGCGAAGGTACGAATTGAAGCCCCAGTAAACGGCGGCCGTAACTATAACGGTCCTAAGGTAGCGAAATTCCTTGTCGGGTAAGTTCCGACCCGCACGAAAGGCGTAACGATCTGGGCACTGTCTCAACGAGAGACTCGGTGAAATTTAAAGACCCGTGAAGATGCGGGTTACCCGCGACAGGACGGAAAGACCCCATGGAGCTTTACTGTAGCTTGATATTGAGTGTTTGTGCAGCTTGTACAGAATAGGTAGGAGCCGTTGAAATCGGAACGCTAGTTTCGATGGAGGCATCAGTGGGATACTACCCTCGTTGTATGACCACTCTAACTCACATCGCTTATCGCGATGGAAGACAGTGTCTGGCAGGCAGTTTGACTGGGGCGGTCGCCTCCTAAAAAGGTAACGGAGGCGCTCAAAGGTTCTCTCAGAATGGTTGGAAATCATTCGTAGAGTGTAAAGGCACAAGAGAGCTTGACTGTGAGACTTACAAGTCGAGCAGGTACGAAAGTAGGACTTAGTGATCCGGTGGTTCCGCATGGAAGGGCCATCGCTCAACGGACAAAAGCTACCCTGGGGATAACAGGCTTATCTCCCCCCAAGAGTCCACATCGACGGAGGTTTGGCACCTCGATGTCGGCTCATCGCATCCTGGGGCTGTAGTCGGTCCCAAGGGTTGGGCTGTTCGCCCATTAAAGCGGTACGCGAGCTGGGTTCAGAACGTCGTGAGACAGTTCGGTCCCTATCCGTCGCGGGCGTAGGAAATTTGAGAGGAGCTGCCCTTAGTACGAGAGGACCGGGGTGGACGTACCTCTGGTGTATCAGTTGTTCCGCCAGGAGCATCGCTGAGTAGCTATGTACGGATGAGATAAACGCTGAAAGCATCTAAGTGTGAAACTCGCCTCGAGATGAGATTTCCCATTCTTTATGAAGTAAGACCCCTCAAAGATGATGAGGTAGATAGGCTAGAAGTGGAAGTGCGGTGACGCATGGAGCGGACTAGTACTAATGGTTCGAGGACTTAACCAAGTTGAACAAAACGTGGTGTTAAGGCTCAAAAATAAATGATTTAAAACTTGACAATGTTATTCAGTTTTGAGATAATTAAATCTCGTACTGCTAATTAAATAGCACGTGTTGTGATGATGGCATTGAGGCCACACCTGTTCCCATACCGAACACAGAAGTTAAGCTCAATAGCGCCAAAAGTAGTTGGGGGATCGCCCCCTGCGAGGATAGGACATCGCAATGCATCTGGACGTTTAGCTCAGCTGGGAGAGCACCTGCCTTACAAGCAGGGGGTCACAGGTTCGATCCCTGTAACGTCCATTGGGCCGTTAGCTCAGCTGGCAGAGCAGCGGACTTTTAATCCGTGGGTCCTGGGTTCGATCCCCAGACGGCCCATTTGTCAGTAACATATTCCGCCAGGCTGATATATTTTATATCGCCGACTTAGCTCAGTTGGTAGAGCATCGCTCTTGTAAAGCGAGGGTCGAAGGTTCGAGTCCTTTAGTCGGCATACTACGATAACTAATGGTTAGTGGTTCTTTCTTAATTTGAAAGAACCGATAGGTTCGATTCCTATTTTTCGTTTTGCCGGCTTGGCGGAATAGGTAGACGCACAGGACTTAAAATCCTGCGATGGAAACATCGTACCGGTTCGATCCCGGTAGCCGGCATATATAACGCACCTATAGCGCAATTGGATAGAGTGTCTGACTACGAATCAGAAGGTTGCAGGTTCGACTCCTGCTAGGTGCATTGTGATAGTTAATATCACAGATAGAATTAAATTGTTCGGGACGTAGCTCAGCTTGGTAGAGCACCTGGTTTGGGACCAGGGGGTCGCAGGTTCGAATCCTGTCGTCCCGATTGTAACAATTAATATGTTATAAGTTCGCGGTGTAGCTCAGATGGCTAGAGCGTTCGGTTCATACCCGAAAGGTCGAGGGTTCGATTCCCCCCGCCGCGATTGATATTTTCTTAAATATCTACTGGAGAATTACCCAAGTCTGGCTGAAGGGAACGGTCTTGAAAACCGTCAGGTCGTGAAAGCGGCGCGTGGGTTCGAATCCCACATTCTCCTTTAAACACGAAAGTGTTTATCCATAATAATATTATCGCGGGATGGAGCAGTCTGGTAGCTCGTCGGGCCCATAACCCGAAGGTCGTAGGTTCAAATCCTGCTCCCGCAATTTGGTCGCATGGTCTAGGTGGTTAGGACGCCTGCCTGTCACGCAGGAGATCACGGGTTCGAGTCCCGTTGTGACCGTTTATTATGGCGCGATAGCTCAGTTGGTAGAGCATACGATTGAAGCTCGTAGTGTCGACGGTTCGATTCCGCCTCGCGCCATTTTTTATAAAATTAAATAAAAGCATTTATATTTTATAATGCGGATGTAGTACAATGGCTAGTGCTCCAGCCTTCCAAGCTGGGAATGCGGGTTCGATTCCCGTCATCCGCTTTTTATTGAATAATGATGCGGATGTAGTACAATGGCTAGTGCTCCAGCCTTCCAAGCTGGGAATGCGGGTTCGATTCCCGTCATCCGCTTTTTATTGAATAATGATGCGGATGTAGTACAATGGCTAGTGCTCCAGCCTTCCAAGCTGGGAATGCGGGTTCGATTCCCGTCATCCGCTTCGTAAAAATAATAATGCGGATGTAGTACAATGGCTAGTGCTCCAGCCTTCCAAGCTGGGAATGCGGGTTCGATTCCCGTCATCCGCTTTATGGGACTGTAGCTCAGCTGGTTAGAGCGCACCCCTGATAAGGGTGAGGTCGGAGGTTCGAGTCCTCTCAGTCCCATTATTAACATGATAGTGTGTTAATAATGGGTTTTATTATAATGGGGACATACTCAAGAGGCTGAAGAGGCGCCCCTGCTAAGGGTGTAGGTCGGGCAACCGGCGCGAGGGTTCGAATCCCTCTGTCTCCGTATGAAGTTAAAAACCGGTATCTCATTTGAGATATCGGTTTTTTGTTAGATATATTCAGAAAGGAGCTTTCATGAGCAATGAACAACTTAAGACACATACGATCTTTATGTGTATGGTAACAACAATGGTTTGTGTGAGTTTCTTTACGACGATGGAAATTTCTTGGCACACAATGCAACGTATATCACTAATGCTGCTTATCATGTGGCCTGTCGCGTTTAGTATTAAACAATGGGTAACGATGCCCATTGTCCGTCGTATTCACGAGCACGTACTACCAGCCGCAGTGGAAAACAAGAAGCGTCATACATTCCCTTTATTTGTGATCTTAATTAATTCAGGATTAATTACGTTTTTATTATTGGCAGTGGCGCAAATTTATCCCAGTGATTTTTTGGCAACATTTTTAGATACATGGGAAAAGAAATTGATGGTACTGATTCCATTGTTCTTCTTTGTCTTACGACCTAGTATTGAATGGTTGATTAGTGAAGGCCGTCATGACCTAGTAGAGCGTATTGAGTCTAAATCTAATACAATTAACTCAAACAAATAATACCTTTAGACAGTTTGTCTAAAGGTTCTTTTTTTATACATTTAACAAAGTGTTGACTTATAAATAAAACTCTTTTATACTTACTTACAATAAGTAAGTGAAATAAGGAGATATTAAAATGAAAGCAACAGAAATTGAATTAGGTTTGGACACATTTGGAGATTTGGCAAAGGATGATGCTGGGGAAGTGATGAGTTATGGAGCAGCCTTGCGTCAAGTTGTAAAGGAAGCAGTGATTGCGGATAAGTCAGGTGTTGATGTCATTACATTGGGAGAGCACCATCGTGATGAATACGCAATTTCAAGCCCAGAAACAGTGCTTGCGGCGATTGCCACACAAACAGAACGTATTCGCCTAGGTTCAGGAGTAACCGTGTTGAGCTCTGATGATCCTGTTCGTGTATTTGAACGCTTCGCAACTGTGGATGGACTTTCAAATGGACGTGCAGAAGTGATTTTGGGACGTGGATCATTTACGGAATCATTCCCATTGTTTGGATTTGATTTAGAAGATTACGACGATTTGTTTGAAGAAAAGATTGCGATGTTTGCTAAAATCTTAGAAGAAAAGCCGATGGATTGGGAAGGTGAATACACACAAAAGCTGACAAACACAGAAATTTTCCCAAAGACTGAGAGCGGACATCTTAAGACAATGGTTGGTGTAGGTGGCTCACCAGAATCTATCATTCGTGCTGCACGTTATGATTTTCCTGTTGTCCTTGCGATTATCGGTGGTGATCCAGCTCGATTCCAACCGTACGTTGAATTATACAAGCGTGCCGCAGAACGACTAGGTAATCCAGTGCATCCAATTGCGATGCATTCACACGGATTCATTGCAGATACACAAGAAGAAGCGGAAGAAATGGCTTGGGAAAACATTAAACTATCATTTGACAAGATTGGTAAGACACGTGGATGGGCACCGATGACCCGTGAACATTTCAATCGTGAAATGGCAACAGGCTCAATGTATGTTGGGACACCAGAAGTAGTAGCACAACGTATGGCAAAGGCAATTCAAACATTGAATGTTGGACGATTTGATTTGGTATACGGTGCAGGTGAACAACCAGCGGCTGCACGTGAACGTATGATTGAATTATATGGAACACAAGTTATTCCACGTGTTCGTGAGTTACTAGTGGAGGCAGGTTATGCAGAATAAGACCATTGGAATTTTAGGTGCAGGTAAAGTAGGAATTGTATTAGCACAGCTTGCTGTACGTGCCGGTTATAATGTCATCATTGCAGGTTCTGGGAGTGTTGAAAAGATTAGCTTAACGATTGAAGTATTAGCTCCTGGTGCGACAGCAATGACAGCCAAGGACGTTACCGAAAAAGCAGATATTATTATCCTTGCATTGCCTTTAAGCAAATATTTGACCATTGAAAAAGAGGGACTAAAGGATAAGTTAGTTATTGATGCAATGAATTATTGGTGGGAAGTTGACGGATTCCGAACAGACTTAACGAATCCATTACAATCATCGAGTGAACTGATTCAAGAATTTTTACCAGAAAGTCATGTCGTAAAAGCGTTTAATCATATGGGATATCATGATTTGCTTGATGAAGCAGTTTCTAAAGGTACGGCTGGTCGCAAAGCAATTGCTGTTGCTGGAAACGAGACACCTATGGTTCGCATTGTAGAAGAAATTGTTGATACTTTAGGCTTTGATCCTTTATATATTGGTGATTTAACGCAGGGACAAAGATTAGAACCAGGTAGTGATGCTTTTGGGGCTAATGAAGAGATACAACAATTGAAGAGTATGATTGATGCGTTTGATGAAACTGAACGTGGTCAATTAATTAAACAAGCCCGTTCAGAAACCACTCAATAGAGTGGTTTTTTTATTGATACAAGATATATGATAAAAACATTTTTATGTGACAATCCGTCATAAAAAAAACAAATGTTCCTAATGACGAAATTGAAAAAAATACGAGCAATGTGCATATGACATTATATAGGACGTGATTGGTATGAATAGATGGGAATGATTGGATGAGGCTACTATAAAACGGTTGATAATGATAATTAATTCGGCTGTTAATTGTTAATAGAGTGAGCTTGTTGTTTTTCAAACGTTCAAATACACTAAATTCATAAAAAGATAGCGGGGACATTGAATGATAGTAAATGGGGACGTACTAAAACAACGACGTGAGCAATTAGGGATATCACAGGGACAATTAGCGCAGGGAATTTGTCATCAATCGCTAATTTCTCGTTTGGAAAAGGATCATCACATAACTAGTATGACTATTTTGCAGAATCTATGTGCACGACTACAGATTAACGTATCGTCATTGGTGACTTTTGCAGATCAAGAACATATGCCTTTAAATGTTATTCGAGAATTAGTAGAGGCGCATCAATATACACGAGCAAAAGTATATTTACAAGCCAAACGGTTAAAGAAATGTTTACCAGAATTTGCACTACCTGAGTATCATTTGTTACGGGGACGTGTATTTTTAGGATTAGATGAAATACCACAGGCGATGCAAAGTTTGCAGTTAGCAATGGGTGATGTTGGTCGGCATCAGCCTCAATTGATGGTTGAAATTTTTACCGAAATGGGTGCAGCATGGTTAGCTCAGAATGAGATTATTAATGCAACTGAATGTTTAGAGCGAGCTTGTACGATCATTCATGGTTTGAGTGAGTCACAAACAGCCAGCATTAACATGATTATTGTTTATACATATCGTCGACAAGCCGAACTATACATAAAAGTAGGCGATGCAGAAAAAGCCATGAAACGCGTAAAGGAAGCAATGGCATTATTACCATCCGAAAATGTATATCATGAGATGGTTGCCTTACAGGAACTTCGTATTCAATGTGCTGATATTTTGGAATTAACAGATGATAAAAAAGATGCCATGGTATTAGCCTATGCGGCAGCAAAATTCTCTCGTGATACACGTTTAGAAGACACTGTGAAATCTTATCAAGACCTCTTGTGATGAATAAAACAAAAGTTGTGTGACGCCGTGTCATTTATTTAAGTGATAGACTAGCTAAAACACTTGATAATGTTTATAATATATTGTATAAGCGTAGAGCTTGGGTATATTAAAACTGAGTAGGAGGCAAGTTTCATGAACTTGATGACAGGTCTTTCCATGTTAGACTTAGCGCGTATCCAATTCGCGATGACAACAGTGTTTCACTTTTTCTTTGTGCCACTGTCAATCGGATTGGGAATTATCGTCGCAATCATGGAAACTATGTATGTGATTAAGAAAGATGACACATACAAGCGTATGGCAAAATTCTGGGGACGTATTTTCCTTTTGAGTTTCGCAGTAGGTGTTGTGACTGGTATTATCCAAGAATTCCAATTTGGAATGAACTGGTCACGATACTCACGTTACGTTGGGGATATTTTTGGACCGGCGTTGGCTGTTGAAGCCTTAGTAGCGTTCTTTTTGGAATCAACATTCCTTGGATTGTGGATGTTCGGTTGGGATAAGTTCAAGAAAGGGTTGCATTTGACCTTTATCTGGATCACAGCCGTAGGGTCTGCATTCTCAGCATTGTGGATTTTGGCAGCTAACTCATTCATGCACAATCCTGTTGGTTTTGAAATCGACAAGGTGTTGGATCGTGCAGTCTTAGTTGACTTCCCAGCATTATTGACAAACCATCAACTATGGTTGGTATTCCCTCACGTATTCTTCGCAACATTCCTTGCGGGATCATTCGTGGTTATCGGAGTATCAGCATTCTCATTGCTACGTAAGACTAAGGAATTAGATTTCTTTAAGAAGTCAATTCACGTTGCTTCTGCAGTAGCAATTGTTGGAACATTTGGTATTTTGGTTACGGGTGACTTGCATGCCTACAACCTACAAAATGACCAACCAATGAAGTTCGCGGCCATGGAAGGTATTTCAGAAGACGTCGGTGGTGAAGGCATTTCACAACCATGGGCTGTCTTGGCATATACTAACCCTAAGACGCATGAAACTGAATGGGCACTTGAAGTGCCATATCTATTGTCAATCCTTGGAAACCACTCATTGACTGGATTTAATAAGGGAACACATACAATTAACCAAGAATTGCATGAAAAGTATGATGCAGAATTTGGTGAAGATATGAGTTACTGGTTACCAGCAAATACCTTGTTCTATGCATTCCGTATCATGTCAGCCTCAGCAATGGCATTCTTACTACTAGCATTGTATGCCTTCTGGTTTACACGTGAAAAAGCAAACTTTGCAATCTTCTACAAGTATCGTTGGATTTTGTGGATCTTTGGATTAGCAACGTTCTTGCCATTCATTGCGATTACATCTGGATGGCTAGTAACTGAATTGGGACGTTACCCATGGGTTGTCTATGGTGTATTAACTATCGCTGATGCGGTGTCACCAAACGTGTCATGGGCTTCACTATTTATTTCTAACATCGTTTACTTTGTAACATTTAGTATTATTGGTGGAATTATGGTCTTCTTATCACGTCGTATTATGATTGAAGGACCTGAATCAGTTGATGCAGAAGCAATCGAAGATGCTAAGGCACCAACTGACCCATATGCAGCTGATTCATTTGAAGGAGGATCAAAGTAATGACATTTCTACAAATTCTTTGGTTCGTCCTTGTTGGGATTCTATTTGCTGGATTCTTCTTCCTAGAAGGATTTGACTTTGGAATCGGTATGTCAGTGAAAACTGTCGCACAAAATGAAGAAGAAGAAGATGCACTAATCGAAACAATCGGCCCTCACTGGGACGGTAACGAAGTTTGGTTGATTACTGCCGGGGGAGCAATGTTCGCGGCTATCCCATTCTGGTATGCATCACTATTCTCAGGTTTCTACTTAATTCTATTGATTATCTTATTGGGATTGATTTTCCGTGGAGTATCATTTGAATTCCGTGAAGCTATGCAAACAACTAAGTACCGTAACCTATGGACGACTGTTTTGGCAGTATCATCATTCGTTGTACCATTCTTCTTTGGTGTAATGTTCGTTGACGTCGTACAAGGTATGCCAATTGATGCTAATGGTGACTTGATGGCTGGATTCTCTGATTACATTAACGTGTTCTCAATTATCGGCGGAGTTGCATTATCATTGATTTCATACATGCACGGATTAAACTACATGCGTTTGAAGATGGTGCCTGGTGTATTGACACAACGTGCTGCTAAGCAATTGAGTGTTTTGTACCCGGTATTGTTAGCTGGTGAAGTAGCATTTGCTATTGGCGTGTACTTTAAGACAGACTTCTTTGTTGAAAAGCCAATCATCACACTTATGTTGTTGGCATTGATTGTTGCGTTGACTCTTGTTGGATGGTGGAGTGAAAGCAAGTCTAAGGAACTATTAGCATTCCTTGCACTTGGATTTACTATCATCACATTGGTTGCATTATTGTTCACAGGATTGTTCCCACGCGTTATGATTGGAAATGACCCTGCAACATCAATCTTGCTACAAAACGCAACTTCAACACAATACACACTAGTATGGATGTCATGGATTGCTTTGATTATGGTTCCTATCGTGGTAGGATACCAAACTTGGAGCTTCTGGGTATTCCGTAAGCGTATTAGTGTTAAGCATGAAGATTAAGAACAACTTATTTGCATAAAATATGTTGTTAACCGCTACTGATAAATTCAGTAGCGGTTTTTTTAATGCAGTGAAATAGACATAGATATACACATCTGTGTTGAGGGGGTTAAAACAGTGATTTAAGGGTAACTCTCGTTAATGAATATATAATATCGAAATGGTGATATTAATTCGACAGGGGACTTATCAGGACGCTTATTTACTTAAATGAGATATATCATTTGGGGCTTGTATTGGTGGATAATAGGACGTGTAGTGTCTTTTGACGGGATGGAAATAGACGATTATAATAGTATTAGTTCAAAAAAAGGATCGGGCAAGTGACCGGTCCTTTTTTACACATATTGACCTAGGGAGACGTGTATGATTGATAGACGTATATTTAAATTTGCCAATGCTCGAAAAGTATTGATGCTATTGGCCGCACTAACAGCTGTGCAAGCAATTGTTATTGTTTTGCAAGGACGATTTTTAAGTGGCGCATTGACTGGATTATGGAATATGTTGCCACTACAGAGTGTGGTACTACCATTGATTATTTTTGGAAGTGCCTTTTTGTTGCGTCAATTACTATCCGTGGCAAAAAATTATGTATTAGCACCCTTTGCTGATCAAGCAACGAGTGAGTTACAAGAAGCCTTAATCAAGAAGTACACAAAATTAGGCCCCTCAGTTATCGCCCAACAAGGAACAGGTAAATCAGTTGTGTTGGCGGTTGAAGGAATTGATCAAGTGCATGATTACTTTTCATTAGTTTTAATCAAACTATTTGATATGAGTATTATTCCTTGGATTATTTTGGCATACTTAGCAACGTTACAATGGAAAGAAGCATTGTTCTTATTCTTCATTTATCCTGTTATTGTGTTGTTTATGATTTTGCTTGGGTTCACTGCACAAGCAAAAGCCGATAAGGAATATGATCGATTCAACCGTCTATCAAATCATTTTATTGATACATTACGTGGGTTAACAACACTAAAGCAATTAGGCCTTTCTAAAAAATACGCGAACAATATCTATGAAGTATCTGAAGATTACCGTAAAGCAACAATTAGCACATTAAAGATTGCTATTCTTTCCAGCTTTGCGTTGGATTTCTTTACGACATTGTCTATTGCAATTGTGGCTCTATTCTTAGGAATGAGCTTGATGAATGGGACGTTGATGCTCCTACCGGCATTAACGATGCTTGTATTGGCGCCAGACTACTTTTTACCTATCCGTAATTTTGCGAACGATTATCATGCGACATTGAATGGTAAAAATGCATTAGCAGATATTTTCACGATTCTAGATATGCCTGAACCAACTGACCAATTAACATTTCAACCAAAGACACGTCAATGGCAAGCAAATAGTGAATTGAAACTAAAACATGTAGATTTCCGTTATGATGATGCGAATGAAAATACGCTAACTGATATTAATATGAATATTAGTGGTTATCAACGTGTTGGTTTAGTTGGAACCTCTGGTTCTGGAAAATCAACATTATTGAATTTACTAGGTGGCTTCTTAACAGGTTCTGGAGAAATTTCACTAGACGGACAACAAGTTCCACATTTGGCACAAACCAACTGGCAACAAATGCTTCAAGTTATGCCACAAGATCCTTATATTTTCCATGAAAGTGTCCGTGAAAATCTAGCTTTCTATGCAACAAACGCGACAGACGCAGAAATTATGGTGGCTATCGAACGCGTTGGTTTGCAAGATTGGTTTGAATCATTACCTGATGGATTGGATACAGTTATTGGGGATGGCGCATTACAAACCTCTGGTGGGCAAGCGCAACGTATTGGACTTGCACGCATCATTTTGGATGAGGAACGCCATGTTATTTTGTTAGACGAACCAACAGCTCATCTAGATATTGAAACAGAACATCATCTAAAAGAAACGATGTTGCCAGTATTTGATAATAAATTAGTTGTGTTTGCGACACACCGATTACATTGGTTAGCGCAAATGGATCATATTATTGTCATGCGTGATGGGAAAATTGCAGAGCAAGGAACCTTATCAGAATTAATGGCAGCAAATGGTTACTTTGTAGAGTTACAAGCTGCAATGCGAGGAGTGACACATGACTAATTATCGACAATTAATCAAAAAAGATCATTGGGTCTTTCCTTATTTGAAGAAATATTCTGGCCTATTATCATTAGTGATTTTCCTAGGATTTTTAACTGTATTCTGTGGTGGCGCATTGATGTTTACATCAGGGTATTTGATATCTCGTTCTGCCCAACGTCCTGAAAATATTTTGATGATTTACGCACCAATCGTGTTAACACGTGCCTTTGGGATTGGACGACCAAGTTTCCGTTACTTAGAACGCTTAGTATCTCATAATTGGGTGTTGCGTATCGTTTCTAATTTCCGTAAGCGTCTGTATCAAATTGTGGAACGAGGAACTAAAAGTATTCATGCGAAGGTTCAAACAGGACAAGTGTTTAATGTCTTGGCCAATGACTTATTCAAAATTGAAAACTTTTATTTGCAAATGCTGTTTCCAACAATCATTGGTTGGCTAATTTACTTAGCTGGATCAATTGCAGTAGGCCTATTTAGCCCAATCACAGCTATTTTATTGCTTATCGTCTTAGGATTGAACACAATTTTGCTACCGTTGATCACAATTGCCATTAAAGGTGCTAGTGATTTTAAGCAAAAACAATTAGAAGAACAAATCTATACTGAATTAACTGATGCAGTACTAGGTCTACAGGATTGGGTGTTATCTGGTCGAACGGATGAATTGTTAGAAAAGCAAAACAAAGACTTTGCCCGTCTAAATGCATTACAAGAAAAAGATAATCATTTTGATTGGTGGCGTGGATGTGTAGCTGAAGTTATCATTGCGATTACTGCCATTATCTTGATTGTATTTGCGAATACAATGTTTGGTGGGAATGAAGATACTGTTAGCTGGATTGCTGCCTTTGGATTAGTGATGTTTCCTCTAGCTGATTCACTTGTAAGTATCAGTGCTGGATTTGGAGAATGGCCACGATACGCTGATTCTATTCAACGTTTGAATGAATTAGAAGAACAAAGTAGTCAAGAAGCACATTATGAACAAGCCCCATTACCAATAGATACAACGATTAACTTTCAAAATACGTCATTTAGTTATGATGATAAGCATACTGTACTAGAGAATATTAATGTCACGATTAAGCCAGGGGAACACCTTGCAATCTTAGGACCTTCTGGTGCGGGAAAATCAACATTGTTGAAATTGATTATGGGAGACGAAGCGCCTACATCAGGTGAGGTCTTAATTGGTGGCAATGCGACAACCAGCTATCAAGAGAATCGTTCGAACTTAATCGCAGTGCTAGATCAACAACCTTATTTGTTTGCTACGAGTGTTGCCAATAATCTACGTCTAGGTAATTTACATGCAACGGAGGAACAACTATGGGCTGTCTTGGCACAAGTTAAATTGGATAAGCTCGTTGCTAGTTTGCCGGCTAAATTAGAAACCCCCATGAACGAAGCTGGAAAGCGTTTTTCTGGTGGTGAACGTCAACGATTCGCATTGGCACGTATTCTATTACAAGATACGCCAATTGTTATTTTAGATGAGCCAACTGTTGGATTGGATCCGATTACAGAATTAGCTGTATTAGAAATGATTTTTGAAACATTAGCTGACAAAACTATTGTATGGGTAACACATCATTTAACGGGAATTGAAATGACTGATGAGGTGATTTTTATTGATGATCATCAAATTAGTTTGCAAGGTACGCCATCAGAATTGATTAAAACAGAACCACGCTTTGCACAATTACTAGCATTAGATCATGGTGAATTGATTTAGTGTCATACTTAATTTTATTTAAAGTCCAATGCATTAAAATAGTGGCATTAAATAGAACGAGGGACAGATGATGTCATATAACAAAAGACGGAAAAAACAAACGAGTGCCCTAAGGGCTCTGTTATTTTTCGTAATCCTTATGATAGGACTCATGATTGCTGGCGGTGTTTGGGGCATACAATCCCTTTCTAAGGTGAGTACGCAAAAATCCCCACAGGAAGAGCAACGTTATGAATTCTTATCAGCGATTGGACCAGGGGCTAAGCGTATTCAAGCGGTGTACGACGTGCCCGCATCAATTATTATGGCGCAAGCAGCATTAGAATCTGATTTTGGTAATTCAGAATTGGGTGCTAAACATCATAATTTATTCGGTGTTAAGGCTAGCCCAGGTATGGAACAAGTCACATTAACAACCAAGGAATTTGTAGATGGGGAATGGATCACAATACACGCCAACTTTAGAGAATATCCCGATTGGACCGCATCCATGATTGATCACGCACAGTTGATACGACGTGGTACAACTGATCAGCCAGACCGATACGCGCAGGTAAATACATCCGGCACATACAAAGATGCAGCAAATGGATTGGTATCAGGTGGGTATGCAACAGACCCTAAATATGCAGATAAATTGATTGCAGTTATTGAAACATATGACTTAGAGACGTATGATAAATAAAAGAAACAAATTCAGAAAGGAGGAGAGCAGACAATGTCATTTCATTTATTACCAGGCCACACTATTGGAATCATTAGTAATGATTTAATGGGACAAAACATGGCCCAAAAAGCACATGCCATGGGATTTAATGTTGTTGGATTCAGTGAATATCCAGATACACCGGTAACGTTTGAAGCTGATGAATCATTTATTGGATATGAACAATTAGCTCTCTTCAAAGAAAAAGCAGATATTATAACGTATACGGCACCATGCTGGCACCTGAATTAACAGACGAGCTAGAAGGCACTGTCTTGCCACAAGGATTAGATCTTGTATCAATTACAGGGGATCATGCAGTTAGTCGTGCGTTTAATGAAGCGTGTGGCTTGAATATCCTACCGTATCGTATTGCGACATCTCTCGATGAGGTGAGTGAAGCAGCACGTATGTTAGGTTATCCGGTTGTTGTAAAACCAATCTTCAAACATAAGCATCATGATGAAACAGTTATTCTACATGGTGTTTGGGATTTGGGGATGGTCGCACCACTTGTTGATGGTGGTACAATGCTCGTTGAAAATTGGTTAGAGCCTGTTCGAGAATTCTCAGTGACAGCGATTCGTAGTGAGACTGGGGATGTTAAAGCATTTCCCATTCGAGAAACACAAAAGCAAGCGCAACATTTGCGTAAAGCATGGACTGTTGATAACCTTGATCATGATTTAATTGAAGCGTTGCAAGAAGTTGTCATACGAATTAGTACGGCATTGGATTATGTGGGAGCTTTCTCAGTTAACTTCTTCTTTAGTAGTGAAGAGAATTTATACGTCCGTGATATTTTGCCAGGGATTGAAGCAACTGATGCTGTATATGAAGGGATCACATCAATCTCTGTTGTAGAACAGCATCTACGAGCCATTACCGGGCAACCACTACAAGCAGTTAAACAGTATGGCGCTGCAATGTATTTGCCAATTACAGCACGTGAACGGACGAGTGTGTTATGGAATTGGGGTATCCAGGACAGTTGGGCCATATCCTTTTATCGTCATGATGACGGTATTAAATTAGGCCATGTTAATGTTTTAGCGACGAATACGGTAGAACTATTACAAAATATTGATGCGACACAAATCTGGACTAACAATCCAGATACAAAAGTTGAGTCGTAATAAAAATAACTGACGTAAATAAAAAGGTCCGCAGAATATCTGCGGACCTTTTTATTTAACTTAGAAGGCGATTGAAAGAATAGCTAGAAGTGAGCTAACAATCATAATTGCCAACATGAATACGACGAAAACCTTGATAATCTTTTGCATTGTTGATTTGCGCTTTTTTGTTGCCATGTTAATTATATCTCCAATTGTTTTATGGTTATTTAATAGTATAGCAAATATTTTCATTAGATTGGGAAGATAGAACACGTATAATTAAATTTAACGATATTTAGTAAAAAAACACTTATTAATTCGAGGTGAATATATGTATAAGTCAGTAGAGATATTAAAAGCATGTCTTGATATGTCTTTTGATAATGTTGAAATCATCGAAGAAAAACAAAATGCTGCTTATGAAGGGTTTTATATCCCGAAATTAAATGTTCGAAGTCGTTTAGCCAAACAAACGCCTAAGAAGGCAGGTTTCTTTGTTACGCATTATGTGGCAGACGGGGATGGTAATCGACCATATACTGTGAAAGAAACATTAAACATGTTAGCCATCTGTATTCCTGATGAGGGTGCATTTCTATTTCCAAAAGAAATTTTAATGGAAAAGAAAATCATTACAACAAGTGTTATAGGTAAAATGGGATTCAGAGTCTACTTGCCAACAGAGATGGCATTAAATGCTTCGGCTCAGAAAACGCAAGCGTGGCAGGCTAAATATTACTATAGTGTCCGTTAGAAAACTGATATATTCAGGACGGCAAATAATCGACAAAATTTTAATCGTTATTTTTCATGATTTTTAAAAAGTACCTTAAAAACTCTAAGATTAGCGATGCAACATGGCTCAGTCTTAAGGCTTGATATGGTATAATGACGCATAATACTTACAAAAGGAAGTGGCAGTATGGCAACAATCGTCGCATGGCCAATAACCATTGTTATAACACTTGTTCTATGGGGTGTTTTATGGGGATCAAAGCGATTCTTTCTACAAAGTTCTTGGCCTAAATGGGTAGAACCTGTGGACATAGCAACTGTTGTGGCATGGTGGAGTATTCAAAGCATCTCATATCAAAATTGGGGCCATTCATTTTTGTTACCACTATTATTGATGTTGGTATTATGGGGAATTGCCATAGCACTATATCAAACATTTTTGGGTCAAAATTTCACGTTGCAACGTTTTGGACGTCAATGGTTCCGAATCATGAATATCACAACAATGAGTTTAGTAGTTATCTTGGCCTTGCTGAGTTGGTTACTTTAATTAATAAGGAGACATCACATGGAAAAAGTTTTAGGAACAGTTAAGAGCTGGGATAAAGGGTTTGGTTTTATTGAAATTAAAGGTGAACCAGATGTCTTTGTACATTACACACAAATCGAAACGCAAAATGTTCGTCGTTTGACTGAAGGGCAACAAGTTGCGCTAATGGTTGTACAAGGACTACGTGGACCACAAGCAACTGGTGTGGAAGTGATTAACGAAGCATAGGAGATACATCATGGATGAACAATATCGAGAAGAAGTCATTGCAGAGGCTGTTAAATTTGACGGTAAGATTATCAAAGTAACCCAACAAACGGTGCGTTTACCAAATGGGGCAGAAGCAACGCGCGATATTGTTTATCACAGTGGTGCAGTAGCCGTGATGGCATTAACATCAGATGACAAAATGATTTTAACGCGTCAATGGCGTGCGCCTATTAAAGCAATGTCTTTGGAAATTCCTGCTGGGAAGCTTGATGATCGAGATAAAAAAGACACCTTACATGCGGCAATTCGTGAATTAAATGAAGAAGTACGCATGCAAGCTGGAAATTGGCAAGAAGTGGCTAATTTTTACACGTCAATTGGTTTTGCCGATGAACATATGACATTGTATCTAGCAACAGACTTATCACCAGTGGATGATGAACTTCCGCAAGACGATGATGAGAATCTAGATTTGTTAATGGTCACATTTGATGAAATGACTGAATTATTTAATGCCGGAAAACTTCAAGATGCGAAGACGTTAATGGCTTATTTCCATTGGCAAGTGTTGCGCAACAAGTGAGGTTAGCATGAATACACTAAAGATATGGTGGCAAAAGATTCGTCCAATGAAGAAACGGGCGCAAGCTGAGATGCCAGAAATTAATGGACGACCGATCACACGCGCTGAATATCGGTTGAGTGGTAAAGGTCGTTATGAATTAGATCAACAAACAGGTAAGCTAACTGTTGAAGGGAAAACAAATCGATTGAAGCATCGTTTGAACCTTGCGATGGTGTGGTTAGTTGTTTTAATTATTATTGTTTATATTTTGTTATTTACGTTATAGGAGAAAATAAGAATGCGTTACGGTGTTATTAATGCGATGCAAGAAGAAAAGTTAGCATTGTTAGAAGCAATGACTGACATGGTTAAAGTAGAAAAAGGGTTGAAGGAATTTTACACAGGTAAAATTGGATCAACTGAAGTTGTTGTTGTAGAATCTGGAATTGGTAAGGTCGAAGCTGCGATTACAACAACATTGTTGATTAATGAATTTGATGTTGATGCTGTGATTAACTCAGGATCAGCAGGTGCCTTGGGTGCAGATTTGCGTATTGGAGACATCGTCATTGCTGATAACTTAGCTTATGGGGATGCTGATGCACGTGCATTCGGTTATGCCTATGGTCAAGTACCACAACAACCAGCGACATTTGTACCAGATGAAGCATTGGCTTCTGCAATGGCTGATGAATTTGCTAAGAAGGCAACAGGAAAGCTATATCGTGGATTGATTTTGACGTCTGATTCATTTATTGCTGGTCCAGAACAAAAGGATGTTTTGTTGGGACACTTCCCTGAAGCAATGTCTGCAGAAATGGAAGGGGCAGCGATTGCGCAAGTAGCAACAACTTACAACAAGCCATTTGCTGTTGTTCGTGCTATTTCAGACAATGCTAACGGTGAAGCAGGACCAACATTTGATGAATTCATTGTAGATGCGGGACGTCAATCTGCAGAAGTATTGATTCATTTTTTTAACAAGTAATTAGATAGGGAAATATAAGCGGGATTTAGGAGGAGTAGAGTTATGGCTTTTGAAACAACAGTTACTATTGCAGGGGACAATCAAACATATGTTTTTAATCCAAAGATGCGTAAGTATGCATTAACTGATTTGGGGTTTGTAACAAACAATGCTGGCACATATGTCATGGAACGTGCGTTGCAACCAATGAAGGGACTACAAGCATCTATCAAGTTAAAGGTTATGGTGGATAAGAACCTAACTGGTATTAAGATTAAGACGCTAAATCCAGCGGGAACAGATCGTGTAGATATTTTTAAAATCTCAGACAATGAAGAAATGGTTGAATTGTACCATTACTATTTGAACGAATTAGTTGCACGTGAAGTAATGACGATTGCAGATTAATCTAATAAAAGGAGCGTAAATACAGATGTATTTACGCTCCTTTTATTTTAAATGTCGTCTTTGCTTACTTTTTCTCTTAATTTTTTACTGAAATGATTTAGAATAAATTAAGAAAGATAAGAAAAGGTCTAGACCGTGTAAGTTAAGCTAGGCTAAATGCTAGGATTATACTGGTATGAATTTTTAAAATGCTATAAATGTCGATGAACAGAACGTTAGCTCAATATCTTATAGGTAGGCGAAGGAGAAAAGTTCAAATGAATAAAAAGTTGATGTCCACAGTAACGATTGCAGGATTAGCAACACTTGGGGGTGTTGTGGATGCCTCAGCAGATACTAAGTATACTATTGAAAAGGGAGATACATTGTCACATATTGCTTTAGAATATGCGACCACTGTACGCCAACTAGCAACTGAAAATAAAATTGAAAATCCAGATTTGATCTTTGCAGGAGATACATTGTGGATTAATGGGGTACCTACAAACGTACGCCCAGCAGCACCACAAGCTAATGTAGCACCTACAAACAATGTTGTGGCACCAAGTACACCTGACGTGCAAAACGTCGTTGTAGAACAAACAACACCACAAACAGAAGAAAAGGTAACTACAACACCGGAAGTAGAAGAGAAAGCTCCTGAAGCCAACGTAGAAGTCGCTGAACCAGAAACAACACCTGTTGTGGAAGAAGAAGCGACAGAAGAACCTACTAAGGACGTGGAATCAGAAGTAGTTGTTGAAGAAGAACCTGCTGTTGAAGAAGTACAAACGCCAGTTCAACCAGAAACACCAAAAGCTGTCGAAGTGCCTAAGGCTGTTGAAGCGCCAAAGCCGGTAGCACCTAAAGCTGTAGAAGTACCTAAGGCTGTTGAAACACCAAAGCCAATTGAAATTGTACAACCACAAGTACAAGAAAAGAAGCAACCGGTAACGCCAGTAGCACCAAAGCCACAAACACCGGCACAACCACAAGTAAACCAAAACTTGTCTGTTTACGATCGTTTCTTGAACGCAGGTGGAACTGCAGCTATGTGGACACACATTGTGATGCCTGAATCAGGTGGAAACCCAAATGCATTGTCACCAAATGGTTACCGTGGACTTGGACAAACCAAAGAAGCTTGGGGAGTTGGATCAGTTGAAGAACAAACTGCGGGGATGCTAAACTATGCATCACAACGTTATGGTTCTATTGCTGGCGCAATCTCATTCCGCTTGGCTAATGGTTGGTGGTAATCCGAGTATAGACTTGGGTGATATCGTCAATGTTTAACATATTGTTTGATTAAAAAAGAGTCGTTCAAAATTTATTGAACGACTCTTTTTACATATATTTTATGATTAAACCTTTTGCTTTAGTTTGTTTAAAGTAAATTTTTATCTGTTAGATGTTGAAGTAAGATGTCGTAAATGCGGGTAACATCTTGAGGCATCCCTCGTAGTTCGAAATCAGCCAACATTGGGACATTATATTTATCGGCATATCGATTAGCGGTCAAGGTATATTGGATATTGAAGTTTTTATTACCTGATCCAATGACACCAAGAATGTGTCGACCGTTATTACCATAGTCTAGATATTCGCCTAAGGCATTTGTTAGCGTTTCTTTAACACCATTGTCAATGCCGTTTCCACCATCAAGATATGTGGGAACAAATGCATAATAAGGTGTGGTCTCAAAGTCATCAGGTGTTGCGTCAGAGATTTCAACTGGGGTGAAAGTTACCTGTCCCTGTTCTGCAGCAAAAGTAGTTAGCCGTTGTACAAATGCTCTAGTGTTTCCTGATTGTGAGATGTAAAGTAGACGAATTTCCATGGTGAACTCCCTTAAATATGATACTGTCTACGTTAGAACAAATTCTAAAAAATAACAATCAAATTTTATGCTTTTTTTTGATAAAAAAAGCTTGCTAATTGAAAGGAATCGTGGTTTGTAAAAACACCGATTATAACAATGCGTTATCTTTAAAGAGATTGTAATATAAGCTCTAAACGTTGATTTAAAGCGGTTTCTTTCTAAATTGGTTAAAAAACATCTCGGAATGACCTTGCAATGAGTTAGTTAATTAACTATACTCGATTTACGGCAAAAAACTGAAAAATAATATAAGTAAATCTAAGGAGAAAATAGAATGAATGAAGTAACAATTTACACAAAAAATCAATGTGTCCAATGTATGATGACAAAGAAGACCTTGGCACAATATGGTGTTGATTTTGTTGAAAAAAATATTGAAGAAGATCCAGAAGCACTAGCATTTTTGCGTGCAGAAGGTTTCCAAGCAGTACCTGTTTTGTTTGCAGAAGGAATGGAACCTGTTCAAGGTTTCCGACCTGACGTATTAACAGCCTTGGCAAAGGCACAAGCAGCTATCTAATCAAGATAGACTGTCTCAAATATTTTAAAATTTAGTATTCATTTAGAAACACGAGGAGAGATCATGTCATTGTTGGACCTAGATCAAGACAAAGTAACGTACTTTGACTTAAACAACGAATTAAATATCCCAAAGGATAATTCTATTCAAATGGGAAAGGATAAGGAAGCGTTAGCAGCATTCCTTACAGAAAATGTTGAACCCAACACTTTAAAATTTGCGACTCTCCGTGAACGATTCGATTACCTATTGGAAAATGATTTCATCGATCCTGCACTATTAGCGCAATACGACTTTTCAGTAATTGAAAAGCTATACGACTTCTTATTTGAACAAAAGTTCCAATTCAAGTCATTTATGGCGGCTTACAAGTTCTACGCACAATATGCTATCAAGACAAATGATGGTGCTTATTATGTTGAACGTTATGAAGACCGTGTTGTGATGAACGCATTGTTCTACGCGGCAGGAAACGAAGAATTAGCCATGCGTTTGGCAAATGAAATGGTTCACCAACGTTATCAACCAGCCACACCATCATTCTTGAACGCAGGTCGTTCACGTCGTGGTGAACTTGTCTCATGTTTCATCTTGCAAACAAGTGATGACATGAATGCAATTGGACGAACAATTAATTCTGCTTTGCAACTATCTAAAATTGGTGGTGGAGTTGGAATTACTTTGTCTAACCTACGTGAAGCTGGAGCCCCAATCAAGGGAATTCAAAATGCCGCATCAGGTGTGGTACCAGTGATGAAGTTGTTGGAAGACTCTTTCTCTTACTCAAACCAAATGGGACAACGTAATGGGGCTGGGGTTGTGTACTTGTCAGTATTCCATCCAGACATTATGGCCTTTTTGGCAACGAAGAAAGAAAATGCCGATGAAAAGGTTCGTATCAAGACGCTTTCAATGGGTGTAACAGTTCCAGACAAGTTTTATGACTTGGTGAAGAACAATGACAAGATGTACCTATTTTCACCATACGATGTTGAACGTGAATATGGTACACCATTCAACTATGTAGACATTACAGCTGAATATGACAACATGGTGGCTAATGACAACATTAAGAAGACTGTGATTAATGCACGTGATCTTGAAAATGAATTGTCAAAGATGCAACAAGAATCAGGTTACCCATATGTAATCAACATTGACACAGTTAATCGTGCTAACCCGATTGCTGGTAAAGTTGTGTCATCTAACTTGTGTTCAGAGATTCTACAAATCCAAAAGCCTTCTATTGTGAATAACAAGCAAGAACATGAGGTTTTGGGAACAGATGTTTCATGTAACTTGGGTTCTACGAACATCGTTAACATGATGGAAACAGATAACTTTGAACAATCAGTAGATACAATGGTTCGTGCATTGACATTCGTGTCAGATAACACGTCATTGGACATCGTACCTACTGTTCAAAATGGTAACCGTCAAGTCCATGCTATCGGTCTAGGAGCAATGGGACTACATGCAATGTTTGCTAAGAACCACATGCATTACGGAGACGAAGAAGCATTGGACTTTACAAATGCTTACTTCTTGATGTTGAATTACTACACATTAAAGGCATCTAACGAAATCGCTAAGGAACGTAATGAAGCGTTCTACGAATTTGAATTGTCAGACTATGCTAGTGGTCAATACTTCGATAAGTATGTGCAAAATGACTGGACTCCAAAGACGCAAAAAGTACGTGATTTGTTTGCTAACCATAACTTCCCAACTCAAGCTGATTGGGAAGAATTGAAGGCATCTGTTATGAAGTATGGTGTGTACAATGCATACCGTATGGCTATTGCACCAACAGGATCAATTTCATACGTTAATGACTCAACTGCTTCATTGCACCCAATCATTAACAAGATTGAAGAACGTCAAGAAAAGAAGATTGGGAAGATTTACTACCCAGCACCATATCTTGATGCATCAACGATTCCATATTACGAATCAGCCTACAACATGGATATGCGTAAGGTGATTGATGTGTATGCAATTGCACAACAACATATCGATCAAGGAATGTCTTTGACATTGTTTATGCGTTCAACTATCACAGAAGGTTTGTACGAATGGAAGAACGGTCGAACAAACAAGATGACAACTCGTGATCTAAATATTCTTCGTAATTATGCCTACCATAAGGGTGTAAAGTCATTGTATTATGTACGTACGTACACAGATGACATGGAAGAATTTGGTGTTAATGAGTGTGAAAGTTGTTCAATCTAACTTTAATAGCAATAAACGTACAGTCATCGATGTCATCGGTGACTGTTTCGTCGATTAGTCGAGGGGAAAATCATGGCCGAAAATTATAAGGCAATTAATTGGAATCAAGTTGAAGATGCAATTGATAAGGCAACGTGGGAAAAACTAACTGAACAATTTTGGTTGGACACACGTATTCCATTATCAAACGATTTGGATGATTGGCGTCAAATGACATCAGTGGAACACAACTTGGTAGGTAAGGTATTTGGTGGATTAACACTTTTGGATACTTTGCAATCACAAGATGGAATGACTTCATTGAAGGAAAACAGCACGACGCAACACGAAGAAGCTGTGTTGAACAACATTGAATTTATGGAATCTGTCCATGCTAAGTCATACTCATCAATTTTCGAAACGTTGAATACTGAACGCGAAATTGATGAAATCTTTGAATGGGTTGATGAAAATGAATACCTACAATACAAGGCACAAAAGATTAATGATATTTATCATAATGGAACTGCCTTGCAACGTAAGGTTGCGTCTGTATTCTTGGAAACATTTTTGTTCTATTCAGGATTCTACACACCGTTGTACTACCTAGGACACAACAAGTTGAACAACGTTGCTGAAATCATTAAGCTAATTTTGCGTGACGAATCTGTTCACGGAACGTATATTGGATATAAGTTCCAAATCGGATTTAATAAGCTTTCTGAAGAAGAACAAACAGAATTAAAGACTTGGATGTATGATCTATTGTTTGACTTGTACTCAAACGAAGAAAAGTACACACATGAATTATATGATGGTGTCGGATGGTCAGATTCTGTTTTGACATTCCTACGTTACAATGCCAACAAAGCATTGATGAACTTGGGACAAGATCCTTTGTTCCCAGACACAGTAGCTGATGTAAATCCAATTGTTATGAATGGTATCTCAACAACGACTTCAAACCATGATTTCTTCTCACAAGTGGGAAACGGTTACCGTTTGGGTGAAGTTGAAGTGATGTCAGATGATGACTATAACTACGGACTAACAAAATAACGCCTTGACCATAAACGGTCAGAGTGCTATATTAAATTTATTATTATTAGATTGAGTGGAAACAGACATGATGCATTTAACAACACAATTAAATGGTTGGTGGCGCAGCTAGCGCATCTGAACTGTATTTTGTACAGATTCGATGCGCGTTTTCGATGAACGTAAGTATCGATTCTGTGCTGACATGTTTCCGTAAAAACGAAAGGTCCGCATGGGAAGCCAGCGGACCTTTTCTTTTGCCGTAAGAAAAGCCCCAGGCTTGTCTTACGGTTTTTCTTTTGGAGCGGCGTACTAAGCTGAAGAGGGATGAATAATGAATAATAAAATTAAAGCAACAATCACAGGATTAGCGGTTATCTTGTTGGTAGGATTATATACAGAAACAAAGGCAGAAGAAACTGCGACACGTGATGTGGCACATGTCGGTATACTACAGTTCACTGCACATCCAGCGTTAGACGCAATTAATAAAGGGATTTTATCTGAACTATCTGATGCAGGATACATTCTCGGTAAAAATCTAGAAGTGACGCAATTGAATGCGCAAGGTGATCAATCTAATCTCCAAACAATGGCAACTAAGTTAGCGACCCAAAAAAATGACGTAAATGTTGGGATTGCAACACCGGCGGCTGTGCCTTTGGCTAATAGTATTACTGATAAGCCGGTTGTATTTGCTGCTTCAACGAATCCTGTAGGGGCTAAGTTAGTTAAGTCGATGGAAAAGCCAGGTGCAAATGTGACTGGGGTATCTGATCAAGCACCTCTACCAGCGCAGTTAAAAATGATTCATGCTTTTGTTCCAGAGTTAAAGACTCTAGGGATTATCTATACATCATCTGATGATGCAGCTTCAACAGAAGCCAAGCGAATGGATGCCCTAGCTCAGAAAGCCGGCATTGCGACTAAAATGTATACAATTAGCTCTTCAAATGATCTAAATCAAACAGCACAACAATTAGTGTCTAATGGGCAGGTAGAAGCAATCTTTGTTCCAACGGATAATACCATCGCGGGAGCATTTTCAACGTTAGTGAAACAAGCAAATGAGGCACACGTTCCGATCTTTCCAACCGTTGATACGATGGTGGAAAGCGGAGGTGTAGCTGCCGTATCAATCAATCAAACAGAGATTGGTCGTATGACAGGGCGTCAAATTGTTAAAATATTAAAGGGGCAAGAACCCAAAGATATGCCCGTCGATTTCATTAAGGACGGACAATTTGTTGTTAATGAAAAACAAATGAAACAATTAAACATGAAGATACCTGCAGCGTATTCTGATGCAAAAGCAGTGAAAAGTGAGGCAAACTAATGGCAATGTTAATATCAGCAATTGGACAAGGGTTAATCTGGGCAGCCGTAGGAATCGGATTGTTTTTAACATTTCGAATTCTTAACTTTCCAGATATGACAGTTGAAGGGACATTCCCACTAGGAGCCGCGACAGCGGTTGTGTTGATTTCTGGAGGTATGAACCCATATCTAGCAACATTATGCGCGATGGGCGCTGGGGCGTTGGCAGGAATGGTGACAGGGTTACTCTATACGAAAGGCCAAGTCCCTATTTTATTGGCAGGTATTCTAACGATGACCGCTGCATATTCAATCAATCTACGTATTTTAGGTCAAGCAAACCGTTCGTTGTTACAAATGCCGACGGTATTCTCTAATGACTTACTACAAAAGTTACCTAATAATTATCCCGTCGTTATCGTCGGGTTAATCGTTGTGATTATCGTTATCACATTAGTTAGTTTGTTTTTAAAAACACAATTAGGGCAAGCGTTTGTGGCAACTGGTGATAATGCAACAATGGCTCGTTCAATGGGAATTAGTACTGACACAATGACTATTTTAGGCTTGATGATTGCGAATGGATTTATTGGTCTTGGTGGTGCATTAGTCGCGCAAAATAATGGTTTTGCCGATGTAAATATGGGAATGGGAATTATTGTTGTGGGACTTGCCTCAATTATTATCGGAGAAGTGTTGTTTTCTGGTAACTTAACATTGATGGAACGTTTGATTACTGTAGCAATTGGATCAATTCTATATCGATTTGTCTTAGTACTTGTCTTATACATTGGATTTAACGCAGACGACCTTAAATTAGTGAGTGCTATCATTTTGGGATTGGCATTAATGATTCCAAAATTAGGTAAGCGTCTAAATATTAAGTGGCGAAAGGAGGCTTAACATGGCCGAAATGAGTTTAGAATTAATCGATGCAACGGTAACAGTTAATCAAGGAACGCCTGAAGAGCGGAACATTTTAAATCATGTGAATCTACAAATTCGTCAAGGTGAATTTGTTACCGTGTTAGGCTCAAATGGAGCTGGAAAATCAACTTTATTGAATGTTATTGCAGGAAATTTAAAGCTAACAAGTGGAGAAATCTGGTTGGGTGGTCAAAATGTGACACACTTAAATGATTTACAACGAACGAAGACACTAGCCCGTGTGTTTCAAGATCCTAAATTAGGGACTGCCCCTCGAATGACTGTCGCTGAGAATTTACTGTTATCTCAAAAGCGTGGTCAACGTCGCTCATTGCGTAACCGTGGACTAACAGCGCAAAAGAAAATGGAACTTGCTGAAATTGCACAAACTATGGGGAATGGATTAAGTGAACGACTTGATGTACCAACAGGTAATTTATCAGGTGGTCAACGTCAAGCATTGTCATTCTTAATGGCGACACAAGTGCGACCAGATGTGCTACTTTTAGATGAACATACGGCAGCGTTAGATCCGAAGACAAGTCAACAACTGATGACATTAACAAACGATAAAATTCGTGAAGCTGATTTAACGGCCATGATGATTACTCACGACTTAAATGATGCATTAGTTTATGGTGATCGTTTATTGGTCATTGAGAATGGTGGTATTGGGAAAGACTTTGATAGCAATGCTAAATCTGATTTATCAGTATCAGACTTATTGACGTATTTTAATAAATATTAAGCTGTACTGTGTGATACAGGGAAGGTGTGAACATGAAACGACAGATTTTAGTACAAATTTTAGCGGTATTTGTCGGGGGACTAATCGGGGGTGCAGTTCGAGAAACCTTAATGTTAACGATTAAAATGGGACAATTTCCATTAAATACAGTCGTTGTTAATTTAACAGGTGTCTTTTTAGCTGTATTAGTGACAACCAAATTGTGCCAATCATGGCATAAAATTGCCTATGTTCACGAATTTTTAGATGTCGGAATCTTAGGGGCGTACACAACATATGGTACGGTGATTTTAGACTTAGCAACTAAAACGAGTTTTGTGATGGGAATGATTTATTTGACGACTACGATAGTCGGGAGTGTATTCATGATTTATCTAGCGCGTTATGTCGGTAGGAGGTGGTCATAATGGCTATGATTATGATGGCAAGCTTTGGCGCAGCGATTGGATCAATTGTACGATTTATTGTCCAAACGCGTTTCAAATTAAATGCAGAAATAACCGTCTTAGGTATTAATTGGGTTGCTGCGTTCCTGGCGGGGATGATTTATGCATCTGAATTAGCACCGATGCTACACACGTTAGTAATGGCAGGATTTGTGGGTGGATTTTCAACCTTTTCGGCACCGATTATCACGTTAGTTGATGGGCTAGAAAAGCATGTATTACGCTGGAAAGCAGTGATTAACATTATGGTGTTGTTTATAGGCGGCCTAGTGATTTTCTGGTTCGGCTATAACATTGTGCAATTACTTGGTATGTAGACAAAAAGAGCAGCTAGTTAATCTAGCTGCTCTTTTATTTATATATTAAGGATGAATGGATACTATTATTTATTGGCGATAACCTTAATCTTGTTACCTTCAAAATCAACAAGATGAAAGATGACATGACGTCCGTCTGCATCAACTGTCATAGGTTCTGCTTGCTTCACATAATAGTTCAGTAAATGGTTTTCAACGGTTTCTTGATGGTCACGAACAATAACTTCAACAGTTGTTGTTTCTTCACCATTTTCATCAAAGAAAATATCTTCCTCGTGAAATGATAGTTGGCGGCTTTCATTTGCACCGAAAGTTGTAGGTAAATCAAAGACTTCACGATAGAAACGAGTTGCACGTTCGACGTTTTGAACTGGAATTGTTAGGGGTGAAAATTTACGGACACGCATAGGGAAAACTCCTTGTAAATATACTTATATTGTAATCCTAAGTATACACGTCTGATAAAGGACTGGAAAGAAATTTACCAAACGACGCTTTTATACGATAGGGTGCTACAAAGAGGGAGAAAACATGAAAATCACGTCAATTGATCAATTGGGGAAGCAACTATATCCCGAATACGGCCATCACCCTCAAGAACATTGCTGGGTGCTAAGTGTAAACACACAAATGGAAATATTAGAAATGGTTTCAGTTGCCTTAGGCACGATTAATCAGGTAAGTGTTCATCCACGAGATGTGTTTCGGCGACTTGTTTCAGTGAACGCTTATGGTTATATATTGATCCATAATCATCCAAGTGGTGTTTTAGAACCATCGGATGCAGATCGGCGGGTGTTACAACAATTTGTGGCTTGTAGTGGATTAATGCAGATACATTTATTAGATTTTATGATTGTGAGTAAGGGTGGGTTTTATAGCATTCGAACCCATGAAATGTGGCCCGAAATCTCACTGAATTCGTTGCTTGATTTATGGACGTAAACCGTGTATTTATGATAAGATAATGAAAGGTATTTTGTTCGTAGGAATTACTGTGGACAAAATTGGACTAATTTGACTATAAAATAAGTAAAGAAAAGGGAAATAGTGCCATGTTTTCATTTGGAACGCATAATATCGGAATTGACTTAGGGACAGCTAACACATTGGTTTACATCGAAGGAAAGGGTGTAGTACTTCGCGAACCATCAGTTGTTGCACGTAACATGAAGACAAATGAAATTGTCGCTGTTGGTGAAGCTGCTAAGGAAATGTTGGGACGTACACCAGAATCAATTAAGACTATTCGCCCAATGCGCGATGGTGTTATTGCTGATTACGAAACAACTGTTGCAATGCTTAAGTACTACCTTGAAAAGGCTATGGGTGGTCGTATCACTGGAAAGCCATACATCACGATTGGTGTTCCTTCTGGTGTTACTGCTGTTGAACGTCGTGCCGTTAAGGACGCAGCCAAGGTTGCTGGTGCACGTGATGCATTCGTTATCGAAGAACCATTTGCAGCCGCAATTGGTGCCGGTCTACCAGTTATGGAACCAACAGGTTCAATGGTTGCTGACCTTGGTGGTGGAACGTCTGACATCGCAACAATTTCATTGGGTGGAATTGTGTCATCACGTTCAATTCGTATGGCTGGAGATAAGTTGGATGAAGCCATCATGACTTACATCCGTCAACACTTCTCAATTTTGATTGGGGAACAAACAGCAGAACACTTGAAGACAGAAATCGGATCAGCAGATATTGAAGCCGCTAAGAACATGGCTGGAAGTATCGCACGTGGTCGTGATTTGGTAACAGGATTGCCAAAGACTGTTGAAGTGCCAGCCGTTGATATCGCAATGGCAATTAACGATGTTGTTTCTGAAATCATTGTTGCCATTAAGGAAACTTTGGAAGAAACATCACCTGAAATTGCAGCCGACGTTATCGATCACGGTATCGTATTGACTGGTGGTGGTGCTTTGTTGAAGAACATCGACGAAGTTATTTCACGCGAAACACAAGTGCCAGTATTCATTGCTGCGGAACCTTTGGATGCCGTTGTAGTTGGAACTGGAGAAGCGTTGAAGTCAATTGATGTGTTGAAAGACACTGAATAATCAACCATAAGACGCCCACACGATTACGTGGGGCGTTTTTACTATCAAGATACGCAATGAAGCGAGAGGGTTATGTCGTATGAAAAAACTTTTCACATCTCGACGATTAGTAGTGGGGGTCATCCTGATTATTGTCACAATCGGTATGATTACATTGAGTTCACGAGCACGTGTTAAACAAGAGAATCCAGCCCTACCAGTACGAATTGTTACTGATATATCAAGTTGGATGTCTGAAGTCGTTAATACGCCATTAAAGGTGGTAGGAAACGCGGCAAATGCTACAACTGATCTATTTAAGACGTATCAAGAAAACGAACGCCTGAACCAACGTGTTGATGATTTGGCTGCTACTAAGGTCGAATTACAAACCGTGCGCAAAGAAAATGAAGCATTAAAAAACCAGCTTGAATTAGGAAAGACTTTGACTGATTATCAAGTTGTGAACGCGACTGTTGTGTCTCGTTCACCTAATAATTGGCAATCAGAATTGATTATTAATCAAGGTGCCAAAGCTGGAATCAAAAAAGACATGGCTGTTATGGGTGGTGGAAGCCTAATTGGTCGTGTATCAGAAGTTGATACAACTAATGCGAAAGTTGAATTGTTGTCTGATAATAGTCAAACAAACAATCGTTTCGCGATTCGTATCACAAATAAAGATAATGAAACAGTAGATGGAATCATTACGAAATTCAATCAAACTAAAAATGTGATTGAAATGAAAAATGTTACGTCAAATACTAAAATCAAAAAGGGTGATAAAGTTGCAACAAGCGGACTTGGAGGGGTAACACCGTCTGGTCTATATATCGGAGAAGTTGATTCTATTGAAGATGATGATTATGGATTAACGAAGACGGTATATATCAAGCCGGCAGCTGATTTCAACAATGTACCAGTCGTTAGCGTTGCTATTCCTGGCGCATAAAAATAAAAGCGGACATCAGAGATGATGTCCGCTTTTTAATTGGTTACTGAAGATACTATCTACCTTGCACTATTTATCTTCGTAATATTGAACGACACGTGTGTGCAAAGGTTGAATGGCGCGGTTATTTCCTACATAAAAATGTTTGAAACGATCCAATTGAGCCGCTGAAATTGCCAGAGGCTCATCTAAAATGTACCATTCCACGTTTTCAGTTAATGGTGGTGTTGTTAGCGATCCTAAATATTCATAGTAATTTCGTGTTTTTGGTAATAATGCCATGATATTTGTTCTAAAAGGTGTATCAGTGGGCATATGTGCCAAGATATCTGTTAGGGGAGATTCTAGTTGTGAGGTGATTTGTAGTAGCACGGCGACTACTGCTAATCGTCCATCAGGTGCTTGGTGAACAAAATGCAGTTCACCATCAAATTGACGGCCACGTAAGGTATGCTCACTTGGAAAATGCAAATGCCCTTGTTGTGGTGAAAATGGACGATGGTTTAGCCAAACCTGTGGTCCGGTAAGACCGAATTCGATACCTCGACCAGTATCATGTACGTAAGGAACAGTTTGCCAATACTGTAACTTTAAGGGAGCATCATAGGTGATTGGATGTGTTTTTTCTGGCTCGATATTAATCGGAGATTGCATATCACCAGCCACAAATGACCATTCTTCTTGGTGCGTGTAGTTTAAGTAGGGCATCATCGTTACCTCTTTAGCTAAATTTTAAATATATTAGCAAATCCTGTAAGCCTTGTCAAAGGAATGTCAGGTAACCTATCGTGAGTAATGTTTGACGAGGTACGCTGGACACGATAAAATAAGTAAGATATAGTCACGAAAGATTAATGGGGAGAAACGCATGCTTAAATACATTCATACAACATGGCTGCATGTCATATTAGCCATTCTAGCTTTGTTTTTGGATGGCGGCATTGCCTTTCAATTTGCTGGAATTTTATTCCAATTACCAATATCTGCAAGTCCTTATTTATGCTTACTAGTGTTACTAATGCCAGTATTGTCTGGAACTAGTAAAAATCAAGTGCGTATGCGTTGGTCATACGGTGTGGCAATGCTAGTAGGACTGATTTACGATATTACCTATATCGGTATTATTGGTATTTCTTTCATTGGATTCCCATTAACAGTTTGGGTAACAGCTAACATCAAGAAATTTTTTGCGAATACAATGAGCTGGGCATTAGCGACATGGTTCTTGTCATTAACATTTTTCTTGATTTATGATTACTTGGCATTTGGGATTATTAATATGGCAAACGTCTCAGTACCTAGTTTTATTATTTTCCATCTATTCCCAACATTGTTGGTGAACTTGATTTTATTCTTTATGTTTTATGGTATGTTGGATTATTTGTATCGTTCAACACGTCAGCTAGACGTTACATCATATAGTATGGAAGGTCATGAATTAGATGTGACGATGCCATTGCGTCGACGTACACGAAAATATTAATTGACTTTGAGGGAATATTCCCTTAAAATTTCAAATTAAAGATATGAACGAACGAGTACCTTACATTTTGTTGCAAAGAGAGTCACGCTGAAGTTGAGAAGTGATCAACAGATTAAGGGAACCACATTCGTGATAATTGACATATTAAACGTATGTTCGGGTCGCTCCGTTACAAGCTTTACCTTGGATACAAGGTAAATGAGTGTTAGGCAGTAATGTCTAACAAAATTGAGGTGGAATCACGAATTTTATCGTCCTCAAGTCATCCCATGGGGTGGCTTGGGGACTTTTTTTATTATCTGGAAATAGGAGATAAATATTATGACATATATGCTTGAAATATTACCAAGTTTATTGAGTGGGTTGAAAATGACATTAGGGGTGTTTGTACTAACCCTATTAGGTTCTTTGCCACTAGGTGTCCTTGTTGCATTAGCTCAAAAGTCATCATTGTTTATTGTACGTTGGGTGACGAATGCTTATGTGACAATTATGCGTGGAACACCATTGCTGTTACAAATTGTGTTTGTCTATTATGGGCTTAGCTTAGCAAATATTGTGACGCTACCTCGCTTTGAAGCAGCCGTATTAACATTTATTTTGAATTATGCGGCCTACTTTGCTGAAATTTTCCGCGGTGGTATGCAAGCAGTAGATGCTGGTCAATATGATGGTGCGAAGGTATTAGGATTTAGTCGTTGGCAAACAATGCGCTACATTGTATTACCGCAAGTATTTAAGACGGTTATGCCTTCTGTTGGAAACGAAGTGATTAGTCTCGTTAAGGATTCATCATTAGTCTATGTGATTGGATTGGGTGACTTGATGCGCGCAGGTAATATCGCCGTTGCACGTGACATTACGTTAGTGCCATATTTGATGGTTGGGGCGTTATATCTATTACTAACAGTGTTCTTAACTAGCATTTTGCGCACGATTGAAAATCGATTGAATTATTACCAATAAGAAGGAGAGATATGATGTTAGAAATTACAGATTTAAACAAGAAATATGATGATCGCGTTATTTTTAAAGATTTGAATCTCCGTGTCCAACCTGGAGAAATCATGACCATCGTAGGACCCTCTGGAATTGGAAAAACAACATTTTTACGTATCCTAGCCGGCTTATTGCCAGCTGATTCAGGGCGTATGACATTATCAGGGGATGATGTTGATGTCACTGGAAATCGTATGGGAGCACAAGTGGGGGTTATTTTTCAGGACTTCAACTTGTTTCCACAATATTCTGTAAAAGAAAATATTGGATTGGCCCTTAAATTAGTTGCCAAGTTACCGCAAAATGAAGTGGACGAACAAGTTAAGGCCTTAATGGAACAATTAGATTTGACGGCTTATCAAAATCAATACCCACATGCATTATCAGGTGGTCAGAAACAACGTGTGGCAATCGCACGCGCCTTAGCAATGCAACCAGGGGTATTGGCTTATGATGAACCAACATCGGGGTTAGATGAAGCGTCAACGGCTCGTGTGGTTGAAGTGATTAAAGGACTGCAATTGCAAGGTGTGACACAATTAATCGTGACACATGATTTAGCTTTTGCTGATCAATTAGATGCAACTGTCTTTGACTTCAGTACCGATGTCCAACGATAGGAGTAAGGTATGTCACCAGAAAAAAAGGCTCAGAAGCGAAAAAAAGTCATTGGAAATAGTATCGTATGTTTTGTGCTAATCCTCATTGTTGGTGGTCTGTGGATTAAAAGTATGCAACGTTCTGATACTTGGAATGATGTTAGTCAACGTCAAAAGATTGTTATTGGATTGGATGATACCTATGTGCCGATGGGATTTAGAGATGCACAGGGAAACCTAACTGGTTATGATGTTGAATTAGCACAAGCAGCATTTAAAAAACTCGGTCTAACACCAGAATTTCAAGTGATCGATTGGTCAATGAAAGAAACCGAGTTAGTCACGCAACACATTGATGTTATTTGGAATGGGTATACAAAGAATGCAGAGCGTGAAAGCAAAGTTGCCTTTACAGATACTTATCATCAAACACAACAAGTTCTCTTAGTTCGTAATGGTGACATTAAGTCAGTGGCTGAAATGACTGACAAACAATTAGGTGTACAATCTGGTTCAGCAGGTTTGACAATTTTTAATGAAGAACCGGACGTATTAAAAAACCAATTAAAAGCAGCGCCTATTCAATATGATACTTTTGATAAGGCAATCAACGATTTACAGGTTGGTCGTTTAGATGCCGTGTTGATTGATGCAGACTATGCTAAGTATTATTTAGCAACAGAAAAGTTTCAGATTGCGTTAACCACAATTCCGACGGCATATTCTAAAGATGCATATGGAGTTGGCGTGCGTAAGGAAGATAAAATATTACGTGAGAAATTAAATGACGTTCTAGCTGAATTGAAATCAGATGGAACAGAGGCCCGCTTAACGAAAAAGTACTTTGGTTAAAGGCGAATAAGTTGATTAGAGCGACCTTTGGTCGCTTTTTTTTATGGAATGGGCTACACTGATAGTACATTATGCCGTTCCATTGTAAGGGGGAAGAATATGAAGAGTGATATCCAGATTTCTAAAGAAGCTACATTGTGGCCAATTGATCAAATTGCAGAAGCTGCCGGTCTATCTGAATCAGAATGGGAGCCGTATGGGCGTCATAAAGCCAAAGTATGGTTGGACGAATCTCATGAGAAAAATGCTGACATGGGTAAGTTGATTCTAGTCACGTCTATTAACCCAACACCGGCTGGTGAAGGAAAATCAACAGTGACAGTGGGATTAGCCGACGCATTGGCTCAAAATCACCGTACAATGATTGCGCTACGTGAACCATCATTAGGGCCTGTTATGGGATTGAAGGGTGGTGCCACGGGTGGTGGATACTCACAGGTTATTCCAATGGATGAAATTAACTTGCACTTTACAGGAGATTTTCACGCGTTGACGAGTGCCCATAATACTCTAGCAGCGTTGATTGATAACCATTTGTATCAAGGCAATAACTTACAATTAGATCCGCGTCGTATTTTATGGAAGCGTGCGCTAGATGTTAATGATCGTGCGTTGCGAAATGTGACCATTGGACTTGGTGGTCCAACAAGTGGGGTACCGCGTGAAGATGGATTTGATATTACGGTTGCCTCAGAATTAATGGCTATCTTAACACTATCTAAAACCATTGAAGAACTACAAGAACGTATTAATAAAATTGTTATTGGATATACTTACGCGAAGGTACCCGTTACGGTTCAAGAATTAGGTGTAGGTGGTGCGATTACTGCGCTATTAAAAGATGCATTGAAGCCGAATTTGGTTCAAACTATTGCACACACACCGACCTTGATTCATGGTGGGCCGTTTGCCAACATTGCGCAAGGAACAAATTCAATTTTGGCAACACGTACAGCGTTGAAATTAGCTGATTATGTTGTTACTGAAGCTGGATTCGGTGCTGATTTAGGTGCCGAAAAGTTTTTGGATATTAAAGTTCCTTTGTTAGAAAAGCATCCAGACACAATTGTTGTTGTAGCAACAATCCGTGCTTTGAAAATGCACGGTGGCGTTGCGAAAACAGACTTAACAACACCCAATGTAGCTGCCCTTGAGATTGGCTTGAGTAACTTAGGTCAACATATTAAGAGTATGCAACGATACGGTGTGCCTGTTGTTGTTGCCATTAATCAATTCACCGCTGATACGGCTGAAGAAATGGAAATTGTGCAAAAGTATGTTGCACAATTCGGGGTACAAGCCTATGTCGCCGACGTTTGGGTACAAGGTGGAGATGGGGCGCTGACATTGGCTGATGCCGTTGTGAAGGCGACTCAAGCAGCTAGTGCGTACACACCGTTGTATACACCAGACATGAGTGCTAAAGAAAAGCTACAAGCAATCGTACAAACAATTTATGGTGGTGCAGATGTTGAACTATCTGGTAAAGCACAACGTCAATTAATTGAATTTGCGAAATATGGATGGGACAAGTTACCAATTGTGGTTGCTAAGACACAATATTCTTTGTCAGACGATGCTAAGAAGTTAGGTGCACCAAAAGACTTTGCAATCCATGTACGTGAATTTGTGCCTAAACTAGGGGCTGGATTCTTAGTCGCCTTGACAGGTAGCATCTTAACGATGCCCGGATTGCCAGCAGACCCAGCGGCTAATCATATTACAGTCGATAATATGGGCGAAATTGACGGGATTTTCTAACCCAAAACAACTAGATAAAATGAGAAAACACCCTTTAGATAAAGTGATTAATTTCACATTGGTCTAAAGGGTGTTTTTCATTATGTGTGTATAGGCATAATATTACTTACTTTAAGTTGTGTCGAATTGGTATATGTAGTATTATAGGCTCTTGTCTTAGAAATTATAAAAAAGGGGGATGCAATTTATGCATTATAAAAATCTTTTAAAGAGTCATATGCTAATTATGAGTGCGCTAGCAAGTACGATGGTTCTAGCCACAACCGCTAAAGCAGATGACCAAACAACATTAGCTCGTCCACATGATAATCATCATATTCATGGTGATCACCATAAGCCGAAGGGGAAGTTCACGAAGGAACAAGTTTCTCGTGTTGCAACGAACTACAATGCCATTATTTTAGGTAATCACACTGTTCATACAGCCGATATTGAAGGTGCTGCAGCTGTTAAAGGGGATGTAATCGTCAAGGGAGGATTCACATTTGGAGCCGCAGCTAGTGGATTTGATAATGTTGTAGTTGGAGATCCTAAGTTACCAACATTTACACCTAGTTTGGTGCTAGGTGGTAACATGAATATCCAAACAACAAGCATGCCTGTTATGGAAGGAAATGGATTTGTCACACGTGAAAGTGTCGATTTAAAGAATCGCGTTAGTGACCGCGACAATACTGCATTGACTTTCAATAATGATGAAATGGATAATTTCTTTGCAACATTGGAATCACAAATGTATCAACGACAAGCAGCTTTTTCAAAAATGGGGGCTGATGTTAAAGCAAAGCCTGGCTTTGAATTAGAAGTATCAAAAGAAGACAAGGATGTCGTGGTTGTAAACATTTCTGGAGATGATGTCCAATTGAAAGACATTTGGCTACCGGAAAAAGTAGCAGGTCGTGCGTTGACAGATTACAATCGTATTATTGTAAAGACAACGGCTAAAAACGTTACTTTTGGACCAGGAGGTTCAATTGTTTACAATAATGGTGTTGTTAATACAGGGGCACCAAATAAAGATGCGGGAAACGCAACAATGCGTATGCTGGCGGGAAAGATTGTTTGGTTGTTCCCAGAAGTAGAAACTATACAAGCCAATGGTTATGGAATTATTGGAGACATGTATGCTCCAAAGGCAACTATGACCACAAAGGGTGGATCACTTAATGGTCAACTATTTATTAATAATTTGACACAAGATGGTGGATTCGAAGTACATAATTTGTTACAAGGGGCACAAAACCCACCGTTGTTAAAGCCGGATCATGAAACTGAAAATGAAGAACATAATCCTGATGAAACAACAACACCTTTACCTAAGGAACCAGACTATGAAACTGGAAATCCAAGTGAAGAAGAAAATCATTTACATAAGCCAGAAGTAACCGAACCACCGACAGTTGAAGTTAAGCCTAACGAAGAAAACGTGGAAAAACTTCCAGATGAAGAAGAAGTTGAAGAATTCCCTAAGGAAGAAGAACCAAAGGAAGATAACGCAACTGAAACGGAAGAACCTAAGTTAGAAGAAAAGCCAGAAGTGACAGAACCACCAACGGTTGAAGTAAAGCCTAACGAAGAAAACGTAGAAGAAATTCCGGGTGAAGAAGAAGTTGAAGAGATGCCAGAGGTTGAAGAACCAAAGGAAGATAACGCAACTGAAACAGAAGAACCTAAGTTAGAAGAAAAGCCAGAAATCACAGAACCACCAGTGATTGAAGTAAACCCTAACGAAGAAACCGTGGAAGAAATTCCGGGTGAAGAAGAAGTTGAAGAGATTCCTGAAGAAAAGGATCCAGATGCTGAAGTTGCAACAGAGACAGAAGAACCAGGATTAGAAGACCCGAAATCATCAAAGCCAACGCCTTTCATTGGCCAAGGAAATGATGAAAAGGGTAAAACAACATCAGGTGAAAAGAATCATCCGTCTGTAAAGACTGGAAAAGAAACACCATCAGTAGCACAAGAATTGCCAGAAACTGGTACTGGTAAGACAAATGTTGGTATTATTGCAGTTGGATTTGCAACACTATTAACAACATTAGGCACATATTTCCGTCGTCGTTAAGCGCAATTAATGTGAAAAATTAGCGACGGTGCGATTAAAAATAAATAGGCGACTAATCATCAGAATGATTCTGATGCTAGTCGCCTATTTTTTATGATTTGAAATAAGTTTGTGGTTAGTACCAAGAATTATGAAAAATGGGCATCTTACTAGCAATGTGAGCATAGCGGACGTAGAGTATTTCGCAAGCTTCTAGCCATATTATAGCTAAAAACCAACCAGCTAAAATACTACTAAAAGCTAGGCCAGGTTGGAAAAGACTGTACAGCATAGTTGAGCCCCAGATGATAAGACAAAGTGTTGCGATAGACCAATGCCATCGACGACGTAATGTTGTTAATTCTGGCTGTACAAAAATCACCCAAAATGAATAAATAAGCGTTACCCAAAATGCTGCATGTGCTGGGAACGTTTGGTGAGTAACGCCATTTAGCATTAAGTTAAAAATTAGAAGGATAATTGCACCACCGATACTAGTAAATCCGACCCATGCAGCTGGAATTTTAAATTTAAATCCCCAAAAGAAGAAGATGAATAGAAACAAGACGGCGAATACTAAAAAACCTGTGTTAAAGCTATAGAAAAGATTAAACGGAATACGCAGATAGTTAGGTAGCATTTTGGGTGCTAATTGGATGGTTACAGTGTCCAATAAACTTAACCATGTGTTATGGAAGAGTTTCATCAACAATAGGCTTAGGAACCCAAAGGAACTAATACCAAGTAACCATTTTTGTGTTTTTAAGTTCTGGATTAACATACACAACTCCTATAAAAATAAGTGATTATGTTTAGTGTAAACCATATAAGAGGCGTATAATCAAAAATACAGAGTTTCTTAAATACTTTTGGGGGATTATGAACAATGGATCAACTTATAATTATGCTAATAACAGGGATTGCGGCCGGGATTTTTGGTGCGTTATTAGGATTAGGTGGTGGAATGATTGTGACGCCAATATTAACGGTGTTTTTAGGCGTTGATATTAAATATGCAATTGGTGCAAGTATTATTGCGGTGATTGCAACAAGTTCTGGATCAGCAATTGCTTTTTTGAAGGACGATATTGTTAATTTAAGAGTCGCGATGTTTTTAGAAATTTTTACAACAGTAGGTGCTTTAATTGGTGCGATATTATCAGGATATATGAAAGCTAACTGGTTGTTCTTCTTATTTGGTGGCTTGTTACTGTTCCAAGTATGGAACATGGTGAATAAAGTACGTAATCCCAAAGCAGATGTAGCGGCAGAAGAAGCAGATCCATTAGCAACGAAGTTACAGCTAAATGGATCATATTACGATAAGCAACAACAAAAGCAAATATCATATACACTGGAAAATGTTCCTGGAGGATCAAGTGTGATGTTTGGTGCTGGAATTGCATCTGGATTATTGGGAATTGGGTCAGGTGCGTTCAAAGTGATGGCTATGGATGGTGTTATGAAAATGCCGCTTAAGCCATCATCAGCAACGTCTAACGTTATGATGGGGGTTACGGCTTCCGCATCAGCGTTGGTCTATTTCTTCAACGGGATGTTGCAACCACTTATTGCGGTACCGATTGCAGTAGGTGTGGTAGCTGGAGCAGCATTAGGCGCACGTATTATGCAATATTTGCCAGCTAAGTTACTACGATATATCTTTATTCCAGTTGTTTTAATTATGGCCATACAGCTAATTATGAAAGGAATAACAGGTGCTTAATATGGAACAGACAGAAAATTCACTTCAAATCATGGAACAACGCATCGCGATTATTATGCGTATTGGTGTGGGAATTTCAATGACTATTATGATTATAGGATTAGCGCTGTTCTTTATGACACCAGCTACTGCGGTACCAACTAATTTAGTTGATATATATCAAGCCATGTTATCGTTGAACGGAACAGCATGGATGATGATGGGATTGTTCTGCTTGATTTTGACACCAGTTTTACGAGTGGTAAGTTCAATTATCTATTTCTTGCATGCCAAAGATACAACATATGTTCTTATTACAGGACTTGTTTTGGCAATTTTAGTGGTAGGTATGATTTATGGTGCAATTGGTTAAGGTTGACTTGAGTTAGATATACATGCTATATTCGGTTATGTAAATAAAATGAATAGAGGTTGCAGTCAACAAGAGTAATCAATCAAACCGGCAGGTAAAGCGATTGATGAAAGGGAAGATTGCCGAAATAACAACATGGCAATGTTGGTTGTTGGTCCAGACATTAACAGTGGTTGGATTGTCGCAAGGAATTGCGGAGCGCTATCAATGATATTCTATAGGACTAAACCCCTTAGTTTATGCGCTTTTGTATAAACTAAGGGTTTTTTATTAGCTTATTGTGACGGGGCCTCATGTTATGGAGGAAAAAAGATGGAAAATGAAGCAAATACCGGTGAGCTGAAGCGTACATTGAAGACGCGTCACTTATCAATGATTGCATTGGGTGGAACAATTGGAACAGGATTGTTCGTGGCATCTGGCGCAACAATCTCGCAAGCCGGACCACTGGGTGCGCTTGCAGCATACGCTATCACTGGATTGATGGTGTACTTCTTGATGACAAGTCTTGGAGAAATGGCCACATACATGCCTGTTTCTGGATCATTCTCAACTTATGCGGATCGATTTGTTGATCCTGCATTTGGATTTGCGATGGGATGGAATTTTTGGTTGAATTGGACCGTTACAGTGGCTGTTGAAGCAGCGACGGTCGGAGTGGTTATGCGTTATTGGTTCCCAGATGTACCAACAATTATTTGGTCTGTGGCAGTTATGGTATTAATTATTTCAATTAATCTACTATCTACCAAAGCATTTGGTGAAGCTGAATTCTTAATGGCTATGATTAAAGTTATCGCGGTTTTGGTATTCTTAGCAGTGGGATTTGCAATGATTCTAGGAATCATGACATACAAGCCTGACGTTGCTCACAATTTGAGCGCTGGAAATGGTGGTTTTGTAAATGGCTGGAATGGAATCCTGGCCGTGTTGATGGTCGCTGGTTTTTCATTCCAAGGAACAGAATTCGTTGGAATTACAGCGGGTGAATCAGAAACACCAGAAACATCAGTACCCAAAGCAATTAAGCAAGTATTTTGGCGTATTTTACTATTCTACATTCTATCAATCTTTGTGATTGGCGCAGTTATCTACTATAAAGACCCATCATTGCTTAATGCGAGTGAAAGTAATATTGCCGTGTCACCATTTACCTTAGTATTTGAACGTGCAGGACTTGCGAGTGCTGCTTCAGTAATGAATGCTGTTATCTTGACATCAGTGTTGTCTGCTGCGAACTCAGGTTTGTATACATCATCACGTATGTTGTATTCAATGTCACGTGAAGGAACAGCACCAAAGTTCTTCGGGAAATTGAGTGGTAAAGGGCGTATTCCAGTGAATGCGTTAATTGTCACAATCTTGGTTAGTTTCTTGGTATTTCTGACGAGTGTTGTGGGTGAAAATGTTTACCTATACTTAGTTGCAGCGTCTGGATTAACCGGATTTATTACATGGATTGGGATTGCAATTGCCGATTATCGTTTCCGTCGTGCCTTTAAAGCACAAGGACATGACATCTCAGAATTACACTATCATGCTAAGTGGTTCCCAGTAGGACCTATTTTAGCGCTTGTTATGTCAGTTATTATTGTCTTGGGACAAGATGTTGCGTCTTTCCAGGGATCAATTACGGAATGGAATTGGCAAGCCATTATTACAACATATGCGGCTATTCCGATTTTCTTAGCGTTATATTTTGGATATAAAGTGAAGCACCGCACAAAGATTCGTCCTTTGATGGAAGTTGATTTGATGACA